>JBBRFN010000037.1:0-23865 GCA_038224265.1 Lysobacterales bacterium
AGTGGTGAGTGGTGAGTGGTGAGTGGTGAGTGGTGAGTGGTGAGTGGTGAGTGGTGAGTGGTGAGTGGTGAGTGGTGAGTGGTGAGTGGTGAGTGGTGAGTGGTGAGTGGTGAGTGGTAAGTGGTGAGTGGTAAGTGGTGAATGGGAAAGCCGCGCGTTGGAGCGGCAGCAGCCCGGGTGCGGTAGCGCCGATTCCTGCAGGATTCAGCCCAGCCCGTCATTCCCGCGCAGGCGGGAATCCAGTGTCTCGCGCTCCAACCAACTGCCAAAGTCACTGGATCCCCGCCTGCGCGGGGATGACTAGCGGCAATCAAGTGCCGTTCTCGCCAGGTGACGTTCGATGTTCGCCCACTCACCACTCACCACTCACCACACACCATTTGCCGCTTTACAGCAACTTGCGATTAACCTCTGCATACAAGCCACTCGACATCGCATACAGCTTGATGAAGCCCTCGGCTTCGGCCACGCCCCAGTCGGCGGCCTGGGCGTAGGTCGCCTTGGCGCTGCGCAGGATGTGCGGCGATTCGATCGCCACCGCGTCGACATTGGCACCGCGCGTGTGCAGGGTCACCGTGCCGTTGACGGTCGCCTGGCTGGAGGCGATGTAGGCCTCGAGATCGTGCTTCAGCGGCTCGTAGAAGAAGCCCTCATAGACCAGCTCGACCCAGCGCTGTGCAACGGCCGGCTTGAAACGGTTCTGCTGCTTGGTCGCCACGGTCTCTTCCAGCGCCCGATGCGCCACGTGCAGCGCGGTCAGAGCGGGTGCTTCGAACACGATGCGGCCCTTCAGGCCGATGGTGGTGTCGCCCGTATACAGCCCACGGCCAACGCCATAGGCCGCCAACTGCTGGTTCAAGCGCTTGAGGATGGTCGGACCATTCAGTCGCTCACCATCGAGCGCCACGGCAACGCCGCGCTCGAAACCGATACGGATCGCCAGCGGCGTGCTCGGCCACGCCGAGGGCGGCGCACACCAGCCGCGCGCACCTTCGCCGGGCGCCTCCCAACGATCGATCTCGCCGCCGGAGAGCGTCAGACCGAGCACGTTCTCGTTGATCGTGTAGCTCTTCTGCTTGGCGCGCACGTCGAAGCCGCGTTCCTCCAGCCAGCGCTGCTCGTAGGCGCGCACCTCGGTGTGTTCCTTCTGGATCTCGCGGATAGGCGCGATGATCGTGTAGTCGCCAAGCGCCTTGGCGGTGACATCGAAGCGCACCTGGTCGTTGCCCATACCGGTGCAGCCGTGCGCGAAGAACTGCGTGCCGAGCGCATCGCACCAGGCCAGCGAATGCTTGACGATCAGATAGCGGTCGGAGGTCAGCAACGGATACTGGTTCTGGTACCACTGGCCACCTTGCACCAACGGCACCACGAACTCGTCCCAGATCGATTGCGATGCGTCGACCGTGCGGTGCTCGACCGCGCCCAGCTCTTTCGCGCGCGCCGCGATCCACGCCACTTCCTCGGCATCGACCCCACCGGTATCGCAGAACAGCGTGTACACGGCATAGCCGCGCTCACGCAGCCACGGTACGCAGAAGCTGGTGTCGAGGCCGCCGGAAAAGGCGAGGACGATTTTCTGGTCGGAAGTCATTGGAGTTGGCCGATAGTTGTAGCTGGATCATGCGTTTCGGGATGGCGGCAATTGCGAATTCGCCGCTCTAGGCGCTCCACCCCAACACCCCCGCCATCACCGCCTTCTGCACGTGCAGGCGGTTTTCGGCTTCGTCGATGGCAATGCACTACGGGGCATCCATCACATCGTCGGGGGCCTTGATGTTGCGGCGCAGGGGCAGGCAGTGGCTGAACAGACCGTTGTTGGTGAGCGCCATCTTGGCGGCGTCGACGATGAAATGCTGGTACTGGTCGCGGATCGGTTTCTCCGGCGCCCAGTTGCCGAAGTACGGCAGCGCGCCCCAGCTCTTCGCATACACCACGTCGGCGCCGCGATAGCTGGCCTCGATGTCGTGACTGACGGTGAGCGACCCGCCGCTGTCGTCGACGTTGGCACGCGCGAAGTCCATGTAGCGCTCGTCGAGAACGTACTCGGGCGTCGGGCACAGCAGGGTCACGTCCATTCCGAAGCGACTCGCGATCAGCAGCGCGGAGTTCGCCACTGCGGTATTCAGCGCCTTCGGGTGGTAGGTCCAGGTCAGCACGTACTTGCGCCCGCGCAATGCGCCGAAGCGCTCCTGCAGCGCCATGATGTGGGCCAACTCCTGGCATGGATGGGTGATCGTTTCCAGATTGATCACCGGCACCGTGGCGTGTTTTGCGAAGGCCTTGATCACCAGGTCCTCGCGATCCACCGACCAGTCGACGAACTTCGGGAACGCGCGCACGCCGATCAGATCGACGTAGCGCGACAGCACGCGTGCTACCTCGGCGACGTGTTCCTCCGGCTCGCCATCCATGATCCGGCCGGGCTCGAACTCGATGCCCCAGGCATCCTTGCCGGGTGCGAGCACGATGGCCTTGCCACCCAACTGCCATGCGCCCAGTTCAAACGAGGTGCGGGTGCGCATGGAGCTGTTGAAGAACAGCAGCGCGATCGCCTTGCCCTGCAGCTGGTTGCCGAGCTTCTCGCGCTTGAAGCGCGCGGCCTCGGCGAGCAGCGAGTCCAGTTCGGCGCGCGAGAAATCCTGGGTGGTGATGAAATGGCGGAGCGTCATGGCGGCCTTTTCCGGAAAACAAAAAGCCCAGCGCTGCGGCTGGGCTTCGGATACGTCGGTGCTTCGACGAAACGCGACCCAGCGCTACCGCAACTGGCGTCGCCGCGCTCGCGAAGTCATGCCCGCTGCCATCCAGGCGCTGGTTGCAACGTTGACAGTGGCGCAGGGCGACAGCATTCCCGGATTGAAGCATGCGCCATGCTGCGGCGCAAGAATGGCCGACCCAAAGGTCGGCCAGGCGCGGCGGTCGAATCAGTCGGCCGGCGTCACCGATACCCGCACCCGCAGCTTGTCGCCCGGATCGTAGTCCAGACGCGACATGTAGACCTCGCCGCGATAGCGATACTCGACGTCGTAGCCAACCAGGCGTCGCTCCTCGCGAAAGTCGTCGACTACCCGACAGCGACGCTCGACACCCTCGTAGCGGCGACCGTCGCGGGTGGCCTGATTGTGGCCGATCGTGCCTCCGATCACCGCACCGGCCACGGTGGCAGCCTTGCGGCCATCACCCTTGCCGACTTGATTGCCAAGCGCACCGCCGATGATCGCACCGAGTACCGCACCGCCGGTCCCGTTGCCGCCGTCGCGGCGCTCGACGCGCTCGTCGTAGCACTCCTCGCGCGGCGCGGAAGCGCGCAACGTGTCGTACACCGGATTGGAGCGCAGTACGTCGGCGTAGGCGAAATTGACGTTCTCGGCGCCAACCGGCGGCGGGGGCGGCGGCGCACGGTCATCGTAGCGATCCTCGTAGCGCGCTTGCGCCAGCGCGGAACACGACACCAGCAGGGCGAGCAGGGCGAGCAGTGGCTTGCGAATCATGGTCGGGGCTCCTCGCGTGGCCTGGTCCGGAACGGGTGGCCACGTCTTGATGGTGAATGTCTGCATTGTAAGGGGCGGCCCTGAATCCAGCCTAAGGGGATCGTTGCCATCCACGGCCGACGCAAACCCGCGCGCGTCGCCGGTGCCTCGGACTACAATCGGGGGCTCGCGTGCACCCCGTCCCGCTGCCCCGCCCTGCCCCTCGTCATGGACCTGATCCTCTACAACACCCTGAGCCGCCAGCGCGAGGTCTTCGCGCCCGTCGATCCCGAGCGGGTCACGATGTACGTCTGCGGACCGACCGTCTACAGCTACGCGCATATCGGCAACGCGCGCCCGCCGGTGGTCTTCGACCTGCTGGCACGGCTGCTGCGGCAGCGCTGGCCGAAAGTGATCTACGCACGCAACATCACCGATGTCGACGACAAGATCAATGCCGCCGCGCGCGAGCTGGGCGTGCCGATCGGCACCATCACCGACCGCTACACGCGCGCCTATCACGACGACCTGGCAGCACTCGGCGTCGACCCGCCGGACATCGAGCCGCGCGCGACCCAGACCATCGGCCCGATCGTGGCCATGATCGAGCGGCTGATCGCCAGCGGCCATGCCTATGCGGCCGAAGGACACGTGCTGTTCGGCGTCGACACCTTTGCGGCCTATGGCCAGCTGTCGGGGCGCTCGACCGACGAGATGCTGGCCGGCGCGCGGGTCGAGGTGGCCCCGTACAAGCGCCATGCTGGCGATTTCGTGCTGTGGAAGCCATCGACCGACGATCTGCCGGGCTGGCCCTCGCCGTGGGGCCGCGGCCGCCCGGGCTGGCACATCGAATGCTCGGCAATGAGCGAAACCCACCTCGGCGAGACCATCGACATCCACGCAGGCGGGGTGGATCTGAAATTCCCGCATCACGAGAACGAGATCGCACAGAGCACCTGCGCGCACGGCGGGCGCACCTTTGCGCGCTACTGGCTGCACAACGGCTTTGTCACCATCGACGGCGCGAAGATGTCGAAGTCGCTGGGCAACACCATGCTGGTCGACCAACTACGGCGTTCGCATCCGCCAGAGGCGCTACGCTGGTTCCTGCTCAAGGCACATTACCGGCAGCCGCTGGACTTCTCGGACACCGGCATGACCCAGATCGTGCGCACGCTCGATGGGCTGTACGGCGTCCTGCGCGAGCTGGCGACAGTCGCGCTCGACTGCGATGCGCCGGTGCCGGAGGAACTGAGCGCCGCACTGCATGATGATCTGAACACCCCGCGCGCGCTGGCCGTGTTATCCGAGCTCGCCAGCGAGGCGCGCCGCGCGGAGGGGCCGCAAGCGCAGCGGCTGCGCAAGTCCGCGTTGCTGGCCGGCGGCCGCCTGCTGGGCCTGCTGCAGCTCGATCCGGCGCGCTGGTTCGATCAGGCGACCGTCGACAGCGGGATCGACCAGGCCGCGATCCAGGCTCTGGTCGACCGCCGCCAGGCCGCAAAGCTCGCGCGCAGTTTCGCCGAGGCAGACGCCATTCGCGCCGAGCTGACGGCACTTGGCGTAACTGTAGAGGACACGCCGCAGGGCCCACGCTGGAAAATGTGCAGTCGATGAACGCGACAACCGCCGATACCGATGGCGCCCAGCAGGAGATCGCCGAAGAATTCGCGCTGTTCGGCGACTGGACCGAGCGCTATCAGTACTTGATCGACCTCGGTCGCAAGCTGCCGCCGCTCGACGCCGCACTCAAGACCGATGCCCACCAGGTCAGCGGCTGCCAGTCGCAGGTGTGGATCGTGCCCAGCGGCGATGCGTCGCGGTTGCAGTTCGCCGCGATCAGCGACTCGGCCATCGTATCGGGCCTGATTGCGCTGCTGCTGCGGGTGTACTCGGGTCGCAGTGCGGCGGAGATCATCGCCACCGAGCCGCGCTTCATCGAGATGATCGGACTCAAGGGCCATCTGTCGCCGACCCGCAGCAACGGCCTGTCGGCGATGCTGGCGCGGATCAAGGCGATCGCGCAGTCGCGCCTGGGCTGAGACGCGCTCGACCGAGGCCAGGCGCTCGGCACCTACATCGTGTGCGTGAGCCGCTCCGCACCCATGGTGCCGGCCAGCAGCGCTTCGATGCGGGTTTTGGCCGCATCACCGTAGGCCGTTTCGTAGAACTGCACGCCGATGCCCGCGGTGCGGTTACCCTGCGCGCCGGTCGGGGTGACCCAGACCACCTTGCCGGCCACCGGCAGGCGGTCTTTTTCTTCCATCAGCGAGAGCAGGATGAACACCTCGTCGCCGAGGTTGTAGCGCTTGGCGGTGGGCACGAACAATCCCCCACCTTTCACGAAAGGCATGTAGGCGTTGTACAGCGCACCCTTGTCCTTGATTGCCAGCGACAGAATGCCCTGGCGCGGCATGCCGCCTGTTGCACCGGGAGTTGCAGCCATCATTTACCCCTTGGCATCGCGCGGCGGCTGCATTGCCACGCGGAATTCGCGCAGCAGTTCGAGCAGGAGCAGATCGGCACGCAGTGGCGTCTTGAGCTGCTCCCGGACCACGTTGGCGCGGTCCCACCACGCGGCAAGCTTCGGGAATTGTGCGGCTGCGGTCAAGCTCGCCAGCGCTGCGGCCGATTTCGGCGCGCTGCCCTGGCCGCGCGCGGCCCACGCGATGACCCGGATCGCCTGTGCCGACAGCAGCAGGCGCTCGGCCGGTTCGTCCTTGATCCACTGGCCGGCGGTCTCGTGTGCCGACGCACGGCCCGCGGCCACGGCAGCAAGATCGGCCAGCGTCGATTCCAGCCGGACGCGGTTCTCGGCGTTGCCATAGCGCAGGGCCAGACCCGGATTGCCGGCAGCCAGATCCAGCACCAGTTCGGCCGCACTGCCACGCAGGCCGCTGTTGGCCAGCCATTCGAGCGCCTGCGCACGCGGCGGAAAGCGCAGGTCGATCCGCTGGCAGCGACTGTGGATCGTGGCCGGCAAGCGCGAGGGGCGGTCGCTGACCAGCACCAGTACTGCTTTCGCGTCGGGCTCCTCCAGCGTCTTGAGCAGCGCATTGAAGCTCGACGCGTTCATCCCATCGGCAGGATCGATCACCGCGACCCGCCAGCCGCCGAACTGACTGGTCTTGCTCAGCGATTCGCTCAGGCGGCGCATCTGGTCGACGATGATCTCGGTGCGCAACTTGCCCTCGTCGTTGAGCTCGAAGCTGACCGGATAAAAATCCGGATGGGTGCCGGCCGCCAGCAGCAGGCAGGCGCGACAATGGCCGCAGGGGCGCGCGTCGTCCTGCGGGGTCGTGCAAAGCAGGGAGCCGGCCAGGTCGGCGGCCAACTCGCGCTTGCCCAGACCCTGTGGACCTGCGATCAGTATGGCGTGCGGAATCCGCCCATCCGTATGCCGTCGCTGCCACACCGACCACGCCGACTGCAGCCACTGCGCTCTCATGCGACAGCCCCTCGCCAGCTCGCAATCAGCGCCGCGAGCGAGCCTGTCACCTGCGCTGCCACCGCGGCGGGCGGCAGCGAGGCGTCGATGCGTTCGATGCGCGCTGGATCGAGTCGCGCACGCTCCAGATAGGCCTCGCGCACGCGCTCGAAGAAGCCGAGGCTTTCGCGCTCCATGCGATCCTGACCGCCACCACGGCCCGCCACCCGCTCGAGTCCGACCGCAACCGGCACGTCGAGCAGGAAGGTGCGCTGCGGCTTGAGGCCGAAGGCTGCCCAGCGTTCGAGGTCTTCGATCAGCGCCAGCGGCACGCCGCGACCACCGCCCTGATAGGCGAAGCTGGCATCGGTGAAGCGGTCGCTGACCACCCACTCGCCTGCGGCCAATGCCGGCAGGATCGATTCGGTGACCAGCTGCGCGCGGCTGGCGAACATCAGCAGCAGCTCGCTCTCGGGACACAGACAGGCGTAGCGCGGATCGAGCACCACCGCACGCAGCGCTTCGCCCAGCGGCGTGCCACCGGGCTCGCGGGTGAGGCGATGGGGAATCCCGGCATCCTGCAGGCAGCTGCGGATCGACGCCAGCACGGTGCTCTTGCCCGCGCCTTCGCCGCCCTCAAGAGTGATGAACAAGCCTGACTGCATCGCTCAGCGCCGCAATTGGTACTTGGCGACTGCGGCATTGTGCTCGCGCAGAGTGGCGCTGAACTGATGGCTGCCGTCGCCGCGGGCGACGAAAAACAGCGTGTCGCCGTCGGCGGGCTTTGCCACAGCGCGCAGCGCGTCGCGGCCTGGCGCTGCAATCGGGGTCGGCGGCAGGCCGAACCGTGTATAGGTGTTGTAGGGGGTGTCGGTCTGCAGATGCATGCGGGTGAGATTGCCATCGAATGCAGGGCCGACGCCATAGATCACGGTCGGGTCGGTCTGCAGGCGCATGCCGATATTGAGCCGGCGCACGAACACGCCGGCGATCTCGGCGCGCTCGTCGGCGCGACCGGTTTCTTTTTCCACGATCGATGCCAGCACCAGCATCTGCTCCGGCGTGTCCAGCGGCAAGCCGGGAACCCGCTGCGCCCAGGCCTGTTCCAGCGCTTTCTGCATTGCCTCGTAGGCGCGGCGCAGCACGTCGAGATCGCTCATGCCCTTGGTGTAGGCATAGGTCTCGGGCAGGAAGCGGCCCTCGGGATGCACGCCTGGCGCGCCGATGGCCGCCATCAGGTCGGCATCGGACATGGCTGCGGCGCGCTGCTCGAGCGCGGCATCGCTTGCCAGCACCAGGCGCTGCTCGCGAAAGCTCGAGCCTTCGATCAGCGTGATGCGGTGCTGGATCACATCGCCGCGCGCCATCCGCGCGAGCAGGCTGCGCGGGGTGAGGCCCTGCTCGATTGCGTACTCGCCTGCGTGCAGGCCTTCGGCCACCCGCATCTCCCACGCGAGCGCGCGCCAGTACAGCGCAGGCGCCTTGGTGAAACCGCGTCGCGAGAGCTCAGCCACGATGCGATTGAACGGCGTGCCGAGGCGGATATCGAGCACGCGCTCCTTGGCACCCAGCGCCAGCGGCGCATCGGCGAAGCGCCGATAGTCGGTGTACAGCCATCCGCCGATCGCGATCGCGCCGATCAGCAGCAACAGCACGGTCCAGCGCAGCAGGCGACGCATCGCTCAGGCGCCCGCCAGCGCAAAACCACGGCGGGCGAGCGCTGCGCGCGCCAGCGCTGCGGATTCGCCGGCAGCCACGGCACGATCACCCAGCTGCCGCACCGGCATCACGCCACGCACGGCGTTGCTCAGGAATATCTCCTGCGCACGCGCGAGATCGGCGCGCGCCAGCGCGCCGACCTGGATCGAGCCGCCGAACTGAGGGTCCTGCAGCAGTGCGGCGCGGGCCACGCCTGCCACGCCGCAGTCGCCGACATCCGGCGTACGCAGCTGGCCATCGATGCGCGCGAACAGGTTGGCAGCTGTCGCGCAGATCACCTGATCACGATCGTCGCAGCACAGGCCTTCGTCGACGCCGAGCGCATCCACTTCAATCCGTGCCAGCACCTGGTGCAGGCGGTTCAGATGCTTGATGCCGGCCAGCTGCGGGTCGCGCGGCAGGGTGGTGGTGCACCAGCCCAACCGCAGGCCCGAGGGCGCAGTCGATGGTGGCGGGACGGGATAGCGCATCAGCACGCGTCGGGTTCGGCTCGGGATGGTTGGAGCATACCCGCGTCCGCCGTCGCCACGCGTCAATACCAGCTTGAGCACGGCGCACGGCGCTGCGGCCAAGGCGCGGGCGGACTCGGCAAGCAGCAGCGACACCTCGGGAAGCTGCAATCCGATCCGCTGGCAGCCCTCGGCCAGACGCGCCAGGTGCAACGGCCACAGCGGCACACGACCGTCGATGGCGCGCATGGTCTCGAATACGCCATCGCCATAGGCGACGCCGCGATCGGCCAGCGGCAGCGCGCGCGCCTCGACGCCGTCGATCAGCGCGAACTCAGGCATCGAGGCCGAAAGCCCGCAGCATGCCGCGCGCCTTGGCGCGGGTCTCGTCGAACTCGCGCTCGGCGATCGAGTCGGCCACGATGCCGCTGCCGGCACGCAGGAACGCGCTGTCGCCGCGCTGCCAGATGGTGCGGATGAGAATGTTCAGGTCCATGTCGCCGTCATTGCCCAGCCAGCCCATCGCCCCGGTATACGGACCGCGTCCCTGAGCCTCCATTGCGGCGATGATCTGCATGCAACGATGCTTCGGGCAGCCGGTGATGGTGCCGCCGGGAAACACCGCACGGATCGTCTGCGCCGGTGTAATCGACGCGCGCAAGCGGCCGGCCACGTTGGACACCAGGTGGTGCACATGAGCGTAGCTCTCGATGGTCATCAGTTCCTCTACCACCACGCTGCCCGGCTCGCACAGTCGCCCAAGGTCGTTGCGCTCGAGGTCGATAAGCATGATGTGCTCGGCGCGCTCCTTCGCGCTGTCGACCAGCGCGCGGATTCGCGCGGCGTCGGCGGCTGCGTCGGCTCCGCGCGCGCGGGTGCCGGCGATCGGGCGGGTCTCGATGCGCCGATCGTGCACCGCGACCAGCCGCTCCGGCGAGCTGCTCAGCACCGCAAGATCGCCATGGCGGAAGAGGCCCGCGAACGGCGCGGGATTGGCGCGCCGCAGGGCCGCGTACAGCGCGCACGGATCGCTCGTAGGCAGCAGCGGCACGCGCCAGCCACGCGACAGATTGACCTGGAACACATCGCCGGCGAGCAGGTATTCGTGGATACGCGCAACGCCATCGAGAAAATCCTTCGGCGGGTCTTCCTGTGCGGGACCCGCGATCGCAAATGTGCCGGCAGGCAAACATTTGCCATCGAGGTCGGCCGCCATCGCATCGATCCATTGCGCGTGGGCGGGCTCGGCCACCAGATACGTGGCATCGTGCTGGCGATCGACCAGGATCGCGGCGGGACAGCGCAGCGCGATCGCATGGGGCATCGGCGGAGCGACCGGCGGCAACTGCAGGTGCGTGTCGCACTCGCCTGCCAGTTCGTAGTTGAGCAGCACGGCCCAGCCGCCGCGAAACGGCAACCGATGATCCACGCGCGCCGTGCGCGCGCGAGCCCAGCTGGCGTCGAGCCGCGCCAGAAACGGCTGCGGATCGCCAGCGTGCCCGACCACGGCCTCGCCATCGTGCAGCAGCAACATGTCCCAGCGCGCGCCAGCCGGTCCGGCCGCCGCGCTTTCCAGCAAGCACGGATAGCGCGCGGGATAGGCTGCGGCCAGCGGCAGAAGGTCGCGCGCGCCCACCAGCTCGCGCACGATGGTCGTCATCGCGGTTGCCGTCAGGCCTTGCGGAACACCAGCGTGCCGTTGGTGCCGCCGAAACCGAACGAGTTCGACAGCGCCGCATCGATGGCATGACGGCGCGCGGTGTTCGGCACGTAGTCCAGGTCGCAGCCTTCGCCCAGATGCTGCAGGTTGATGGTCGGCGGAATCACTCCGTCGTGCAGCGCGAGCACGCTGAAGATCGCCTCCACGCCACCGGCGGCACCGAGCAGGTGGCCGGTGGTGGACTTGGTCGAGCTGACCATCAACTGATCGGCGGCAGCACCGAAGGCACTGCGAATCGCGCACGTCTCGGCCACATCGCCCAGCGGCGTGGAGGTGGCATGCGCATTGATGTACTGCACGCCATCAGGCGCCAGTCCGGCATCGCGCAGGGCGTTGCGCATGCTGGTTGCCGCACCGCTGCCGTCCGCCGGCGGCGCGGTCATGTGGAACGCGTCGTCGGACATGCCGAACCCGGCAAGTTCCGCATAGATGCGCGCACCGCGCGCGCGCGCATGCTCGAATTCCTCCAGCAGCAGCACGCCGGCGCCGTCGGACAGCACGAAGCCGTCGCGATCGCGATCCCACGGCCGACTGGCAGCTGTCGGGTTGTCGCTCTTGCCGGTCAGCGCGCGGGCGGCGATGAAGCCACCGATCGCGGTCGGGGTGGTCGAACATTCGGCACCGCCGGCGAACATCGCGTCAGCATCGCCGTACTGGATCAGACGCATGGCCAGGCCGATGTTGTGGGTGGCCGTGGTGCAGGCCGAAACGGCCGACAGGTTCGGCCCCTTGATGCCGAGCATGATCGCGAGATTGCCCGGCAGCATGTTGATGATGGTGCTGGGCACGAAGAACGGGCTGATCTTGCCGGGACCACGATTCAGATAGGTCTCGGTGGTCTTTTCGATGCCGCCGATGCCGCCGATCCCGGCCCCGAGCGCTGCCCCGATTCGCTCGGCATTGGCCGCGGTGATCTCGAGTCCGGAATCACGGTGGGCCTGCAGGCTGGCCGCAATCCCGTAGTGGATGAACGGGTCCATCTTCTTGACGTCTTTCGGCGCCACCCACTCGCTCGGCTCGAAGCCACGCACCTCGCCGGCGATCCGGGTATCGAAGGCGCTCGCATCGAAACGGGTGATCGGGCCGATGCCGCTGACCCCATCGACCACGTTGCGCCACGCGGTGGCGATGTCGTTGCCCACCGGGGATACGATCCCCAGGCCCGTGACCACTACGCGACGCTTGCCCATCGGTCCTCCGCACGGCTACCGACCGCTATCCGCCGCTGGTGCAAACGCGGCGTCGCGATCCCAGAAACGAGAACTGCGCCCTCGGGCGCAGCTTCGTGGAGCACAGGTTCGTGAGCGCTCAGGCGCTGACGTGAGCCTTGATGTAGTCGGACGCACCCTGCACGGTGGTGATCTTCTCGGCTTCTTCGTCGGGAATCTCGCACTCGAATTCTTCCTCGAGCGCCATGACCAGTTCGACGGTGTCCAGGGAGTCCGCGCCCAGATCGTCTACGAACGACGCATTCGGCGTGACTTCATCTTCCTTGACGCCCAGTTGTTCGACAACGATCTTTTTGACGCGTTCCTCGATGCTGCTCATTGCTGCCATGACCTCCCAGGGTCCGAACAAGGTCGCGGATTGTACGGTAAGCATGGCCGGCGGCCAAATGCGCCCATCATGGCGCTGTTTCAAACGAGCGTTGCAGATGTCGCTCAGGGCATGTAGAGCCCACCGTTGACGTGCAGGGTCTCACCGGTGATGTAGGCCGCGGCCGGCGAGGCGAGAAAGGCCACGGCAGCGGCGATATCGGCCGGCGCGCCGAGCCGACCCAACGCGGTATCGGCGAGCATTTTTTCCTTCGCCGCCGGCGGCAGGTCGCGGGTCATGTCGGTCTCGATGAAGCCCGGCGCGACTACATTGACGGTGATGCCGCGGCTGCCGATCTCGCGCGCCAGCGACTTCGAAAATCCCATGATGCCGGCCTTGGCCGCCGCGTAGTTGGCCTGCCCTGCATTGCCGGTAACGCCGATCACCGAGGCGATGCTGATGATGCGTCCACGGCGCGCCTTCATCATGCCGCGCAAGACCGCGCGGCTGGCGTGGAATACCGAACTGAGGTTGGTGTCGAGCACCGCCTGCCAGTCGCTGTCCTTCATCCGCATCAGCAACTGGTCGCGGGTAATGCCCGCGTTGTTGACCAGCACGCTGATCGCACCGAACTGCTTGCCGATCGAATCCACCAGGGCGTCGATTGCCGCCGCGTCGGTGACATTCAAGCTGCGCCCGTGCCCACCGAGCGCTGCAAGGCGCTCGCCGATGGCGGCAGCGCCGGCCTCGGTGGTCGCGGTACCGATCACGGTCGCGCCTTGCGCGGCCAGCAGATCGGCGATGGCGGCACCGATGCCGCGGCTGGCACCGGTTACCAGGGCGATCTCGCCCGTCAGCGGGGTTGGCATGCGACTACTCCACAGGTTGAACGCTGGTATGCGCCGGCGTCGACTCACCCAGCGATACCAGCGCAAGATCGAAATCGGAAGGTGTGCCGAGACTGCGGCTTTCGAGCGCCTTGTCGATCCGCTTGATCAGGCCCGTGAGCACCTTGCCCGGACCGCACTCGCCGATCTGGCTTACCCCCGCAGCACGCAGCGCATTGATGCACGCGGTCCACTGCACCGGCTGGTAAAGCTGGCGCACCAGTGCTGCGCGGATCGCGTCGACCTGCGCGAAACTTCGCGCATCCGCGTTCTGCACCACGGGAATCTGCGGCGCCTGCCACGCGAGCGAATCCATGCGCGCTGCCAGACTCGCGGCCGCGTCGCGCATCAGCGCGGTGTGCGAGGGCACCGATACCGGCAGCCGCACTGCCTTGCGCACGCCCAGCTCTGCAAGGCGCGCGAGCGCGCGCTCGACGGCGCTGGCGTGGCCGGCGATCACGGTCTGGCCGGGACTGTTGAAGTTGGCCGGCGCCACGATCTCGCCGCCGGCAACTTCCGCGCAAGCCTGCGCAATCACCGCGTCGTCGGCACCCAGCACCGCCGCCATCGCGCCCACGCCTTCGGGCACGGCCGCCTGCATCAGGCGCCCGCGTTCGCGCACCAATCCCGCGGCATCGTGCAGCGACAGCACGCCGGCGCACACCAGTGCGCTGTATTCGCCAAGGCTGTGCCCGGCCAGCAGCGCGGGTTGCGAACCGCCGGCCGCCTGCCACGCGCGCCACACGGAAACACCGGCGGCAAGCAGCGCTGGCTGGGTGAACTCGGTCTGGTTGAGCAGCGCTTCGGGCCCGGATCGGGCCAGCGTCCACAGGTCGAAAGCGGCGCCTGCCGAGGCTTCTTCGAAGCTTGCTTGGATGGCGGGATGCGTGGCGGCAAGTTCGGCCAGCATGCCGACCGACTGCGAGCCCTGCCCCGGAAACACGAATGCCAGCATGTACGAATCCCCCCTGTGTCGCGTGGATCAATAGCGGATCAGGGCCGAGCCCCAGGTAAAGCCGCCACCGAAGGCCTCCAGCAGCAGCAAATCCCCACGCTGCACGCGACCCGAGCGCACCACTTCATCGAGCGCCAGCGGCACGGATGCCGCCGAGGTATTGCCGTGGCGGTCGACCGTCACCACCACCCGCTCCATCGGCATCCCCAGCCGTTTTGCAGTGGCGGTGATGATGCGCAGGTTGGCCTGATGCGGGATCAGCCAGTCGATGTCGCCCTGCGCGATACCGTTGGCGGCCAGCGTTTCTTCGACGACCGCGTCGAGCGTCTTGACCGCAACCTTGAACACTTCGCTGCCGGCCATCATCACGCGCACACCGTGATTGGGCTCGTCGGTGAAGCCGGCCGATACGCCGACCGGATTCCACAGCAGTTTCTTGTAGCCTCCATCGGCGTGCAGGTGGGTCGACAGTACGCCGGTCTCGGCGTCGGGCTTGAGCACCACGGCGCCAGCGCCGTCGCCGAACAAGACACAGGTGCTGCGATCGCTCCAGTCGATCATGCGCGAGAGCGTTTCCGCACCCACCACGAGGGCGCACTTCGAGGCGCCGGTGCGGATGAATTTTTCGGCCACGCCAAGCGCGTAGACGAATCCCGAGCAGGCCGCGTTGACATCGAAAGCGGCGCAGCCGTTGGCGCCGAGCCGGTGCTGCAGCAGGCACGCGGTGCTGGGGAAGATGATGTCGGGCGTGGTGGTGCCGACCACGATCAGGTCGATGTCGGTCGCGAGCACGCCGGCGGCGGCCATCGCACGGGTCGCGGCTTCGAAGGCCAGATCGCTGGTGGTCTGGCCGTCAGCGGCGATATGCCGCTGGCGGATGCCGGTGCGGGTCTGGATCCACGCGTCGCTGGTGTCGACGCGCGCTGCGAGTTCCGCGTTGGTGACGATGCGCTCGGGCAGGTAACTGCCGGTGCCTGCAATACGTGCGTAGGTCAAGCGGCCGCCTCCCGTTCAGGTCTGGACGCTAGGCCCTCGACCGCCACTGTCGCAACCATCAAGCGGGCGCACCACGCGAGGTATCCCGCGATCGCGAGAACCACGCACGCCGAAATCCGCGCGATGCCGATGATCGGCGTAACGACCGCGCAAGCGCGGACGCTGCGGATCAATCCTGGTCGACGACCTTGGTCTTCGGCGCGATGACCTGCTTGCCGCGGTAGAAGCCGTCCTTGGTGATGTGGTGGCGGCGATGGGTCTCGCCCGAGGTCTTGTCGACCGATACCGCAGCGGCGGTCAGCGCGTCGTGCGAGCGGCGCATGCCGCGGGTGGATGGGGTCTTGCGGCTTTTCTGGACTGCCATGGAAATTTCTCCGGAAAACGGTTCAATGCTTCAATTTTGCGAGTGCCGCAAACGGGTTGCGACGCTCTTCGACGACGGTCTCGACCGCCGCCGACGAGTCCGACGACCACACCAGCTCCGAAGCGCCCTCCGTGCTCGGGTCCAGCGCGACCACCGGCAGGGCCAGGATCAGCTCGTCCTCGATCAGGTCGGCGGGGCGCAGATTTCCATCCGGCACCAACAACACTTCGCAGTCCGGCGCCACGCCAGCCTCGTCCTGTTCACGAGCGATCAGGCCCAGACGCTGACTGATGGTGACCGGCCACAGAAAGCGACGCAAGCTACGCTGGCAGTTCAACGGCAACTGCGCCGACGCTTCTACCGCGACGCAGGCCATACCGGACTCGTCGCGGAAGAACTCGATCGCGTACTGCACTTCGCCGTCGGTGTCGGCGAGCCCGTCTGCCAGTCGCGCGAACGCGCTCAGCGGAAGGACTCCCTCGTATCGTCGTCGGGACGCAACCGCCCGCCAGGCGTCGAGTTGCTCGGGCAGGGCAGCGGACATGGGCGCGCGATGGTAGGCGCGTGGCCCCGCGAAGTCAACCGAGTTTGCGCCGGCACCGGCACTTGGCGCAGACTCTTCGGGTGCAGTCGCGGCAGGGGTTTTCGGTGCAGCAAGCCTATCTGATGGTGATCATCTTCGCCCTGACCGCGCTGTCGGGGTGGCTGTGGGTGCGTGAGCGCAGCGCGCGCGTGCGCAGTATCGCCTTGCGTCAACTGCTCGACGGCGCCGACGCGCTGGAAACCCGGCTGCTCGACTACAAGTCGCGCATGAAGCGACTCAAGGGCCTGCTTGGCCAACTGCCGTCGGACATGACCGCCTCGGCGATGGTGCGGGTGGACACCGACGCCCAGGTGCAGACCGCGCTGCGCGACATGCTGGCCCACCGGCTGTGGATCAAGCAGCACAGCATGACCGCCACCCAGACGGCACTCGACGAAGCGGTGCGGGCAATCCAGCGCTCGGCCGACCAGTTGGCAATGCACCTGCGCCAGCTCGATGAGGTCAGTGAGCAGCTCAACGCCGCAGGGCGCGGCCTGCGCACGGCCTACCAGGAGGCCTCCGCGGTACTGACGGCGCAGCGCCGCGATGGCGGCAGCGGCGAGCCGCTTGCGGCCGAGCCGCCGACCCCGACGCGGCATTGATTGCAGGGTGCTGATCCTCGCCTCGACCTCGCCGTATCGGCGCGAGCTGCTCACCCGCCTTGGGCTGCCGTTCGAGGTTGCGCATCCACAAGTCGGCGAAGCACCGTTGCCCGGTGAAACGGCGGCAGCGTTGGCGCAGCGACTTGCGCACGCCAAGGCCGCCGCGGTCGCACGGGAGCATCCACAAGCGGTGGTGATCGGCTCCGACCAGGTGTGTAGCGCCGGGTCGCGACTGCTCGGCAAGCCCGGCTCGGTGGCGGCTGCCTGTGCGCAACTGGCCGAGCTGCGCGGCGCTGAAGCCGAATTCCTGACTGCGTTGTGCGTGATCGCAGGCGCGCGCACGCTGCAGACGACGGTGCCGACTACCGTGCGCTTCCGTGCACTTTCGGCCGCGCAGATCGCGCGCTACGTCGAACGCGAGCAGCCGCTCGATTGTGCGGGCAGTTTCAAGGCCGAGGGACTCGGGATCGCGCTGTTCGAGAGCCTGCGGTCGGACGACCCTACTGCCTTGATCGGGCTGCCGCTGATCGCGCTTACGCGCTGTCTGCGCGAGCTGGGTCTGGATCCGCTCGGCAATGGCGGCGACTGATGTCGGCAACGGTCGTCGATTCCGAGGCTCTGCAGTTGCGGCGCACCGCGCCGATGCAGCGTGCTGCGGCCGTGATGGCAGGTCGGGGCGACCTGCCCTACGAAGGCTGAGCCCACGCCCCGATCGTCGGCGCCAAGTGTCGTCGCCGTAGCGCGGGTCGCCCCGGCCCGCGTCGCGCCGCAGCGCAACCACTGTCCTGGCGTAAACCTCGACGGCAGCTCGCGACGACCTACCCAACCGCCGTAGCGCGGGTCGCCCCGACCCGCGTCGCGCCTACCCTGCGAGTCGGGAGGCACCGGGTACCGGTCGCGGAAAGCCCTACCCGCCGATCCGGATCCTGCGCTGCGCGAGGATTCGCGTGCGGCCATCGGCCTCGATTACCCGCAATGCCAGCGTGCGCCACCCGCGGTCAGCCGCATCCAATCGGATCGAGGCGCTGAAGCCGACATTCGGATGGTTTCGATCGCGCGACATCGGCCATTGGCCCTGCACGCCCGGGAACGGCTCGCCGTAACGACCGACCGCGCGCAACTCGCCATCGAGCAACACCTCGACGCCGCGCACGCCATGGAAATCGGCCATCGCCCAGCCGAGCACTTCGATCGACGCGGTATCGATCACCGCGTGCGGCAGCGGCATCGACAGATCGGCCATCGCCGGCAGTTCGCAGCGCGTGTTTGCCGCGCCGGCGCGCCGCGGCGTGACCTCGAAGGCGTGCCAGCGCCAGCGCCCACCGAACAGCACCAGTTCGTCGACCCGGCGCACGCTACCGAAACGCTCGCATAGCGCCAGCGCGGCGGGCACGCGATCGAGCTCGCGGCGCGAGGTCTCCTCGAAGAACAGCAGGCCGGTGCGCCAGCCGCCGGCTTCCAGTGCGGCTTCGTCGCGCTGCATCAGCGACAGTTGCGCGGCACGCCCGTGTTTGGCATTCAACGGGTGCGCCAGCGCATACACCGGGCGCGCGTCATGCAGCGCAAAATCGATCTGCGCGGCACCCATGAAGTGATCGGCGATCAGGGTGCGCTGCGGCTGCCGGCGCGCCAGTCCGGCCGCCCATTCGCCGACCTCGCGCCAGCCTTGCAGGTTGTCCGGTTGCGGTCGCTCCAGCCAGCCGAAGCCCACCGGCGCCGGTCGCGTGGCACCCGCCAGCAACGCCAGCAGGCCGATGGTGGCGATCGCCGCCAGTGGCACGGCCACAGTGGCGACAAAGCGCTTCGGCCAGCCGACCGCGCTGCCGCGCCACTCGCGCAGCAGGCCCGGCACCAGCGGCAAGGCGAGCAGGAATGCGGGCAGCGGCCAATGGAAGCGTACCCGTTCCGCATCGGCGAACAGCCCCAGCCCGAAGTGCACCAGCAGCAGCCCGCCAGCGCAGCCGGCCAACACATCGTAGGGCGCCTCGTGGCGTGCGCGCTGCCGCCAGGCGCGCAGGATCGCCGCCAGCACCAGCACGAACAGCAGTGGCGTGACGACCAGCGCCTGCACCAGTGGTTCGATCAGCGCCTGCGCATGGAACGACCACGGGTGGCGATCGATGAACTGGAAGCGCCAGCCGATCCACTGATTGCCGGCATTGAACAGCACGCTGGGCAGCAGACCCAGCAGCCCGATCGCCTGCGCCAGCCAGAAGCCGCGCGTGCGCAACAGCGCACGCCCGCGCGGCAGGGCGCAGACGAACACCAGCGCGGCCAATCCGATCAGTGCGAAGCGGTAGTGCGCCAGCCAACCGAACGCAAGCGCGGCACCGAACAGGATCCAGTCGCGCCAGCGTCCGGAATCCAGCGCATACGAGAGCGCCAATGCAGCGAGCAGCGTAGCCACGGTCAACGGCACATCCGGCAGCGCCAGCACGCCGAGACTTGCCGATAGCGGTATCAGCAGGCTCAGTGCCGCAGCAGCACGCGCGTCGGCGGCACCCACGAATCGCCGCGCCCAGGCGAACACCAGCAGCGGCACCGCCAGCGACAGCAGCAGCAGCGGCCAGCGCACACCCAGCGGCTGGTCGGGCAGCGGCCAGATGCCCAGTGCGATCAGCCACGGCGTCAACGGCGGCACGTCGCTGTATCCGAGCGCCAGAAGGCGCGCCTCCAGCCAGAAGAACGATACGTCGCCGAATACCGGCAGGCGCCATGCAAGCCACAGCTTGGCTGCCGCAAGCGCGAGCATCAGGCCGACGAGCAGCGCGCGCGCGCTCAACCGCATCGCAGTTCACCGGCTACACTCGGTTTCCACATCCCGCGTCCCACCCTCGCCGTTCCGATTCGCGATCGCAGTCATCATGACCCAAGCCGCCCCCCTCGTGCGACCCGTCCGCCAAGGCGATCCCGCCGAACGCTTGAGTGCCGCGATCGCGCAGGTCAACAGCGTATTGCTGGGCAAGCCGGAGGGCGTGCGGCTGGCATTCGCCTGCGTGCTGGCCGGTGGCCACCTGCTGGTCGAAGACCTGCCCGGGATGGGCAAGACCACGCTCGCGCACGCGCTGGCGGCCACCCTTGGCCTGAGCTTTCAGCGCATCCAGTTCACCAGCGACCTGCTGCCCTCGGACATCGTGGGCGTATCGGTGTATGAACGCGACCGCGCGGAGTTCACCTTCCATCCGGGTCCGGTTTTTGCCCAGGTGGTGATGGCCGACGAGATCAATCGCGCTACCCCGAAGACGCAGAGCGCCCTGCTCGAGGCGATGGCCGAGCGCCAGGTCACCGTCGATGGCCGCACCCATCCCCTGCCTTTGCCCTTCTTCGTGATCGCAACCCAGAATCCGGTCGATCTCGCCGGCACCTTTCCGCTGCCGGACTCGCAACTCGACCGTTTCCTGCTGCGCATCGGTCTGGGTTATCCGGATGCCGCGGCCGAACGCGAGATGCTGACCCAGCCGGATCGGCGGGTAATGCTCGACCGCTTGACCGCGGTTCTCGATGCGGCCGACCTCGATGCCCTGCGCGAGCGCCTCGATGCAATCACTGCCAGCCCTGCCCTGATCGCTTACGTGCAGGCGCTGCTGGCTGCCACCCGCAACGATGCGCGGATCCGCGTCGGGCTGTCGCCACGCGCGGGACTGGCCCTGCTGCGCGGTGCGCGCGCCAGCGCCCTTTTGACGCAACGGCGTTTCGTGTTGCCGGAAGATGTGCAGGCGGTTTTCGCCGCGGTGGCCGCGCATCGGCTGGTCCCCGCGCCCGATGCCGGTGCCACCCGCGAAGCCCTGTGCAGTTCGGTGCTCGCGACCGTCGCGGTGGACTGAGCTTACGTCGTGGCCACGGCCATTGTGCGCCATGGCTGGCAGCGCCTGCTGCAGTTAGCCGAGCGCCGCCTGCCGGCGTTGACCCGCTATCGCAACACCGAAGCGCTGCCGATCGCACTGCACCGTCGGCGCATCTACATCCTGCCGACCGCGTTCGGATTGCTGTTCGGCTGCATGCTGGTGGTGATGCTGCTCGGGGCGCTGAACTTCAACAACAATGCCGCGCTGCTGCTGACCTTCGCACTCGCAGGCGCCGTGCAGATCTCGATGCCGCGCACCGTGCGCCATCTGGAGCGGCTGCAACTGCTCGCCGTACGCGCAAGCCCGGTGCATGCCGGGCAGGACATGCTGCTTGCGTTCCATTTCGCGATCACCGACCAGGTTCCGCGCTGGCGCATGCAGCTGGAGGGTGCCGGGCGCAGCTTGCGCTTCGATCTGGAAGGCGACAGCGGGGTGGCCGAGCTTGCGGTGCCGACGAGCCGTCGCGGCTGGCAGCCGGTGGGCCGCTACACGCTGTCGACGAGCTTTCCGTTCGGACTGCTGCGCACCTGGAGCGTGCTGCATCCGGACCAGCGCGTGCTGGTGTATCCGCGTCCCGAGGGGCGCGGGCCTGCGCTGCCGCGCGGCATCGCACTGGATGCAGGCATTGCACTGTCGGCGCGTGGCGACGACTGGCATGGCCTGCGCGAGTATCGCGCCGGCGATCCGACTCGCCTGATCGCGTGGAAATCCAGCGCGCGCCAGGACCGCCTGCTGGTGCGCGAGTTCGAAGAGCCGCGCGGCGATGAAGTGGTGCTCGACTGGAACACCCTGCCCGGCCTCGACAACGAGGCGCGGATTTCGCGCCTGACCCGCTGGGTGCTCGATGCGTCCGCCAGCAACCTCGCGTTTCGACTCGTGCTGCCGCGCCAGATCCTGGGCCCGGCGCGCGGCCATGATCATGTAGCCGAATGTTTGCGCGAACTCGCCCTGCTGCCGTAGCCGATACGCTGCCGTGGGCGGCGTTCCTCGCCACTACCCTGGCGCTGCTGGGCAGTATCCTGCTGCATGCGCGCTGGCTGCCGACCTCGCTGCTGAGCGCCTTCCTGCTGCTGCTCGGGCTGCGGGTGGCGCTGCGCTGGCGTGGGGTCGCGCGCATCGCGCTGTGGCAGCGCTTGCTGGTGGCGCTGGCACTGGTGGCGATGGTGGTGTCGACGCTGGGCAATCTGTTTGGCCGCGAGGCGGGCTCTGCCCTGCTGGCCGCGATGCTGGTCACCAAGCTCCTCGAGAGCGAAACCCGCCGCGATGCGCGCATCGTGCTGACCGTGGTCGCGTTCCTCGCGATGGCGGGATTCCTGTTCGACCAGGGCATGCTGCAGGCGGCGCTGACCGCCGCTGTATGCCTGCTGATGCTGGCGGCGATGTACGAACTCGATCCGGCCTCCGCGCAGCAGGCGCAGCGCGCGCCGCTGCGGGCTTTTTCATCGGCCGGACTGCGTGAAGCCGCGCGCCACCTGGCACTGGCGATTCCGTTCGCGCTGGTGTGCTTCTTCCTGTTTCCGCGCCTGTCGTCGCCGATGTGGGGCGCGCCGCAGGATGGATTCACCGGGCGCACCGGCATCAGCGACACGATGGAGCCTGGCGCGCTGGCCGGCCTTGCGCTGGACGATTCGGTGGCGATGCGGGTGCGCTTCGACGGCGAGCCGCCACCGCCAGCGCAACGCTATTGGCGCGGCCTGGTGTTGTGGAACTTCGACGGCCGCATCTGGCGCGGCTCGGAGTTCTTGAGCGGGTTCGGCGCCGAACGCGCACTCGATCGGCGCGGCCCCACCATCGGCTACGAGATTACCCTCGAGCCCACCGACAAGCGCTGGCTGTTCCTGCTCGATGCGCCGCTCGGCCCACCCGACGATGCCACGCTCAGCGCCGATTTCCAGGCCCGTGCCGCGCGCCCGGTGAGCAGCGCGCTGCGCTATCGCGGTGAATCCAGCAGTGTCTACAGGATGCAGTCCGAGCTGCCGCGCGGGGTTCGCCAATTGGGGCTGCAGCTGCCGGCCGCTGGCAATCCGCGCGCACGCGCGCTGGCGCAGGACTGGCGCACGCGGGTCGGCGACGATCCGCGCGCG
The DNA here is from genome assembly GCA_038224265.1 of Lysobacterales bacterium. Lineage (GTDB taxonomy): Bacteria > Pseudomonadota > Gammaproteobacteria > Xanthomonadales > Ahniellaceae > UBA4656. Next base: position 22,635 of record JBBRFN010000037.1, read on the forward strand.
CTTGCCGATCTGGCGCTGCGCAGCTTCAACCAGTCGTTCAGCTATTCGTTCGAAGTGCCGCTGCTCGGCGGCGACCCGATCGACGACTTCCTGTTCGAGGTGCGCAGCGGCTGGTGCGAGCACTACGCCTCGGCCTTCGTGTTCCTGATGCGTGCAGCGGGCGTGCCGGCGCGGGTGGTGGTCGGCTTCCAGGGCGGCTATTACAACCTCAGCGGCGACTACTTCGCCGTGCGCCGCTCGGACGCCCATGCCTGGAGCGAGATTTGGATCGCCGGCGAGGGCTGGGTGCGGATCGACCCCACTGCAGCGGTGGCGCCCGAGCGCGTGTCGCGCGATGCGCGGCAGGCCTTCGAGGCCGGCGGCACCTGGTACGAACGCGGCTGGCTGGCCAGCGTGCGCGACCGCTTCGATCTGGTCGGCTACTGGTGGACCCAGGCCGTGGTGCAGTTCAGCGCGATCCGCCAACGCAGCCTGCTCGAGGACGTGGGGATCGATATCGACGATGGGCGGCAGCTGGCGTTTGCGCTGCTGGGTGCTGCGGTACTCGCGCTCGCCTTGGCCGCACTGGTGGGCGGCATGCGCCGGCGTCGGGGCCGCGACCCGCTGCGCGAGGCCTGGCGCGATTGGTGCAAGCGATTGGCCAAAGCCGGCATCGTGCGCGCGCCGGCCGAAGGTCCGCACGATTTCGGCGAACGCGCTGCCGCCGCGCTGCCCGCGCATGCCGATGCCATCCGTGCGCTCACGCACGGTTACGTTGCGCTGCGCTACGCTACCGTCGAGGTTGGTCGTGGCGCTGTCGACCAGTGGCGCCAGCGCGCCCGCGCGTTCCGCTTGCGCTGACGGCCAACCGCATCGCCACACCACTGTGTTCGATCGGGAGTAACGAGGTCATGCAGATTCGAATGCTGGCTCCATTGGTAGTACTTGCCGTGGCCGGTTGCGCCACTGCACCCAAAGCACTGCAAGGGCAGTTCGATTCGCAAAGTCCACAGGACACGGCGAGTGCGGGCGCTGCGGTGCGCTGGGGCGGGATCGTGATCGAGGTCGTCCCGCAAGCCGACCGCACCTGCTTCCAGATCCTGTCGCGCGAGCTGTCCGGCTCCGGCAGGCCACGCGCCTCCGACGCCAGTGAGGGTCGGTTCCTGGCCTGTCGCGCGGGCTTTTACGATCCCGCGGTGTTCACCCAGGGTCGCGAAGTGACGGTGGTCGGCACGCTCGACGGCAACGAGCG
>JBBRFN010000038.1:0-23858 GCA_038224265.1 Lysobacterales bacterium
AAGAAGTAGCTGCCGGCGCGGATCGTCTGCGCGCGCGCGTCGAGCGCAGCCTCGGGGGTGAGCGCCGGCGGGTTGGCTTGCACCACGAACGACTGCGCGCGCAGCGGCGCTGCAACGCACGCGATGAGCAGGAAAACGACGCCGGAAACAAGGCGGACGACAGATGGCATGCGGGCATTCCGATCAGGCAACTGGACTTGGAATGCCGCAAGCCGGCAAAACCGAACGCCCCGGTCCGGCGGCCCCGCGTGGCATCCTTGGGCACGATGACCCGCAAACGCCTCCATGAACGAAGCTGATGCCCGTGCCGTGCAGCGGATGCAGGCACTGGAATCGGGCGACTCCGACGGTTCCAGCTGGGGTGCCAACGATCGCCTGCGCGCGAGCGAAACGGCGCGACGCGCGGTGGGCGCCTCGGCGACATTGGAAGCCTTTGGCGTCGCGCGCGCCCGCGCCGTAAGTGAGCAGCTCGCTGCGCGCGGCGAGCGGGCGCCCCGTAGCCGCCTCGCAGGATCAGGGCTGCCGCTGCTGGTGGTTGCACTGGCGCTGATCGCCGGGATTGCCGCCGACTTCGCCGGCCCCGGCCAGCGCATCGACCTGCTGTCACCGCCGTGGCTGGCGGTAATCGCCTGGAACTTGCTGACCTATGGCGTGCTGTCGGTACTTGCGCTGCGGCCGCAATCGGTGCGGCGCGATCCGTTGCGCGCACTGGACGCACAGCGCTTGAAGCGCCTGCTGCATCTGGGCGCGCTGACGCTCGCACTGGGCCTGTGTCTGGGACTGTATGCGCGCGGACTGGTGCTCGACTACCGCGCCGGTTGGCAAAGCACCTTCCTCGATGCGGTACAGGTGCACGCGCTGCTTACGGTGGTGTTGGCGCCAGCATCGGCGCTCAGCGGACTGCAGGTGCCCGATGTCGAGACCATCGCCGCGCTGCGCATTGAGCCGGCAGGAACCATGGTGGCGGCTGGATCCGCTGCGACCTGGATCCACCTGTTTGCACTAACCCTGTTGCTGGTGGTGATCGTGCCGCGGGCCCTGCTGGCGCTGGTGGCGAGCTGGCGCGTGCGGCAACTCGCCAGCGATGTGCCGCTGGACCTTTCGGCACCCTACTTCCAGCGCCTCGCGCGCGAGTGCGCCGATCCGCATGCGGCCGTGCCGGTGACCGTGATCCCCTACGCCATCGAGGTCGACGCCACCGCGCAGGTTGCCCTGCTCGCGACACTGGAAGCCGAAATCGGTGGCCCGGTGCGACTCGAGCTAGCTGCGACCCTTGCCTTCGGCACCGAAGATTCATTCGCGCTGGCAGCACCAATCGCGGCGCTCGGCAGTACGGTGTTCGTACTGTTTGCGCTCGCGGCCACACCGGAACACGAACACCACGGCGCACTGCTGTCCCGCATCGCGGGCAAACTTGCTGCCGCGCGCACACTCGGCGTGCTGCTCGACGAGTCCGGATTCCGCACGCGCTTTGCTTCCGATCCGCAGCGCATCGAACAACGCCGCGCCGCATGGCAGGCGCTGGTTGCCGGCCACGGATTGACGCCGCGATTCATCGACCTGACACCAGCTGCCGACATCGAGGTGCGCGCGTGAAAGCGCCGCAGCGCATCGCGATCAGCCTGCTCTCGCACACCAATGCGGGCAAGACGACCTTGATGCGCACGCTGCTAGGGCGCGACATTGGACAGGTGCGCGATGCAGCCCACGTGACCGAGGTTGCCGAAGGCCACGTGCTGGTCGCAGCCGACGGCGCCGAGCTGATGCTGTGGGACACGCCCGGTTTCGGCGACTCGCTGCGTCTGGCCAAGCGACTTGAATCCTCCGACCAACCACTGCTCGGTTTCCTGCGCGGCACCTGGGACCGATTCGCGGAGCGTCCGTTCTGGTGCAGCCAGCAGGCGATCAAGAACGCGCGCGAGGAAGCCGATGCGCTGCTGTATCTGGTCAACGCCTCCGAGTCGCCGGAAGCCGCCGGCTATCTGGATGCGGAACTGCGCATCCTCGGATGGATCGGTAAACCCGTGGTGGTGGCGCTCAACCAGATGGGCGCGCCGCGCGCGGCGGCAGACGAAGCAGCCGAACTGGCACGTTGGCGCACAGCACTCGCGCGCCAACCGCTGGTGCGTACGGTCCTGCCGCTGGATGCCTTCGCGCGCTGCTGGGTGCAGGAATCGGTGCTATGGAGCGCAATCGAGACCGCCCTCGAACCATTGCAACGACTGACCATGAACACGCTGCACCGTGCATGGCGCGTCGAGCGCCAGCAGGTGTTCGACGCCAGCCTGCGCACGATCGCGGACTTCCTCACCGCAGCCGCAGCCGATCGCGAGCCGGTCGACGACCCAGGACTCGCCGGCCGCCTGCGCGAATGGCTGCGCAGCACCGTCACCGGCGGCGAAAGCGACGCCGAGACGCGCGCGCGCGAGCGACTCGCAGCGCGCCTCGACGTCGCCGCCTCGGATGCGCTCGCGAAGCTCGTCGCACTGCACCGACTCGAAGGCTCAGCCGTCGCTCAGATCGCCGCTGATGTCGCCCAGCTGCAGATCGTGAGCGCACCGCTGAGTGAGACCCGCGCCGGCCTGCTCGGCGGCGCGTTGGGCGGAGCAGCACTTGGACTCAAGGCCGATCTCGCCACCGGCGGACTGAGCTTCGGCGCCGGCATGCTGGTCGGCGGCGTGCTCGGCGCGCTGGGTGCGGCCGGCATCGCACGCGGCGTCAACCGCATCCGCGGCACCGAAGCACCCGTGGTGTCGTGGGGCACCGAAGCCCTCGCACGCCTCACCCGCGACGCGCTGCTGCGCTACCTCGCAGTCGCCCACTTCGGCCGCGGCCGCGGGCCGTGGCGCGAGACCGGCGCGCCCGCACATTGGGCAACAGTGGTGGATGCGGCCCTCACGGCACATGCTGCAACCGAGACCGACGCATGGGCCGATCCGCAATTCGCCACCCGGCTGCGCGCCTGCGCGCTTGACGTGCTGCAGCGGCTGTATCCTGACGCTGCGCGCTACCTTCCGGATCGGTGAGACGCGCGGGCGCTGCGCGATTCGACATCGAGCGGCGGTGCGTAAACACAAATGGGGACGGAGGGAGTTAAGGAGGGCTGCCGGATGCAGGCGCGTGCAAAATTGTCTCCGCCTCCGTTCTTCCTTAACTCCCTCCGTCCCCGTTTCTCTGCTTGGGGATTGCCATGCTGACGACGGTAGCTTTCGGCGTTGTTGCCTTGCTTGGCCTGTTCTTCGTCGCCCTCGCCGGTGCCGCCTTACTCAGGCCGGCAGTTGCCAGCAGTTTCCTGTTGGGTTTCGCGGCAACAGCCAGGACGCACTACCTTGAGCTCGGGATTCGCTTGGTTGCCGGTGCTGCGCTAGTCATCGCTGCCGGAAGCATGCCTTTTCCGATGCCCATTCTGGTCTTCGGCTGGGTACTCATCCTGACGGCACTTGTGCTCGCGACCATGCCTTGGCGCTGGCATCAGAGCTTCGCAAAGCGCTCGGTCCCAAAGGCACTGGGGTACCTGCCGTTCATTGGCATCTGCTCGTTGGCCGCAGGAGTTGCAATCCTCGCCTCCGCCATCGCCGCGAGTGGCGACTAAACCGCTCCAGCGACCTCAGCGCCGAAGTCAGTGGACGCGAGCGCGGTCGCGTTGCGATTGTTCTGTTCAACGAAGTGCACGCCTTTCAGAGACCACCTGACAGCCGCGCGCCCGCAGGTCGCGGTGTGCGGATTCGAGCAGCTGGCCGAGCGCCGCGGCAAGACGCAAGCGCAGGGATCGGACGTTCACCCGGAGCCCCAGGCGACGGATGGTTCCGGGTGCTTCGACCCTGCGCGGGGCGGTTGCCGCACCCGCAATCCCCGCCGACGAGCCTCACGCGATATCCTCCGCGGTGGGACAACGACGGACTCTGGCCGATGGCCGAATCCACAGCCGCACTGCATACGACCGCACAGCTGCTGGGCCGCATACGCAGCGGCGACGGTGCCGCGCGGGTGGCGCTGGTGGCCCGGATCGAACCGCTGTTGCGGCGCTTCGCACAGGGGCGCGTGCCGCAATTGCTGCGACATCAGGAAGATACTGCCGACCTGGTTCAACTTACCTGGCTCAAGGCGCTCGGCACGCTCGATGCGATCGAGCCACGCGAGCCTGGCGCGTTCTTCGCCTATCTGCGCACCATGCTGATCAATGCGCTGCGCGAATCGTTGCGCCGCCACGGCCGCTCGCCGGTAGTGGCAGGCAGCGACGTCGAGCAGGTCGTCGAAGCGGTGCTGCCGGCGGCCAACGTGGACCCTTCGGACTGGATCGCGTGGGAGCAGTCGCTGGCCATGCTGTCGCCGGCGCACCGCGGACTGGTGCTGATGCGCTTCGAGTTCGGCATGAGCTTCGCCGAGATCGCCGCCGAGACTGGCGAGTCGAGCGACGGCGTGCGGATGAAGCTCAATCGCGCGCTCGCGCGGATGGCCGGTGCGGCGCATGACGACGCGCAGTGACGCGCTGCAGGATCTCGCCGCACGGATTGCCGCCGGCGAGCTTATCGATCCCGCGCAGGTTCCTGCCGATCTGATCGACACGCCGGAACTCGCACGGATGCTCTCGCTGGCGCGCGTCGCCGGCGCGCTCGACGCCAACGCCGCAACTTCGGCGCCGCTGCCAGCCGCGCCACCCGAGCGGATCGGCGCGTGGCGGGTGGTGCGCCTGCTCGGCACGGGCGGCATGGGAGAGGTGTGGCTGGGGGAACGCGACGACGGCACGGTGGAACAGCGCGTGGCGATCAAGCGGGTGCGCGCGGACCTGCCGCAATTCGGTGCGCGCCTGCGCGAGGAGCGTCGCATCCTCGCGCGGCTGGAGCATCCCAATATCGCGCGCTTCATCGACGCCGGGCTCGACGACAGCGGCGCGCCGTGGCTGGCGCTCGAATACGTCGACGGGGTGGCGATCACCGACTGGTATCGCGCGCGAGCACTGCCCCTGCGCGATCGGTTGCGCCTGTTCATCAAGGTCTGCGCCGCAGTCGAGCACGCCCATCGCCACCTCGTGGTGCACCGGGACCTGAAGCCCAGCAACGTGTTGGTAGATGCAGCCGGCGAGCCGAAGCTGCTCGACTTCGGCATCGCCAAGCTGCTCGATGGCAGCGCGCACGAGATCACCGCCACCGCGCTCACGCCGGCCTACGCGGCGCCCGAGCAGTTGCGCGGCGACGCGGTATCGACCGCGACCGACGTCTACGCGCTGGGCCTGTTGCTGTTCCGCCTGCTGGCCGGCAGCCTGCCCAGCACCCGCACCGGCGAGAACGCCGCGGCAGTGCTGGCGCGGCTCAACGACGAGGAAACGCAGCGCCCCAGCAAGCGCGCTGCGGACACGCCCGACCTGCCCTATCCCGCGCACTCGCTGGCCGGCGACCTCGACGCGATCGTGGCGCAGGCGATCCGCGCAGAACCGACGGCGCGCTACGGGTCGGTGGCAGCACTCGCCGAGGATGTGCAGCGCTACCTCGATGCGCATCCGGTGCGTGCACGCGCGCCGACCTACGGGTACCGCTTCACCCGCTTTGCCCGCCGCCACCGGCTGCCGTTCGCACTGGGCGTACTGGCAGCGGCAGCACTGGTCGCGGGCACCGCAGTGGCGCTGTCGCAGGCCGCACGCGCCGAGCGCGAAGCATCCGCCGCGCGCCGCGAACTGGTGCGTGCCGAGCGCGTTTCCGGGTTCCTCGCCTCGCTGTACCGCGAGCAGGACCCGCTGGCGCGCGTCGGCGCGAGCAGCAGCAGCCCACAGGCCATCGTGGCCGACGCGGTGGCCCGCGTCGGCCGCGAACTGGGCGACGAACCCGTGCTCGCAGCGCGCCTGCTGCACGTGCTGGGCGAAGCGCAGTTGAATCTCGGCGACGTGGCGCCCGCACGCGCCACGCTGGAGCGCGCACGCGCGCAGGCCGCAGGCGATGCGCTACTTGGCGCCGAGATCGACGCGGTATCCGCGGAGCTGGCGCTGCGCGAGCTGCGCCAGGACGACGCCGAGCGGCTGTTCGCGCAGGCGCTGGCAGTGGCGGTGGCCGAGCGCGGGCCCGACAGCCTCGACGCCGCGCGGATCGATGCCCGGCGCGCGCATAGCCTGGTCCAACTCGGGCGCTTCAATGACGCGCGCGCGGCGGCCGAGCGTGCCGACCGCGTGCTGTCAGCGCAGCTTCCGACCGCGGACGCCGAGAGGATCAACGCACGGGTAACGCTCGGCGCGATCCTCGAGCAGTTGCGCGAGGATGCCGCCGCGCAGCAGGCGCTACGCAGCGCGATCGCCGCCATCGAGGCCGCCTACGGCGCGGAAGACGCCCGCCTGGTGTTGCCGCTGCAGAGCCTCGGCGAGGTGTTGCGCCGTGCGCGCGCCTTCGACGAGGGACGCGCCATCCTTTTACGCGGCGCCACGCTCGCACGCGCGCAGTTCGGCGCCGCCCACGTGAGGGTATCGACCATGCTGCTGCGCCTGGCCACGCTGGAGCGCGACGCCGGCGACGCGCGCGGCGCGATCGCGGTGCTCGACGATGCGGAGACCGCACTGCCCGCCGGCGAAGTCGGCGCACGCGCGCAGCTGCTGGCTACCCGCGGCGGCACCTGGGCCGAACTCGGCGACGGCGTCCGCGCGGAGGTCGACCTGCGCGAGGCGGTGCGTCTGCGCCGCGACAGCGGCGGCTTGCGCAACGGACTGGCCTGGTTCAATCAGGCCCAGCTCGGTGAAGCGCTGATGCTGCAGGGGCGGCTGGACGAGGCCAACGCCGTGCAGGCCGAGGCCTCACGCGAGCTGCGGGCGCTACTAGGCGCCGACGCCTACCAGAACACGCTCGTCGCACAGCGCTGGGCGAAAACGCTGGAGGCGCGCGGCGACTTCGAGGCTGCGGCGACGCAGTGGCGGGAGTCGGCGCGCCTGATCGAGCAGACCTACGGCCTCGACCACTTCGGCCACCTCGACATGGCCTCGCGACTGGCTGGCGCTCTTGCACGGACGAGGGACGGGTGCGCGGAAGCAACCGCGCTCGCCGACACGCTGCTCGCCCGCTGGCAGGACCGGCCCGATACCCGCGACCGCATCCCCGCGCTGCGTGCACTGCGCTGCTCGCCGCCGTAGGGCGGGTCGCCCCGACCCGCCGCTGTGCGCATCGCATCGATCACGCATGTAGCGAGCGTGATGGCAGGTCGGGGGCGACCTGCCCTGCGGTTTCGCGCGCCGCGATTTTGGTGTCGCTCAACCTGCATGTGTTCGGGATGCGCGCCGACGTGAAGCGATCGCGTCGGACCACTGCGACGATCCGCTAAACTGTGCAGCTTGCCATCGGAGTCCCCATGCACCCGCGCCCTTTCATCGACCTAGGCTCCGATACCAAATCGCGCCCGACCGCTGCCATGCGCCAGGCGATGGCGAATGCAGCGTGTGGCGACGAGGCCGCCTTGGAGGATCCCACCGTCAATGCGCTGTGCGAGCGCGTGGCCGGCCTGCTGGGCAAGGAAGCGGCCGTGTTCATGCCCTCGGGCACGATGTGCAACCAGGTCGCGCTGAGCGTGCTTGGGCGGCGCGGCGACGATGTGGTGTGCGACGAGAGCGCGCACATCGTCTGGTACGAGGTCGGCGGCACGGCCGCGAATGCCGGGCTCAACGCGCTGACCATCAAGGGCGATCGCGGCCGTTTCAGCGCAGAGCAGCTGCGCGCGGCACAGCGCCTGCCGCGCATGCGCCATTCGCCGCGGCAAACCGTGCTCAGCATCGAACAGACCTGCAACCTCGCCGGTGGTGCGGTGTGGTCGCTCGCACAGATCGAATCGGTGTGCACGGCCGCGCGCGAACTCGGCATGAAGACCCACATGGATGGCGCGCGCCTGCTCAACGCCGTGGTCGCCAGCGGCGTTGATCCCGCGCATTTCGCCGCACCCTTCGACTCGGTGTGGATCGATTTCTCCAAGGGACTCGGCGCACCGGTGGGTGCTGCCTTGGCCGGCTCCAAGGATTTCATCGCCGAGTGCTGGTACGTCAAGCAGCGCTTTGGCGGCGCGATGCGCCAGGCCGGCATCATCGCCGCCGGTGCCCTGTATGCGCTCGACCACCACGTCGAGCGGCTGGCCGAGGATCACGCCAACGCGCGCCGGCTGGCCGAGGGACTGGCGCAGATCGCCGGGATTGGTCTGGACCCGCATGAAGTCGAGACCAATCTGGTCTATTTCGAGCTCGATCCCGCGCGCGGCACCGATGGTGCTGCGTTCTGCAAGGCGCTGCTGGCTCGCGGCGTGCGGATGGTGGCACTGGGCCCGTACCGGGTGCGTGCGGTCACCCATCTGGATGTATCGAGCGCCGACATCGACACCACGATCGCCACGGTCCGCTTGCTGCAGGCAGCATAGTCGCCATTCGCCCAGCGCCCCGCGCCGTAATCGACCATGTATCGCACGCTCGACTCCGACAAGATCGTTGCCACCCTCGACCAGTTGCGCGCGCGCATCGTCGCGCGCTTTCCGCAGTCGAGCCTGTCGCGGGTGTGCGCGGAGTTGGCCGAGGTCGCACGCGAGAACAAGGCGCGCGCGGCGCGCCTGGCCCAACCCAACTGGCGCCTGCGCGCCGGCGTGGCGCTGATCCTGCTGATCGGCGCGGCATTGACGGTGTATGTCGCGCGCGTGCTGGCCGCCAGCGAGACCCCGGACCAACTGTTCGGCCTGCAGGGGCTGGAAACCATCATCAACATCACCGTGCTGGTCGGCGCCGGCGTGCTGTTCCTGGTCACCTTCGAGAGCCGGGTCAAGCGCAGCGAGGCGCTGGAAGACATCCATGAACTGCGCTCGATCGTGCACGTGATCGACATGCACCAGCTGACCAAGGATCCCACCGCCGGCACGCTGTACGGCCCCGACACGGCCGCCTCGCCGCCACGGCTCTTGTCGCCGTTCGAGCTCACCCGCTATCTCGACTACTGTTCGGAAATGCTCTCGCTGGCGGCCAAGGTGGCGGCGCTGTACGCACAGAGCTCTTCGGATGCGGTGGTGGTCGATGCGGTCAACGATCTGGAGCGGCTGACCACCAACCTGAGCCAGAAGATCTGGCAGAAGATCACCCTGATCAGCGAATCCGGGCAGATGGCCTATCCGCCGGGACCGACGGCACAGCCGTAGCGCAAGCGGGTCATTTGCCGCGCCAGACCAGCACGACGCGCGAGGTGCGCTGATCCCCCAATCGGGCTGCACTGCGTTGCCGCCGAGCCGCGCCGGGCGTACCCTGCACGCGTAAAGCCGCCTGCCAGGCGGCGCGATGTCATTCATGGGCGCACGGATCGACCGCCAGACTGGAACCATGCAGCGCGCGGGGCTGGCATTTGCCGTCTCGCTGGCGTTGCATGCGGGTGTGCTCGGCGCCGGCCTGTGGCTGCTCGGCGCCCGCGATGGCGCGGCGCATGATTCGCACACACTGTCGGTGACGCTGGCGGCCACGCCGAGCCGAGCGACCGCTACCGAACCGGCGACGGATGCGGTCGCCGCGCCCGAGTCGCCAGCGCAGGACGCGTCGACTGGTCGATTGTCCGACGCAGGCTATGCACCGCCGGTCGCGGTCATCAGCAGCGCGACAGATGCCGAAACCGAAGCCGAGCGGCGCCTGCGCGAGGCGCTCGCCGCGCTGACCGCCGGCAGCATCGATCCGCCCCCACACTCGCAAGCCGCCACCCACGAATCGCCTGCGGCGACCGCAGCCGCGCCTGCAGTTGTCGACAGTACGGTCGCAACCACGGCGGGCGCCGATGCAGCACAGCAAGGCTTCGTCGAACTGCATGTGCTCGACTGGCTGGCACAGCATCGGCGCTACCCGCGCGCTGCGCGACGTGCCGGTGTCGAGGGCACGGTGCACGTGCGCTTCGTGATCGATCCGCTGGGACGCATCGACGCGACCGCCATCGAAACCAGTTCCGGCGCGCGCGTGCTCGACCGCGCAGCGCTGGCACTGCTCGACAGCGCCTCGCCAGTGCCTGGACTGGCGCAGTTCGGCCTGGTCGAATCGATGCAGCTGCGCCTGCCAATCGACTATCGCCTGCGCCGCCCAGCGCGCGCGGGCTGACCGCGTCCCGCGCACGCGGCAAAGCCGGCGCGCCGCTGCGGCGCATCCAGCGCAGCCCCATCGCACCTCACCCATGACCCGGCCCGATCAATCCGGCAACGCGTTGCGCCTCGGCGAGGCCTACGCCGAGCATCGCGACGATCTGCGCCGCTACCTGCGGCGGCTGGTCGGCGACGATGCACAAGCCGACGATCTCGCGCAGGAAGCCGGACTGCGACTGCTGCGCGCAGGCCGCGAAGGGCAGATCCGCGAACCGCGGGCGTGGCTGTTCCATGCCGGCGCCAACCTCGCCCGCGACGCCCTGCGCCGCCGCTCCACCCGCGACCTGCTGGTTGCCGGCCTCACCCACGCCGGATACGACGCACCCGCCACACCCGACGAACTGGCCTCGATGCAGCAGGAGCTGACCGCCCTGTCGCGCGCGATCGAAACCCTGCCGCCGCAGGCACGCCGGATCCTGCTGCTGGCGCGGGTCGAGGGGCATTCGTACAAGGAAATCGCGCGCCAACTGGGATTGGCGACCAAGACGGTCGAGAACCACCTCGGCCGGGCGATCGCGCGACTGGCCCAGATCCTCGGTCAGCGGCCGGGGAGCAACGGATGAACCGGCCGCAATCCGCGCAGCAGCCAGCTTCGCGCCACACCGGGCGCTGGCATCGAATCGGCAACCACCCCGATTGGGGGATTCGCGCCATCGGCGCGTCGTAGAACAGGAACAGGGAACTTGCGATGAACACCTCCGCCCATCAAAGCGCCGCCGAATGGCAGCTGCGACTTGCGACCGGCCCGCTCAAGCCCGCCGAGGAATCGGCGTTGTCGCTGTGGCTGGCGCACGATCCGCAGCATCCGATCGCGCTGGCCGAAGCCGGCATCGCTTGGTACGGCAGCGCGAACGCGCATCCGGATGCGGCCGCTGCAGGCAGTGCGGCGGCGCAGGGGCGTGTCGCACCGGTGTCCCGCTGGCGCGGGTGGGCGGCCGGCGCCGTGGCCGCACCGATGCTGCTGCTCGCGCTGACTTTCGCACCTGGCTGGTGGGCCACACTGCGCGCCGATGCGCGCACCGCTGTGGGCGAGGTGCGCGAGTTCACCCTCGAAGACGGCTCGCGCGCGGTGCTCGACAGCGACAGCGCGATCGCAATCGACTTCCAGGCCGATTCACGCGGCATCCGCGTGCTGCGCGGCGCGGCATGGTTCGAGGTGCGTCCCGACACCGCGCGTCCGTTTCGGGTGACGGCCGCCGGGATCACGGCGACTGCAGTCGGCACCGCGTACGCGGTCGACGCCAGCGATGCCACGGTCGACGTGGTGGTCACCCATGGCGTGGTCGAGGTCGATGCCGCGCAAGGCGTCCCGCTGGCGCGTGTTGCCGCGGGCATGCGCCTGCGCATCGACGGCGCTGCGGTGCAGCCGCAGCCGATGGACGCACAGGCGCAGGCCGCACTGGCGTGGCGCGACCAGGTGCTGTCGTTCGAGCACGAGCGTCTCGACCACGCACTGGCGCGACTCGACCGCTATCTGCCGCAGCGCGTATTGCTGCTCGACGACCGCCATGCCGGACAACCGGTGTCGGCCGTGTTCCCGTTGGCCGACGCCAACCTCGCGGTGGACGCCATCGCGCGCTCGCACGGGCTGCGCGTACGCCGGTTGCCCGGCCTGATCGTGGTCGGCAGCTGACGCCGATCCACCACACCCCATTGACCATCACCCAGCGAAATCGTCCATGCGTCTTTCGACCACACTGCTGCTGAGCCCCTTGCTGCTGCCTGCAACCGGCGCCGCCGCCGACAGTCCATCGCAGTGGCATGTCGACGCGGTGGCATTGCCGCGCTGTCTGGAGCAGATCGCCGCCGGCACCGGCGCGCGCTTCATCGTAAGTCCACGACTGGCGCAGGATGCGCCGCGCTGTCGGCCAGTGGATGGTGCGATCTCGGCCGGCGCGGCATTGGATGCCGCGCTGGCCGACAGCGACGTGGCATGGCGTCTGCGCGATGATGGGGTGTTCCTGCTGGCCCGCAACGATGCGATGCCCGGCGCGACCCTGGACATGCTCACGGTCGAAGACACCGCCATCGAAGGCAGCGTCGCTGTTGATCGGCAGGCGCCGCGCAGCGTGCGACCGGCAGTCAGCGATGTGTCCAGCACCACCCGCTACGACGCGGCCCAGCTCGCGGCCAAGCCGCTGGCGCGTTTCAGCCAGTTGGGTCGCCAAGCGCCGAACGTATACAGCGGCGGCCAGGCGTTGAGCATCCGCGGGGTGACGCGCGACAACGACTTCTTCAGCGGCAACAGCACCTTCTATGACGGCATCGACATCGGCAGCCTGCTGCTCGATGACAACCTGCTGTCGATCGACGCCGCCGCCGGGCTGCAGTTCCAGCGCAGCGCGAGCGCATTCGAATATGGCGCCGGTGCCGCCGGTGGCGTGGTGCGGATCGACACTGCCGATCCTGCACTCGACCCAAGCTTGCTGCTGCAAGCCGCGGCGGGCGAACGCTCGTCGCAGGCGGCCACTGTGCGCTATTCGGGTCCAGTGCTGGAGTCGATTGGACTGTCTGGCGTGTTCGAGGTGGGTCGGTCGGACGATCCGCGCTTCATGCGTTTTACTGGCAATACCGCGTCGAATCCGGACCTTCGCAATCCAACCGATGCCAGCGATCGCCGCGATCGCGCGCGAATCAAGCTGCTGCTCGAGCCCGAGGCACTGCCTGGACTGGCGGTGGAATTGAGCGGGTTCCATCTGGAGGGCGAGGCACCGGATCGCGTCGTGGCCTCACCGTTCCGTGGCGCGCCGTTCGACGCCTTCGATCGCGTGAGCTTCGACCTTACGGCGCGCAATTGGGACGTGTCGGCGACCGCGCTGGGCGTGCGCGCGGGCTACGACTTCGGCGTGGTCCAGACTGCGGTGTGGGGCTCAGGGCTCGAGCTCGATCGCGACAGCCTTTCGCGCGACGATGTCTTTTCCACCTTCCGCACCTTCGATGCCGAGGATCGCAGCCGCGCCGGCGCATCGGCGCGCATCCCGTTGGTCGCCGGATGGGCGCTGTACCTTGCAGGCGAGCGCCAGAACAGCGAACTGGCGGGCGGTACCACCACGGAATCGAATCGCGGTGCGCCAGCCGGCGCATCGACGCTGGACACCGCGATCGATACGCTCGATCTCGACACCCGCGCAGCGACGGTCGAGCTGAGCTGGCAGTCCGAACGCTGGCGCGCCAGCGCCGGCGCCCGCCATATCGACGAGGACTTCGTCACCACCGCTACCCGGATCTTGAGTTTTCCGCCACAGCCGCCGCGGAGCGTGCGCGAAACACCGCTCGCTGCCAGCTACGACCTGTGGCTGCCCAGCGCATCGTTGGCATGGACGCCGATCGACCAACATGAGCTTGGCGTCACCTACCAGGGCGGCTACCGCAGTGGCGGTCGGTCCAGCTTCGTCCTGGTGGGCGACTATGCCCCCGAGCGCCTCGATACCACCGAGCTGTTCTGGCGCGCGGATTGGTCCGACGTTGGCATACGCACGCGGCTGGCGGCGTTCCGCACCGAGTGGAAGAACCGGCGCTTTCTCGACACCTTCCTGGTGCAGCCAGATGAAGCGTTCCGCACCCGCATCGACGGCGTGGAGTTCGAGGCCGAGGGCGATATCAGCACATCGATCGCATGGCGCGGCGGCATTGGATTGCTGGATGCCCGCCATCGCAGCGGCGACCTGTCGATCGGCAACAGCCGCGTGTCGTTGGATGGACGCGATGCGCCGGACGCGCCGCGATCGACCCTGCTGGCTGGACTGATCTGGCGCAACGACAGCGGCTGGTCGGCGGCAATCGACGCCTACCGCGCAGCATCGGCGAGTTCGACCACTCTGGTTGCCAGCGATGTGCCCGGCTTCATCGAACCCACCCGCCGCGCCGCCTATACCGTGCTCGATGCGCGCCTTGGCTGGCAAGGCGACCATATTGGCGTGGCCCTCACGGCGACCAATCTGCTCGATGAGCAGTACATCGACCACGTCGACGACCGCACCGCGTTCAAGCGCATTCTTGGTGAACCACGCCAGGTGGACCTCACGGTCGCCTGGCGCTGGTAGCGCGCTGTACCCGCGACGAGCGACACGCCCGGCAGTCGTCCGCCAATCGAATTGTTTGCAGTAACGCTTCCTGCGCGCGACAAGCGTTGCGGCCGGACCGATGCGCTGCGGTCGCCCACGGGCTGCGGCTAAAGCCCAAGCACCAGATCGTCCGCCTGCACCCGATCCAGGCGAATGCGATTGGCGAACAGCGAGAACGCCAGCATGCCGGCCAGGCCGTTGGCGCGCGAGATCCAGTGCGGGATATACAGCGGCGGCTTGAGCCAGCCGGAATCGAAGTACGGCTCCAGCGCGATCACATCGTGCAGCGCCAGCTTGCCGGCGAACAGGTAGCGGATCAGCTTCAGCCGCGAGTTCTTCAGCGCCCAGCGGAAGAACGTGTGCACGCTGAGCAGGCCGTGCAGATACACCGTGTCCTTGGTGAACGCAGCGCCACCGCCGAGCGGAACCCCACGGAACACACGCTGGGTCGAGGTGAAGCTGTCGACCTCGGTTTGGCCGGAGCCGAGGAAGTATTTGAATACGTCGATGAAGTCGGCGCCCTTGAGCGCCATGTCGATCGCGATGATGCGCATCGAGATGCGCTTCATGCGCCCGATGTCGATCGAGCCGGTAATCAGCTCGGCGAAGGTCGCCAGCCCTTCCTGGGTGGCCGTGATGCGCGGCGCGTTGATGCCCAGCGTCGGCAGGTTGACCTGCTCGCGGCCATTGAGCGCGGTCAGCGAATGCACGAAGGCTTCGTGCTCGAGCAGCTGATGGCGATCGTATTCGGAGAATGCGGTCGCCGAGCGCAGGCGGATACGGGTGGGGCCGGCCGCGGCCTTGGCCATCAGGTTGGGATCGATCTCGACGCGTACCTTGTGGTGCACGAAGAAGCGGGTGATCTGTTCTTGCAGTTCCTGCTGCAGCACTTCGGCCGACAGGCAGTAGTCGGCTTCTTGCGAGGCCAGCTCCTGCGACAACTCGTCGGCGAGGGTGATGAAGTGCCGCGCGGCGTCGATGTTGTGCACCTCCGAGCCTGGCAACAGATCGCCGGGTTTGCCGAACAGGCGGATCGAGTGCTCGGTCACCTCGGCGGTGCCCAGCGCATCGAGCAGGCGGGTGGCGACATCCAGCGATTCGGCGGTGCGCCAGATGTAGTCGGCCACCGGATGATCGCCGTAGACGTGGGCTGCTTCCTGCACGGCCTCGATCTCGTCGCGGGTGCCGGAGTAATCGGCCCGCGCGTACTCCACATGCGGCAGGCTGACGCGGCCATGGCGCCAGCGCTCGAGGAACTCGGTCTGCACCCGCGCCGGCCAGCTCACCGCCGACAGCAGGCGGATCGGTTTGGCGGCCTGCACCAGTCGGCGGTCGAGCGCGGCCAGCTCCTGCAGGATCAGCGCCTCGCCGTCGCCCATCTCAGCGCGACCCGTACTTGTCGATCAGGCGTTTGCCGAGTGCGCGGTTCGCGACTTTCTCGTTGGTCTTGCGCTGGCGCTGGTTGGCGGTGCTGTCGCGCGCGCCGGCAAGCTCGCCACTGAGCTTGACCCAGTTGGCCCAGCGATGCGGATCGAGGCTGCCCGATTCGAGTGCGGCGCGGATCGCGCAGCCGGGCTCGGACTGATGCGCGCAGTCGCGGAACTTGCAGTCGCCAGCCAGTTCCGCGATGTCTGCGAACTGCCCGATGTCGAGATCCTCGGTGCCGGTGAGCTTGAGCTCACGCATGCCAGGCGTGTCGATCAAACACCCGCCGGCAGGCAGCGGAATCAGTGCACGGTGCACCGTGGTGTGGCGACCCCGACTGTCGGTCGCTCGCACCGCGGCGGTCTTTTGCCGGTCGATGCCGAGCAGCGTGTTGGTCAGGGTCGATTTGCCGGCACCCGAGGAGCCGACCAGGACTGCGGTGCTGCCAGTGCGCAACCATGGCTCGAGCACAAGCGCGGTCTGCGGGTCGCGGGCATTGACCGCAAGTACTACCGCCGTGGGCGCCAACCGCTCGATCTCGGCTCGCCGCGTGTCGGCGTCCTTGGCGGTGTCGGCCTTGGTGAGCACGATCACCGGCTGTGCACCGCTGCCTTCGACCAGCACCAGATAGCGCTCGATGCGGCGCGGGTTGTAGTCATCGTCGAGACCGCAGACCACGAACACCACGTCGACATTGGCAGCGATCAGCTGGGTCACGTGGCGTTCGCCGGCAGCGGCGCGGGCCAGTGCACCGCGTCGCGGCAGCACCCGCTCGATCATCGGCGGCTTTGCAGGCGACAGCACCACCCAGTCGCCGACCGCGGGGCGGCCGAGCGGATCGACACCGGCGCGAACCATTGCCGCGGGCGCCTGCACCGGATAGATCGATTCACCATCGTCGACCCGATAGCCGCTGCGGTGCTGTTCGACCACCCGCGCGACCGTGTGTCCGGACGACAGGTCGCCGGCCAGGGCGTCGGTGTCCTCGGCGCGCCAACCGATGCGTGCAAGTGCGGGGCTGTGGTGTGGACCGGTCACGGCCCGAGTCTAGCCCGGATCATTCCTGCGTGGTCGCGACCAGCGTGTCGCGCGGGCCTTCGGCCACACCCGGTCCTCGCACGACCTGCACGGCACGCGCGCTATCAAGTTCCCGGACATTGGCGCGGCGTTGCGCCGTGCGGCACGCTGGCGCGGCTGTAGGCACAACAATCACGGGGGATCGCGATGCGCGTATTCGGACTTGCGGTGCTGTGGCTGGGCGGGCTGGGATTTCTTGCATTCGGCGTGGCTTTCCTGTTCGCACCGCTGGCCACGATGGCGATGGCCGGCCTGCCGCTTTCCGGTGCACTGGCTGCAACCGAGCTGATGGCGTTCTACGGCGGCGTCGAACTGGCGCTGGGCGCGGTGCTGATCGGATGCGCGCTCACCGCGGGCAGGTTGCGCGACGGGCTCAAGCTGAGCCTGATCGTGTACGGATCGATCGCAGCCGCCCGCATCGCGGGCATGCTCTCCACCGGTGCCGATTCGACATTCCTGCGCGCGGCGCTGGCGCTGGAGGCCGGGCTTGCGATTCTGGCCGCGATCGCGCTGTTCGCTGGCAGCAAGGCGCGATAGCGCAAGGCAAGCCAGCTACACGGTTTGAAAAGAGGGTCGGCACGTCCATGTGCCGACTGGGGGGACGTTGGGGCCTTGAGGCCCCGCTTCAGAGCTTCGCGGTGCTGTTCTTTGGATCTGGCGCTGCCGGTGTGAGCGCCTGCACCACGGCGCCATCGACCAGCGCGTTCTGGCCGACCACCACCACCTGGTCGCCCTCGGCCAGACCTTCGAGGATCTGCACGCGATCGTTCGCAGCCAGACCCAGGACCACGCTGCGCCGGGTTGCCTTGCCGTCGGCCACCACGAACACGTGGCGATTGCCTTCGCTGTCGATCAGCGCACTGCGCGGGGCCAGCAGCGCATCCGGGATGCGTTCGTAGGTGACACCCAGGCGCACGAACAGTCCCGGGCGCAGCGCAAGGTCGCGGTTATCGATCGCCACTACCGCAGCGAGCGTGCCGCTGGCGGTGTCGACCACCGGCGCCATGCGCTCGATCACGGCGTCGAACACGCGCCCCGGAACGGCGTCGGCGGCGAAGCGCACGGCCGCGCCAGGATGGATCAGCGCCGAGGAGCGCTCCGGAACATCGATGCGCGCCTGCAGCTTCGAGAAGTCGGCGATCGCGAACGCCTTCTCTTCGCGCTTGAGCCACTGGCCGTCCTTGATGTAGCGCCGCGTGATCACGCCCGCGTAGGGTGCGCGGATCGCGGTCTTGTCCAGATCGAGCCGCTTGAGATCCACCACTGCGGCCTGGGTCTGGCCCTCGTAGCGGGTCTTGTCGTATGCGTCGCGACTGATCATGCGGCGCTCGATCAGCGTCTCGTTGCGGCGCTCGTCGTGCGAAATGCGGTTGGCGACGCTTTCGACCTGGCGCAGCTCCAGGGTCTGCCGCGAGTTCTCGACGCGCGCGAGGATCTGGCCGGCAACCACCTGGTCGCCTTCCTCGACCGCGATCGAGACCACTTCGCCGGCCATCTCGGCGAGCAGGGTCGCTTCCCGTTCGGCTTCCAGCGATGCGGTGGCGTCGTAGGAAGCTGCCAGTTCGCCGCGCACCACGGTGGCGACTTCGACCGGCGTGCCGCGCACGACCTTTTCTGCGGCGACCTCCTGCGACCGTGCCGCGCTGCCGCAACCCGACAGCGCGACGACCGACGTCGCCAGTGCCGCAGCGAGTGCGGCGTGGATCAGTGGCCTGGTCACCTTCATGCTGCCCGGGGCAATTGCGGCGCCGGGCTGCGAGCTGCCACTGGCGTGGCAACATTGGTGGCAGCGGTGGCAGCGGTGGCAGCGGTGGCGATGACCGCTGCCGCGCGCGGATTGTTGGCAGCGTCCGCGAGGGCGCGCTCGAACATCGGCAGCATGGCGTTGAACAGGGTCTTCTCGAAGGTGTGCATGGTGAACTCCTTTGCGGTGATCGACTGGTGTTGTAGCTCACTATAACACCAGCTCAGGAACTTCCAATATGCCGGAAGTCACGTCGGTTTCTCGTTGTGTTTCAGTAAGTTCCCGACTCATTGCAGGTTACGCGCCAAGTCAGCGCTGCGCCTCTGCCAGAAGATGCAGTGACTTCCGGAATGGTTGCAGGCGCGCGCGGACCGCACCTGACCGGCTGCCCTCGGAATGCGGGCAAACTGCGGGCAAACGCAGGCCTGGTGCCGAAGCTCGACCGAAGTCGGCTAGCATCGTGTCCGGTTTCACGACGATGATCCCGGCATGCCCCAGCGTCCCTTCGCGGCCAGCCCGCGACTTTCCGAAGTGCGCTACGAGATTCGTGGCGAACTGGCCCACCGCGCGCGCGAGCTCGAGACCAAGGGTCACGAAATCCTGCGCCTGAACATCGGCAACCCCGGTGTCTACGGGTTCACGGTGCCCAGCCACCTGCGCGACGCGCTGGCCAACAATCTGGGGCGCAGCGAAGCGTATTGCGTCGAGCAGGGACTCAGCGAGGCACGCGCGGCGATCGTCGCCCAGCAGCGCGCGCGCGGCGCACCGAATGTTGCGGTCGAGACGACGTTCATCGGCAACGGCGTGAGCGAGCTGATCGACATCGCGCTGCGCGCACTGCTCGCGCCAGGCGACGAAGTACTGGTGCCCTCGCCCGACTATCCGCTGTGGACTGCCAGCACCATCCTCAACGGCGGCACCGCAGTGCACTATCCGTGCGGCGCCGACAACGGCTTCCTGCCCGATCCGGATGCGCTGGAAGCGCAGATCACGCCGCGCACCCGTGCGCTGGTGGTGATCAACCCGAACAATCCCACCGGTGCGGTGTATCCGCGCGCGCTGCTGGAACGTATCGCCGCGATCGCCACCCGCCACCGGCTGGTGCTGATGTGCGATGAGATCTACGACCAGGTGCTCTACGACGACGCCGAATTCGTGCCGATGGCGAAACTCGCGCCCGAGACGCTGGTGGTCTCGCTCAGCGGCCTGAGCAAGGTGCACCGCGCCTGCGGCTATCGGGTGGGCTGGCTGACGGTGTCGGGCGACATCAAGAACGCCGCGGAGTACCTGCACGGGCTGGTGCTGCTGGCAGCACTGCGCCTGTGCAGCAATGTCACCGCGCAATGGGCGATCGTGCCTGCGTTGACCGGCCCGGACACCATTTCGGCGCTGACCGGTCCCGGTGGGCGCTTGCATGAATCGCGTCGCGCCGTGCTCGATGCGGTGGCGCGCAGCAGATTCCTGTCGGTGGCCAAACCGGAAGGCGCGCTGTATGCGTTCCCGGGCATCGACACCACGCGCACCGGGCCGATCGACGACTACGCGCTGGCGCTGGAGCTGCTCGAGACCGAGCAGGTGCTGCTGGTGCCGGGTTCCAGTTTCAACGTGCCGTATCGCAATCATTTCCGGGTGACCCTGCTGCCGCCAGCGCCGATGATCGTCGACGTGTTTGGCCGCATCGAGCGCGTGCTCGAGCGGCACGCCGCCCAGCTCGACGGCAAGCGCCAGGCCGCGGTGGCCTGAGCGTCGCGCAGGTCCGACCTGGGCTCGACCCGCGGATGGATGCGCTCGCTGGCGGCCATCTTCGCTGGCTGGCGCTCGGCGACTCTTACACCATCGGCGAGGCGGTCGCTGAAGATACGCGTTGGCCGGTACAGCTGGCAGCGCTGCTGCGCGGGCATGGCATCGCGATCGCGCCACCGCAGGTGATTGCATGCACCGGCTGGAGCACGGACGAACTGGCATCCGCCATCGATGCGAGCGTGCTGACGCCGACCTACGACCTGGTCTCGCTGCTGATCGGAGTCAACAACCAGTACCGCGGCCGCGAGCTCGGCGAGTACCGCGAGCAGTTCGCCGATCTGCTGGTGCGCGCAATCGCGCTGGCCGGAGACCGCGCGGGGCGGGTGCTGGTGCTGTCGATCCCCGATTGGGGCGTGACACCGTTCGCCGCCAGCAGCGGCCGCGACACCGCGCACATCGCGCACGAGATCGATGCCTTCAATGCGACCGCCTGCGAAGAATGCACGGCACGCGGCGTAGCGTGGGTCGACATCACCCCGCTGTCGCGCGATCCGGGCGCGCAGGCGAGCATGCTCGCAGTCGATGGCCTGCATCCGTCGGCGGCACACTACGCGCTGTGGGCCGCGGCCGCGTTGCCGATGGCGCTGCGGCTGTTGCGCGGCTGAGCGGTCCGCAACACCCAGCGGCAGGATGCAATCACCGCGCGGCTACACTGCGCCCATGAGTGAAGCGACCCTGCATGAACTGTTCGGCGCGCAGCCGCACGACGCCCCTCGGGTGGCGCTGCTCGAGCGGCCTGATGAGGCGCTGACCGCGCGCGTGGCGCTGATCGACGCCGCACGCACGCGCATCGATGCGCAGTACTACATCTGGGACAAGGACTTTTCCGGCCGCCTGCTGGCGCAGCGCTTGTTCGTGGCGGCCGATCGTGGGGTCAAGGTACGGGTGCTGCTCGACGATGTGGAGCTCACCCCCAGCGATGTGCCGTGGCTGGCGTTGGATTCGCATCCGAACATTCAGGTGCGGGTATTCAATCCGTTCCGCACCCGGGCACGCGCAGGCTGGCGCCGACTGCTTGAGGGCCTGCTCGATTTCCGACGGCTGAACCAGCGCATGCACAACAAATCGTTGACCGTCGATGACGAGGCCACCGTGATCGGCGGGCGCAACATCGGCAATGCGTACTTCGGGCTCGACCCGCGGGCGAACTTCCGCGATCTCGACGTACTGGCCACCGGCAGCGTCGCCGGCGTGGTGCGCGCCAGTTTCGAAAGCTTCTGGACGAGCAGCCACGCACGCCCGCTGCCCGAGCTCGCGCGCGTTCGCTTTTCGCCGCTGCGCCTGCTTGCACGACGCCGGCGGCTGGACCGCTTCGCGCGCCGCGCGCTCGGCGAACTTGCGGTCGGCGAGTGGAATGCAGCTGCGGTGCAAGGCGTGTTGACGCGCATCACCGAGCGCTTGGCGACCGCCGATGTCGAGGTGCTCACCGACAGCCCGGACAAGCTGGCCGGCGGCGCCTCGCCGATCGCCGAGCGCTTCGCGGCGCTGCGCGCCGCCGCGCAGCGCGAGCTGCTGGTCGAATCCGCCTATTTCGTGCCGGGCAAGACCGGGATCGCTGCACTCGGCGAACTGGTTGCGCGCGGCGTGCGGGTGCGGGTGACGACCAACTCGTTGGCCTCGACCGACGTGCCGCTGGTACACGGCGGCTACAGCGTGGCGCGGGTAGCGCTGCTGCGCGCGGGCGTGCGGCTGCACGAGGTACGATCAAACTTTCCGATCGGAATGCGCAGGTTGCTACGCCGCAAGCGCTCGCGCGCAGCGCTGCACACCAAGGCTGCCGCAATCGATCGCAGCATCGCGTTCGTAGGTTCCATGAACCTCGATCCACGCTCGACGAGCCTTAATACCGAGATCGGCCTGCTGATCCAATGCGAATCCTTCGCAGGCCAGGTCGCCGATGCATTGGACCGCACGGCCACGCCCGAGTTGTCGTGGGAGGTAGCACTCGACCCCAGCGGACGCCTCAATTGGTCGAGCGTCGTCGACGGCAAGCGCACCCAGGTGCTGCGCGAGCCGCGCGCCAGCTGGAGCCGGCGTGCGCAAGCGTGGCTGGTGCGGATCCTGCCGATCCATGATTGGCTGTAAGCGCTGCAGGTCTGAGGTTTCCGGCCATTGCAGGCGCGGTTGCGTACAGGGTGCGCTCCTGCAGCGCCTCGCACGTCTGCAGCAGCGCGCCGCGCGCGCGACCGCGACGTGCCGGAGAATCGCGGCGCGGGTGCGAGGTGGCGGTCAGCACCGCGCCACGTGCAACAGGAGGCTGGCTCCGTATGGCGCCCATTCCCGCGGTGGCTGTCATCACACTGCCCGTGAAACGCCATCGCACCGCCTGCAGGTCGCCACCTGAGGGACATGCCGACGTATCAGTATTTGCGGCGTGGGGAATTCCTCCCCTGAAGGAGAACACCATGCGCCGTTTCATGATCGCCGTCGTCGTAATCGCCATCGGCATGCTCAGCGCAGCAACCGCTGACGCTGCCGGCCGCAAGTCGTGCACGGAACTCAAGCAGGAAATCGCGGCAAAGATCGATGCGCGCGGAGTCAAGCACTACACGCTTGAGATCGTCGATCCTGCGGCTGCCGGCGATGCACGCGTCGTCGGCAGTTGCGATGGCGGAACGCAGCGGATCGTCTATGCGCGCGAACAGGTTGTGCCGACGCAACCCTCGCCGGCGATCGCGAACAACGACACCAGCGGCAGATGACAACTGTCAGGCTGCGGCGCTGACCAAGGCCACTGGGTCGGTGCTGCGGGATCGAGCAAGCTGGCGGCAGTCGAGGAGACCGCCGCGATGTCCATGTACCGCTTCCGAGTTTCGATTGCATTGCTGTTGACGTTGGCGATCGACGGTGCGATCGCACAGTCGCCGCCAGAGCAGGCCAGCGACATCGCCGTGTCGGCGATGTTGGCCAGCCGCGACGAAGCCGGACTCGGTGCTGCGACAGCCGCGCTGTCGGCCGCGTGCAGCAAACAGCGCATCGCAACCGATTGCTACCGCGCAGCCCATGCGCACTATATGCGCGCCCTGCTCGCGATGCGCGGCAACCGCGCAGCGGCCGGCGACGCACTGATAGCCTGCGCAACCACCCTCGCGCCGCTGGCTTCCGACCCGGCGCTCGCAGGCGAAGCCAAGGCGCTGCTCAGCGGCTGCTACGGCCTGTCGATCGCGCTCAATCCCGCCAAGGGCATGAGCCTCGGGCCGGAATCGGCGCGCCTGATCGATGCCGCACTGGCGGCAACGCCGAGCAGTCCCCGGGTGCACTACTTCGCCGCGATGCGTCTGGCGCGCACGCCGCCCGCGTGGGGCGGCGATCCGGCGCTGGCCCTGGTGCATGCGCGCCGCGCACAGGAACTGTTGACCGAGCAAACGGCAGGTGCGGTTCCCGGCTGGGGTGCACCGGAGGTCGAGCGGATGCTCGGCGAGTTGGAGGGCAAGGCCGAGGCGGTTGCACCGGCCCGCGAGTGAGATGCGCGGCGGCGGGCTCGAGGCGGCGGGCCGAAGGCCTGAGGTCTCCCCAGATTTTTTCTTTGCCCGTCAGCTGTTTGCCGGTATGGTGCGGCCAAAACAGCGCGTGCACGACGCGGTTTTTTCCTCGGGGTGTCGAAGCCTGAGGACCGCGCCATGCACGCCACTCGCATT
>JBBRFN010000039.1:0-23698 GCA_038224265.1 Lysobacterales bacterium
CACCCGCGAAGCGTCCCATCGTTGCACCCGCAAAGCATCCCATCGTTGCACCCGCGAAGTATCCCATCGTCACACCCGCGAAGGCGGGTGCCCAGCGCCTCTTGGGCCGCAACCTCCCACCGCGATCCGCCTCCAGTGGTCCGCATCCTCGCCAGCAGCCCCAACGGAGAATCGAAGCAAGCAATCTGCGCTGGCGGGGACTGCTGCAGGAGACTGCGGCCGCGCGCAATCTCGGGCTAGCGCGAAAGGCGCTGGGCACCAGCCTTCGCGGGTGCGACATGGTCCGGGCCAAGCATCGCCATCATCGCTGACACCTGCGGGCAGGCTGGGTCCGCGCTCCGTGCGATCAAGTCGCTCACGCCGGCCCAGTTGGCTGCGCAATTGGCTGTGGCCACAAAAACAACCTGAGTGTGCAGCCATCGCGTCCCAAACGCCCAACATCGGCATCGATCGCCGCGCGAGGGCGCGTGCATGCACACCACGATCGCCGCATTTCTGCAGGAGCCGACCCCGTCGGCGACCGATTTACCCACACGCATCGGGCTCAGTAGACAACAAACTCCGCCGCGCAGCCGCGGTCGACCCAAATGCCGCCGCGGTCCCAGCCCCAGCTGCGGTTGAAGCGGCATTCGGACTTGCTGCGCTGGGAAACCAGCTTGACGTCGCTGTCGATGCGCGTCGGACAATAGTTGTAACGGAAGTCGCGCGATTCGCAGAGCACCGACTGGCCGCCACGACCGCGACCGCGATAGTCGCCGCGGCGGTCGCCATAGTCGTCATCGAAATCGCCGTCGCCGCGCCCGGAGTAGCCGTCGCCGCGACCACCGCCACCGATTTCGAACTCGGCGGCGCAGCCCTGGGTGACCCAGATGCCGCGCCGGTCGTAGCCCCAGGATTCGCCTTCCCAGCACTCCGAGCGGCTGAGCTTGCGCAGCAGGCGCACGCCACCGCGGGTATTCGCGGGGCAGTAGTTGTCGCGGTAGTCGCGCGATTCGCAGCGCACCACACCGCCGTAGGATTGCGCCTGTGCCTGGCCGGATGCTGCCCACAGCAACATGCCCAGCAGCGCGCTACATGCCATCGAGATCCGCATCGCCATACCCCGCCCGTGCGCAGGACCACCCCGCGACATCCTGTTGCGCAATATAGGGGATCGGGCTGAACGTGCGAATAACCCCATCGCCCTTTGGCAGCCGGTCTGGCCGGCGATTATCGCGCGAGCAGGCGTCACGGCACCACGCTACGCTCGGCATGCTCCCATCGACCGGATCGAACCCGATGCGCCACGCTGCAATCGCCCTGCTTCTGCTTTTGCTTGCCGGCTGCGCGGCAAGCCCCCACCGCCCACCGGCAAGCATCCGCGTGGCCACCTACAACGTGGCACTCAATGACGATCGCGCCGGCGGCATGATCGCCAGGCTGGAAGCAGGCGACGATGCCGCGCGTTCGGTGGCCAGCGTGATCCGCCGCGTGCGTCCCGACGTGTTGTTGCTCAACGAGCTCGACTTCGATCCTGCCGGCCGTGCGGCCGATCTATTCCAGCAGCGCTATCTTGAAGCCTCCGGCGGCGACACCGATCCGATCCGCTATCCGTATCGCTACCTCGCGCCGGTCAACACCGGTGTTCCCAGTGGCCTGGATCTCGACGGCGACGGGCGCAGCGATGGGCCCGGCGATGCCTGGGGCTTCGGTCGCCAGCCCGGCCAATACGGCATGCTGGTGCTGTCGCGCTTTGCGATTGACGCTGCGCGCGTGCGCAGCTTCCAGCAGTTCCGCTGGGCGCAGATGCCCGATGCGCAGCTGCCGCGGGCACCGAACACCGCGGCGCCGTTCTATCCGCCACAGGTCTGGGCGCAGTTGCGGCTGTCGTCGAAGAGCCACTGGGACGTTCCGCTGCGTACGCCGTTCGGAATCCTGCATCTACTGGCGAGCCATCCGACACCGCCGGTGTTCGATGGTGCGGAAGATCGCAATGGCACCCGCAACCACGACGAGATCCGCCTGTGGGCCGACTACATCGAGCCCACGCGCGCGGCCTATCTGGTCGATGATCGCGGCCAGCGCGGAGGTCTGCCAGCGGATGCGCGCTTCGTGATCGCGGGCGATCAGAATGCCGATCCGGTCGACGGCGACTCGGCAGCGGGCGCGATCGCGCAGTTGCTCACGCACCCGCGCGTCGATGCGCGCACGGTGCCGCGTTCGCAGGGAGGCATCGAGGCCGCCGCGCGCAGCGGCGGTGCAAATGCCACCCAGCGCGGCGATCCGGCGCACGATACGGGCGAGTTCGGCGAGCGGGTGGGAAACATGCGGATCGACTACGTGCTGCCGTCGCGCGGCATCAGCGTGCGTGCAGCGCAGGTGCACTGGCCCAAAGCGGATGAACCCGGCCACGCGCAGGTGCTGGCAAGCGACCATCGGCTGGTGTGGATCGATATCGCGTGGTGAGTGGCGTGGGTGGAACTGTGCCCGGTCTTGGGCCCTCAAAAACCAAAAGCCGCAGTCACTCGCAGCCACGCGCTCACTCTGGATCCGGTTCCGCCTCGCGATAAATGCCCACCCGCACGCGACCGTCCTCGGCCAGCCATGCGCGGTACATGCCGGGCGAGTTGAACGGCAGCACCGTATTGCCCGCGTGGTCGATCGCGATCAGGCCACCCGCGCCACCGACGCGCGCGACTTCCTGCAGCGCCTCATCGGTGGCCGCCAGCAGGGTCTGGTCGAGATACAGCATGCGCGCGTGCACGTCGTGGGCAAGCACGCGGCGGATGTAGAACTCGCCGTGGCCGGTCGCCGACAGGGCGCAGCTATCGTTGTCGGCGAAGGTGCCGGCACCGATCAGCGGCGCATCGCCGACACGGCCGACCGCCTTGTTGGTCATCCCGCCGGTGGAGGTGGCCGCCGCGAGATTGCCAGCGCCGTCCAGCGCCACCGCGCCGACCGTGCCGCTGCGCTGCGCGACGCTCGTCCAGCGCTCGTCATGGTCGAGCGTGATGCGTCCTTCGGCCTTGGCGCTGGCCAGTTGCGCGCGCCGTTCGTCGAGCACGAACCACGCGGGCTCGACCAGCGGCAGCCCCACGCTGGCGGCGAAACGATCGGCGCCGTCGCCGGCCAGCAGCACATGCTGACCGGCCTGCATCACCGCGCGCGCGGCGCGCACCGGATTGCGCACCCGGCGTGCCGCGCATACCGCGCCCGCGCTGCGGTCGCGCCCGTCCATGATCGCCGCATCGAGCTCGGCGTCGCCGTCGCTGTTGAGCACCGCGCCACGGCCGGCGTTGAAGAACGCGCACTCTTCCAATGCGATCACCGCCTGCTCGACGGCATCGACCGCACTGCCGCCGCCGCGCAGCAGCGCGACCGCTGCGTGGGCAATCTCGCGCAGCGCGGTGGCGCAGGCGCTGCGTCGGGCGTCGGAGAACTGCGCGGGATCGATCACGCCGGCACCGCCATGCAGTGCAAAGCCGACTTGGCGAAGCGCAGAACCGCTCACGCGCCCGCCACCGTCATGCGATCGATCAGGATCGGCCCGGTCAGGATCGACGAGCGACGATCGACCTCGCTGCCGATCGCGACGATGCCGGCCAGCATCTCGCGCAGCTTGCCCGCGATCGTGATCTCTTCGACCGCGAAGGCAGGTTCGCCGTTTTCGACCCAGAACCCGGCCGCACCGCGCGAGTAGTCGCCGGTGACGATGTTCACGCCCTGGCCCATCAGCTCGGTGACCAGCAGGCCGCGGCCCATGCTGCGCATGATCTGCTCCAGCGTGCCGGCATTGCTGGCCACACGCAGATTGTGGGTGCCGCCAGCATTGGCGGTGCTGGTCAGGCCCAGCTTGCGCGCCGAGTAGCTGCCCATCACGTAGCGCAGCAGCACGCCATCACGCACCAGATGATTGGCGCTGGTCGCCACGCCCTCGGCGTCGAAGCTGCACGAGCCCAGACCGCGCAGCAGGTGCGGCTCCTCGGCGATTGCGAACCACGATGGAAACAGCTGCTGGCCGGCCTGGTCGAGCAGGAACGATGCGCGTCGATACAGTGCGCCGCCGCTGACTGCGGACACGAAGCTGCCGATCAGCCCGCGCGAGAGCTCGGGTGCGAACAGCACCGGGCACTCGCGGGTCGACAGGCGCTGTGCGCCGAGCCGGCGCAGGGTGCGTTCGGCCGCGGTGCGACCGACCGACTCCACGCTTTCGAGATCGCCTGCGTGACGCGCGCTGGTGTACCAGTAGTCGCGCTGCATGCCGGCATCGTCTTCGGCGATCAGGGCGCAGCTGATGCTGTGGTGGGTGCCGCGCTCGCGCCCGGTGAAACCGTGGCTGTTGGCGTAGATCGACAGGCTGTCGCCGCTGGCCACGCTGGCGCCATCGGAGTTGTCGATCCGCGGATCGACCGCGCGACCGGCGGCCTCGCAGGCGATGCCCAGTTCGATCGCATGTTCCGGCGACAGCGCCCACGGATGCCACAGGTCCAGATCGGGGAACACCTTGGCCATGCGGGCGGGATCGGCGAGGCCGGCGGCCGGGTCCTCCTCGGTGTAGCGTGCGATCGCGCAGGCATAGTCGATGGTGGCCGCGATCGACGCCGGCGCGAGGTCGGCGGTGCTGGCAGAGCCCTTGCGCTGGCCGAAGTAAACAGTCAGCGAGAGGCTGCGGTCGCGCGTGTGTTCGATCGTCTCGACCTCACCCATGCGCACGTTGACGTTGATCCCGCGATCATCGTCGACGCCGACCTCGGCCTGGCTGGCGCCGGCGGCGCGGCAGCGGGCAAGGATGTCCTCGGCCAGATTGGCCATCTGGTCGAGCCCGTCCTGCGCTGCAGGCGTTACGTTGGTGCTGATGTGCTTCACTGCGTATCCTTGGGTGATTGCGACTGAACCGGAGCCGGCGCCGACCGCCATGCACGATCCCGAAGATGAATTCTCGCACGAGGCCCCGCGCAAGCGGCGCGGTCGCGGCGATCCCGAGGCGCCCAGCCGCGGCGAACTGCGCCGCGAGGCCCTCGACGTGCTGGCGCTGGCGCATGCGCTGGTCGATCTCAACGAAGCCCAGCTGGTGCGCGTGCCGCTGGCCGACGACCTGCGCGAACTGGTAGCGACCAGTCGTTCCATCAAGCAGCATATCGCGCGCAAGCGGCAGGTGGGTTTCCTGGCCAAGAAGTTGCGCCTGCGCGAGGACGAGCTGCCGGCGATCCGTGCGGCACTCGACCACGACAAGGCCAACGAACAGCGCGAGACCGCGCGCCTGCACCGAGCCGAGGCGCTGCGCGACCGTCTGCTCGATGGTGGCGACGAAGCGCTGGTGGAATTTCTCGCCGGTCACCCTGCGGCAGATCGCCAGCAGCTGCGCACCCTGATGCGCCGCGCGATCGACGAGCGCGAGCGCGGCAAGCCGCCGGCGGCATCGCGGGAATTGTTCCGCGCGGTGCGGGAGTTGTTGGTGGGGGGCGAGGCGTAGGCGTTGCGTTGCACCGTTTTGCGGCGCGCGGTGGTGCGGGAGGCGGGTTGGGAACACCCGCAATACGGCTGAGGTTCGTCATCCCCGCGAAGGCGGGGATCCGGTGACTTCGGCTGGTGCGCCGATGCGAAAGGCACTGGATTCCCGCCTTCGCGGGAATGACGACGTGGGCTGCTTCGGCCGGATACGACATGGGCTGCTTCGGCGAGATACGACGTGGGCTGCTTCCGCCAGATACGACATTGGCTGCTTCGGCCGGATACGCGGTGGGCTGCTCGCGCGGTGGGCCGCAGGCGCATCCACGGTCCTGGTCATCCCCGCGTAGGCGGGGATCCAGTGCCTTTGGCTCGTGATTCGGTGCGAAAGGCACTGGATTCCCGCCTTCGCGGGAATGACGACATGGGCTGCTTCGGCCAGATACGACGTGGGCTGCTTCGGCCAGATTCGACGTGGGCTGCTTCGGCTAGATACGACATGGGCTGCTTCAGCCAGAAACTGGTGCCCCAGCGCCAAAGCAATGGCTGTCGAGGCTACGTGCGCGTCCCACCCACCGTCATCTCGCCGATGCGCAGGGTCGGCTGGCCCACGCCCACCGGCACGCTCTGGCCATCCTTGCCGCACACGCCGACGCCGGTATCCAGACGCATGTCGTTGCCGATCATGTCGATGCGGGTCATCGTTTCCGGCCCGCTGCCGATCAGCGTGGCGCCTTTGACCGGTCGGGTCACCTTGCCGTCTTCGATCAGGTACGCCTCGCTGGCCGAAAACACGAACTTGCCATTGGTGATGTCGACCTGGCCGCCGGCGAAGTTGACCGCATAAAGCCCCTTCTTGACCGAAGCGATGATCTCTTCGGGCGCATACGGACCCGACTGCATGTAGGTGTTGGTCATGCGCGGCATCGGCAGGTGCGCGAACGATTCGCGACGGCCGTTGCCGGTCGGCGCCACGCCCATCAGCTGCGCGTTCAAACGATCCTGGATGTAGCCGCGCAGGATGCCGTCCTCGATCAGCACGTTGCACTGGGTCGGCGTGCCTTCGTCGTCGACGCTGAGCGATCCGCGCCGCTCCGGCAGGGTGCCGTCGTCGACCACGGTGACGCCGCGCGCGGCCACCTGCTGGCCGATGCGACCACTGAAGGCGCTCATGCCCTTGCGGTTGAAGTCGCCTTCGAGACCGTGGCCAACCGCCTCGTGCAGCAGTACACCGGGCCAGCCCGGACCGAGCACGACCGTCATCGCGCCGGCCGGCGCGTCGACGGCATCGAGGTTCACCAGCGCCTGGCGCACCGCCTCGCGCGCGAACTCGAACGGCAGACCGCCCTCGATCAGGCGCGTATAGGCAAAGCGCCCGCCGCCGCCTGCCGAGCCGCTCTCGCGCCGATTGCCGACTTCGGCGATCACCTGCACGTTGAAACGCACCAGCGGCCGCACGTCGCCTGCCAGCACGCCGTCGCTGGCGGCGACCAGGATGGTGTCGAGCGATCCGGCGATGCTCACGATAACCTGCTTGATGCGCGGATCCAGCGCACGCGCATAGGCATCCACCTCGCGCAGCAGCGCGACTTTCTGCGCAGGAGCCAAGGTCTCGATCGGATCGATCGGCTCGTACAGCGCCGCCGGGCCGCGCGCAGAGAACGCCTGTGCACCGACCTCGGTGCCACTGCGCGCGATCGCGCGCGCCGAAGCGGATGCC
Organism: Lysobacterales bacterium; assembly: GCA_038224265.1. GTDB lineage: Bacteria > Pseudomonadota > Gammaproteobacteria > Xanthomonadales > Ahniellaceae > UBA4656. The sequence goes on from JBBRFN010000039.1 coordinate 7,148, forward strand.
TCCAGCAGTGCCGGCAGCGCGATCTCGTCGGTGTAGGCGAAGCCGGTCTTCTCGCCGCTGATCGCACGCACGCCGGCGCCCTGCTCGATGGAGTGGGTGCCCTCGCGCACGATGCCGTCCTCCAGCGCCCAGCTCTCATAGCGCGAATGCTGGAAATACACGTCGGCGCGATCGATCCCCGGCGTCATGATGCGCGCGAAGATGCGTTCGAGATCGCCGGTGGCCAGGCCAGAGGGATCGAGCAGTCGGGAACGTGCGAGGGCAAACACCTGGGACATGGACGAGTCTCGCTACAACGCGGCCGGTGAGTCTACCCGAGGCGCTGTTGCTGGCGCTTTCACGCTGCCGTCTCGTGCGCCGACCGGTGCCGCATCGGCATCTCGACGACGAAAGTGGCGCCAAGTCCTGCGCGGCCCTCCGCACGCACGCGGCCGCCGTGGCGCTCGACGATCTTGCGCACGATCGCCAGACCAATGCCGGTGCCGGCGTACTCGCCGCGCCCGTGCAAGCGCTGGAACGGCGCGAAGATCCGCTCGCTGTAGGCGGGATCGAAACCGATGCCGTTATCGATCACGCGCAGTCGGATCCACGGCTCGCCAGACTCGCCGGAATCGGGCATCCCGCTGGCGAACAACTCCGCCCGCACCGCGACCAGCGGCACGCGATCGGCATGTCGATACTTCAAGGCATTGCCGATCAGGTTCTGCAGCAGTTGCGCCATCTGCATGCGATCGGCATCGATCACCGGCAGCGGACCGCTGTCGACAGTGCCGGCGCTGGCGCGCAGGCTTTCTTCGAGATCGCCGAGCACGTCGGCCAGCACGTCGGCCAGTGCTACCGGCACGAATGGCTCTGCGGTGCTGGACACCCGCGAGTAGTCGAGCAGATCGGAGATAAGCGTCGACATGCGTTGCGCTGCGCGATCCATGCGCGAAAGGTAGTCGCGCCCGTCATCGCCCAGAACTGCTGCGAAACGCGAACGCAGGCGATCGCCGAAGGCCTGGATCTTGCGCAGCGGCTCCTGCAAGTCGTGCGAAGCGATATAGGCGAACTGCTGCAGTTCTTCGTTGCGCGACTGCAGTTCGCGCAAAGCCTGCTCGCGGGCGGCCTCGGCGACCATGTATCCGGTCATGTCGTGACCGGCGACGTACAGGTCGCCATCGGCGGAGGGCGACGAGCTCCACTCGACCCAGCGGATCTCGCCACTGCGGGTGATGTTACGCACCGCGCGCGGCTCGCGCGGCTGCATCTCGCGCGCCTTGCTGAAACGCGCGAAGGCGTGTTCGCGATCGGCCGGGTGGGTGAAGTCGAATGCGAACTGGCCCAGCAGTTTTTCGCGCTCGACGCCGAACAGTCGGCACAGCGCTGGATTGGCCTCGACGAAGCGGCCGCTGCCGTCGAGGATGCAAAACAGCTCACGCGAGGCCTCGAAGAAGCGGTCGCGTTCGAGCACTGCACGCGCCTGCAGTTTCTGCACGGTGATGTCCTGTACGGTGGCGACCATGCGCTGTGCGCCGTTGCCGTCGATCACCGGCCGGGCGACCGTATGTACCCAGTGGATGCTGCCGTCGGGCCACGCGATGCGGTGCTGGATATCGAAGCCCTGCCCGTTGCGCACCAGTTCCGCGATGCCAGGCAACAAGGCGACAACGTCTTCCGGGTGCCACAGCGCGCGCAGCGCGGTGCGGTCGGCGGGAAGCTCCGACTCGGCACGACCGAGCACGCGCGCGGCCGGACCCGACCAGCGCAGTTGTTCGCTGGCATCCATCTCGAAGCGTGCGAGATTGGCGATGTCGAGCGCCTCGGAGAGGTCGGCCTCGCGCCGACGCAGGCTTTCCAGCGTGGCGCGTTCGGCGCTGACATCGCGCGCCACCACACCGATCCCGGCCGGCAGCGGGAAGGCCTGCAGCGACAGCCAGATGCCCAACTTTTCGTCGTATAACTCGAAGTGCTCGATGCTGCGGAGATCCATTGCGCGCCGGTAATGTGGACCGAAGTCGCGCTCGGCGGTTGCTGAGGTTGCCCACAGCTCGCGGCCGATGATGCGCTCGCGTGTCTGTCGCACGAGCCGCTCTGCGGCGCGGTTGACGTGGGTGAACATCCAATTGCGGTCGAGCGCGAAGAACGCGTCCGGCAAGCCTTCGAGCAACTCGGCGATCTCGCGCTGCGATTGCTCGGCCGCGGCGCGCGCGAACTGGGCTTCCATTGCGCGTTCGCGCGCGCCGGCGCCGAGGATGCTGATCACCGCCAGCAGTGCAGCGACAAGAGCGCCACCACCGAGGATTGCCGGCGGCAAGCGCGACTTCAGCCGCGCAACGGTCTCCGCACGCGGCCACACGGTCAGATTCAGCGGGACCCCGAGGATCGAGACGCTTGCGGTGCGCAGGTACGCGACCAGCGGTTCGTCGCCGATCGGAACTGCCGCACTGCCGTGGACACCGAAGTCGACGCCATCGATGACTGCCTGTGCACCGAAGCCAGGCACCGGCCTGCCGATGACCGCAGGCAGTTCCGCATCGGTCACGTGGAACAGCACGATCAGGGTACCGCTGGCCAAACCGTCGGTCCATCCAGCCATGCCGAGGCTGCGTGGCCGGCCGCCGCTGGCGGCCGCCGCGCCAAGTGCCACCGCGCGCCCGCGACCGCTTGCTGCGCGCAGGCGCGCCTCGAGCGGGCCGATGTCGGCGATCGTCTGGACCGCGGTGAGCGGTTTGAACACCGTGCTCGGCGCGGCATACGACAGCACGCTGCCGTCATCGCCGAGCCAGGTCAATCGCGCCAGGGTCCGATAGCGCACTGACATTGCCCTCCCGGCTGCTTGCACGCGGGTCGCCCGATCGGATGGCTCGTCGTGCGACAACTGCGCTGCGAGGCGCGAGAAATCGCGCTCGCGGGATTCCAGCTCGGCGGCCAAGGTGCGTGTCATCGCATCGAGCGCGACATCGCCGGTGCCGGCGATCGCGTCGATCGATTGTTTCGATGCCGCACCCCACAGGCTGATCCCGATCGCCAGCACCGCGGTCACGGCGGCCGCTGGCAGCGCCTCGATGCGGAACTGGCGCGTCGAGGCGCGCGCCGTTGCCGCGCTGAACAGCGCAGCACCGAGTGCCATCAAGGCCAGCAGTCCAAGGAAGCTCAAGCTCCAGGCGCCGAGGATCGGTTCGACCCCGAACAGCACGCCGGCGAGCACACCGGTCAACGACACCACACTGCCCAGCATCGCCGACAGTGCGGCGAGCCACGCGAAACGCAGCGCCCAACGATTTGCGCCGGGCGCTGCGATCGCCATGCAGCTGAGCAGCAGCAGGGCAAGATAGAGCGCAGTGATCAGGGCTCGCCCAGGCTTCTGGCCTTCCTGCGGCACCAGGCTCGACAACGGTGGCGGCAGGCTGGAGGGCCACACGGCTTGAACCGCGTTCAGGACCATGAAGGCGAAAAGGGCCGCCAGCAGCACCCGGTAGCGCCAAGAACGATCCAGCGCGCCGCGGATCAGCAGGATCGATGCCACCAGCATCAGCGCCGACTGCGGCGGCAGCGGATTTGCGCCCACCCCGCGGGTGAGCAACTCGCTGCCGATGACATGGCCGATCATCGCCATGGCCGCAATGCCGAAGACCCACATGGCGAGCAGCTCGATAGCCGTGCGTGCAGGCTGCAGCGTGCGCCGCAGCTCTTCGACCAGCGGCCAGAGCAGGGCGCCGGCCAGGGCAACGGGCGCGAGGAACAGACGTACTTCAGGCCACAGCGGCGAAAGCTCGTCGTCGACCCCGGCGGCGGCGAACAAGCGCGCGATGATGCAAGTCAGGGCAACCCAGGCGAGTACGGCGGCAGCGCGTCGGGCCGACCTGCCACCAATCACGTGCAGCAGCACCCCTGTTGTGGCCAGCATGCTGAGCGCGGCAAACGGTGTGCGGATCGCAGCATCGCTGCGATCGCCCGCACCGAAAAGCGGCAGCAGCAACTGCAACGCGGCCAGCATCAGCAGGCCGAAGCCACCCCAACGCACCCATTCACGGGAACTGGCCAGCGCCAGCGTGGCGAGCGCCACTGCCAGCGCCGCCAAGCCGCCGTCGCGATCGATGCCTGCGGTGTCGAAAAACCGCCATACGGTCGGTAAAGCCGCAGCGACCGCCGCCAGCGCGATCAACACGATCGCCCGCGGTAGCGCTGCGGTGGTGGCGGATGCTGCTGATCCCATCAAAGGCGCTGTCACGGACATCGGGTCGTCTGCTGGTGATGCACGGATCTGTACGGCTGGGTGGATTGTGCCGCAGGCAGCGCGGCGGCTCAGCGTCGGCCGATGCCGTCGGATCAGCCGTTGCGCTCGACCTCGCGCGGAACTCGTCCGCCGCGTTCGCGGGCGATCAGGTCGATCTGCGGCTTTTCCCAGCTACCGGTGACGCGATAGCGTGCACGCGTCATCGTATCAAGGGGGTTGCGCAGCACGCCCTGTGCCACCAGTCCGGCGGCCGCACCAACCGGTCCCAGCGCCAGCGCACCGACCACCGGCAGCACGCTGCCGACCTTGGGCGTGACCTGCAGTTCCTGGTCGTAGTCGCGCGCGGACAGACCGGTGCGTCCGCTCACGGCAATGTCGGCCGATGGTCCCTTGACCACCAGGTCGGTGGTGAAGGCATCGCCGGTGCGCAGCTCGAACTGGCCTTCGATCGAATCGAAGGACATGCCGCTGCGGAAAAAGTCGCTGAAATCCAGCGACAGTCGCCGCGGAATCTGCTGCAGGCTGACCAGGCCGAGCAAGCGTCCGGCACCCGGGTCGACGTCGAGGATGCGCCCCTGCCCGACCTTGGCTTGCAGCGTCCCGGCGATTCGCGACAGGCCGAACTGCGCGGGCGAACCCTGCCATGCGCCGTCGAGCTGCACGATGGTCTGTCCGCCTTCGACGATGCCTGCGAAGCCGAGCGCGTCGAGCATGCGGCCGAGATTCTCGGCGCTGAAGGTCACCGCAAAGCGCGAGCGCTCGCTGCCCTCGGCCAGCGTCCAGTCGCCACGCGCGCGTACCTGGATCACCGGCGAAGTGGTGTCGAGCTGTTCGACGCGCAGGCCGCCGGCGATCGGTACGGTTTCGATCCGCGCGGTGCCGAGTTGGGCGGCCCCCAGCCGCAGGTCCTTGACCCACACATGCAGCGGCGGCAGCCGGGCCGGATCGATGGTGCGGGTGGGCGCGCTGGGCATCGCCTCGGGCAGATGCAGGGTCTCGAACTCGGCAGTCACGCCGGTGCCGGCGGCGCCGGCCAAGCTCAGTGCGCCAACCAGGCCGGGGCCGTTGAGCGTTACACGGGTTGTCTCGCGGCTGCTTTCAAGCTGGACTCGGGTGTCGGCGAAAGCGCGCCCCAGCACCGCCAGTTCGGTAACGCTGAGATCTGCGTCGAGCGTTCCGATCGCACCGTCGCCGGCACCCAACGCTGCCCAGCCACCGAGGTCGAGTGCGGCCATGTCGCCGCGCACCCGCAATCCCGATGGTGGCAACGCGCCGACCTCGGCCAAGCCGAAGGCCAGACTGCCGCCGAAGGCAGCGGTTTCAGTGGGCATGCGGCCGCTGAAACGCAGCAAGCGGCCGAGCTCGAGTTCGAGCAGCGATCCGGCCACCGGCAAATCGATCGCGAAGCGCACCGGCAACGCGCTGTCGGTGTCCTTGCGCAAGGGCGCTGGCAGGTCGAGCGCGATGCCGCGCAGATCCGATGCCACGCTGACCCGTTTGCGCGGCGCTTTGCCGCCCTCGCCTTCGCGATCGACCGCCAGCTCCACATTCCATTCGGCACGTCCCGGGGCGCGCGGCAGCAGGTCTTCGATCCCGGCCACGCCCGACAGCACGGTCGCTACCGTCAGCCCGCCGCGCAGGCTGGCTTCAATCTGATGTTTCGGATTGCTGGCGAATTCGCCGATGGCGATGGACAGCGCCGCCGGATCGCCATCGACCCGCACCGCAAGATCATCGGCTGCGAAGCCGCGATTGCTGAAGCGCATGCCGCCATTGGCCTGCGCGAAGGCAAGTTTCCATTGACGGTCCAGCAGGTCCGCATCGAACAGCCGCACATTGCCGAACAGGCGCGACTCGCCAAGATCGGGACGCAACGGCAGCGTGAGATCGAAGCCCACCTCGGCGCGACCACCGACCTCGATGCTGTTGAGATAGCCGCCCGCGGTTTGCTGCACCGGACTTGCGCGCAGCAGCTTGAGCAGATCGCCGCCGCCGCCCTCGCCTTCCACATGCAGCTCGAGCACCGGGTCCTTGTAAGAATCGATCCGCACATGTGCGAGCGCGATCGAATTGCCCATCACCGTGCCGCCATCGATGTTGCACACCAGTCCGACTGCGCTGAACTCGAGATCGGCATTTGCAATGCGCGCTGCCGGCCACTGCGGGTTGTAGTCGAGGTCGGCATCGCGGACCTGCGCGCGCGCCTCGAAGCGCCCGGTCGGCTCGCGGAACGGCCAGTCGTCGAGATCGCCATGCACGATCGCAGTGCCGCTTTCGATGATGCCGCCGACCAGCGCGCGATCCAGCCACGCCACGGTCTGCGCCGGCATCACGTTGACCGGCCAGAACGCGCCGGCGCGCGCCACCTCGCCATGGTCGACGACCAGACCCAGATCGATCGTCGGGCGAGGGCCGCTGCCCTCGAACGCAAGCTGCGTGTGCGCGCGCACGGCAAATCCCGGCCCGCTCAGGCGCAGGCCGGTGGCTTCGATATGCGCAACCCCGTCGTCGCGCCAGAATCCGAAGCTGCCCTCGTGCAAAGTCATCGCCAGCGGTTCGCGGAATACGTGCGGCGCGCGCAGGGTGATGGCCAGATCCGGATCGGGCTCGAGCACGAATACGCCGTCGCTGGCCGACAGCGTGCCCGACACACTGTCGACGCCGGGAGTGCGGCTGCCCGCGGCGATCCGCACACCCTCCAGACGCGCAGTGCCGCTGGCGCGGCCATCCGCGATGTCGAGACTGACCGCTGCCAGCGCACCAGCGGGCGAGTTTTCGTACAGCACGCGCCGCAGGCCTGCGGGCAGCGCGTCGCTGAGTGCCAGCAACGGCGCCGCGCTGGACAGCTCGATGCGCGGCGAACGCATGGCGATGGGCGCATCGAGGCCCGCCTGGCGTAAGGCGATTTGCGTATCCGGAGTGCTGGCATCGCGCGTGCGCCAATCCAGCCAGTCGGCCAGCCACGCCTCGCCATCGCGTTCGAAGCGTGCCGCCACGCGCAGGTACGGCAGGCTCGCCCGCGGCTCGATCGCGATGCCGGATGAGAACGGTACCGCTGTCGTGCCACGCAAGACCACATCGCTGGCGCTCGCATCGACGCGCAGGCGCTCCAATCGATGGTCGAAGCTCAGCCACACGTCGGCATCCAGGTTGCCGCGCGCCGGCAGCACGCCGGCCAGCGGCACGCTGCGCAGCCAGCGTTCGGCATCCACACCGCGACCGCCGAGCCAGCAATCCTGGCCACTGCCCACGGCGCTGCATACGAAGCGCAGCGGAGCCAGCGCGGGATCGATCCACGCCACGCCGCCGAAGCGGCGCTCGCCATACTCGTTGCTGACCCGCAGATCAACCCGTGCCAGCTGGAAATCCACCGCACTCGCGGCATCGCGAACGCGCACTCGCGCATTCCGAACCGCCACCCCGGTCAGGTTGAGTACGGCGTCGATATCGATCGTGGTGTTGGCGCTGCCCAGGCGCGCGACGCGCCAGCGGCCATCGGCACCGCGCTCGGCGTCGATCTCCAGGCCCACGAGGCGGAACTCGCTGAAGCTGACCCCGCGACGGGCCCAGGCGTAAAAATCGATCGCCAACTCAGCCTGCCCGATCGTGAACGGCTGCGCATTGGCAGGGTCGGCCACCGACAGTCCATCGAGGGTGAAGATCGGGCCGCTATGCACCCACTCCGCGCGCAGTGCGGTGAAGTCCACCGTACGACCCAGTCGCGCGCTGAGGAACTCGCGCACGCGATCGGGATGGTCGACCAGCCACGGCAGCGCGGTGGCCGCGCTCGCAAGCACCAGCGCCATGCCGATCACCGCAAACGCGAAAGTGCCCAGCAGCCCTCGGCGCAGTCGGCGCCAGCGACGCTGGGCAGGGGTCAGGTGGGCGTGCATGCGCTCAACCGCTCGCCAGGCGCTGGCAGCGCAATGGCACGGCATGCAGCATCAGAGCAGCACCACGTCGTACTGTTCCTGCGCGTACTGATCTTCGGCCTGGAAGCGAATCGTCTTGCCGATGAACTCCTCCAGCTCGGCGACCGCAGCGGACTCTTCTTCGAGGATCTTGTTGACCACCCGCGGCGCTGCAAGCACCAGCAGCTTGGCCGATTCGAACAGGCGCACGGCGCGGATGATCTCGCGGAAGATCTCGTAACACAGGGTCTCGGGCGTCTTCAGGCTGCCGCGCCCGGCGCACGCGGAGCACGGCTCGCACAGCTGGCGTTCGAGGCTCTCGGTGGTGCGCTTGCGGGTCATCTCTACCAGGCCCAGCGGGCTCATGTCGTACACGGTGGTCTTCGAGTGATCGCGCGACAGGGCTTTTTCCAGCGTGCGCAGCACCTGCCGCTTGTGCTCATCATCGGTCATGTCGATGAAGTCGATGATGATGATGCCGCCGAGATTGCGCAGGCGCAGCTGCCGCGCGGCCGCCTGCGCGGCCTCCAGGTTGGTGCGGTAAACCGTTTCTTCGAGGTTGCGCGAGCCCAGAAAAGCACCGGTATTGACGTCGATGGTGGTCATCGCCTCGGTCTGGTCGATCACCAGATGGCCGCCGGACTTCAGCGGCACTTCTTTCTTCAGCGCGCGCTGGATCTCGTCCTCGATGCCGTACAGATCGAAGATCGGCCGCTCGCCGGGGTAGTGCTCCAGACGCTCGGCAAGTTCGGGCATGAACTGTTCGGTGAACCGCGCGAGGCGCTCGAAGGTTTCGCGCGAATCGACCCGTACCTTCTCGACATTGCTGCGCATCAGGTCGCGCACGCAACGCAACGGCAGCGACAGATCCTCGTAGATGCGCTCACCAGCCTTGGCGACCTTCATCTGCTCCTGCACCGCGCTCCACACCTTGGCCAGGTAGTCGACATCCTCGGCCAGCGCCTCCGCAGTCTGGCCCTCGGCGTTGGTGCGCAGGATGAAGCCGCAGCCCGGCGCGCGGGCCTGCAGGCCCTGCACCAGTTCCTTCAGGCGCGCGCGCTCGGTTTCGTCCTCGATGCGTGCGGACACCCCGACCACCTTGCTGGTCGGCAGCACCACCAGACAGCGCGAGGGCAGCGACAGGTGGGTGGTCAGGCGCGCGCCCTTGCTGCCGATCGGGTCCTTGACCACCTGCACCACGATCTCCTGGCCTTCACGCAGCAGTTCGGCGATCGGCGGCGTGGGCCCCGGGCCCTCGCCGCCTTCCAGGGTCTCGGCCGCGGGTGTGCGCAGGATGTCGGAGGCGTGCAGGAATGCCGCACGATCCAGCCCGATCTCCACGAACGCCGCCTGCATGCCCGGCATCACCCGCGACACCCGGCCCTTGTAGATGTTGCCGTAATAGCCGCGGCGGGCGGTGCGCTCGATGTACACCTCTTGCAGCATGCCGTTTTCGACCACCGCGACACGGGTCTCGCGCGGCGTCATGTTGATCAGGATCTCTTCGGACACAGGCAGGTCGACCATCGACGGCGGGAATACCACTGTTATAGCCGGAGCGGCGCCCCAGCCGCACCTTTTACCGCGCTGCCGTTCAGCTGACCGGCCGGATCCCGAACTCGGCCAGCACATTGGCGGTCTCATGCAGCGGCAGTCCCATCACGCCGGTGTAACTTCCGGCGATGTGCGCGATGAAGCCGCCAGCGCGCCCCTGGATCGCATACGCGCCCGCCTTGCCCTGCCATTCGCCCGACGCCAGATAGTCCGCCAGCGCGGTTTCATCGAGCATTGCGATACGCACCTCGGTGCTCGAGAGCACGCACACTGCCCGCGACGCATCCATGCAGCACACCGCCGACAGCACCGTATGCGTACGCCCCGAAAGCTGCCGCAGCATCGCGCGCGCAGCCGCTGCGTCCGCGGGCTTGCCGAATACCTCGCCATCGAGCACCACCTCGGTATCGGCGCCGAGCACTACGGCGTCCACTGCCGCGCCCAGCGCGCGCAGACCGGCTGCAGCCTTCTCGCGCGCCACGCGGCACACGTAGTCGGCAGGCAGGTCGTTGGGCATCACCACTTCCGCCACCACGACATCGAGCACACGATGGGTGATGCCGAGCTGGTCGAGCAACTGGCGGCGGCGCGGGGATTGCGAGGCGAGATGGAGCATGGCTTGAAACCGGTGCTGAGGACGTTGCATTATGCGGCGGCTGCCGGGCTCAGGCACCAGCAGCCATAGCCGCCCAGGGAATGAGGGACCACGGGCGGTGATCATCTCGACCATGAACAGGAGTGTTCCGATGGAGATCATCAAGACGTGCTGGCGTCGGCTGCCTTTACTGGCCGCGGGTCTTGCACTGCCGATCCTTGCGCCCGCGCACGCCAGCGATTCGCCGGGCCCGCAGTTCCATGCGGTGATGGACGTCGACCTCGACGCGAGCGGGCGGGTACTTGCAGCCGAGCCCGCCGACGACACCGCGCGCGAGATCGCCGGTTTTCTGCGCACTCAAATCGACAGCTGGGAATTCGTGCCGGCAACCCTCGATGGACGGCCGGCACCAACCCGCACATCAGTGAGCTTTCGCCTGCAGGCGACAGGCGCGAAGGCGGGCAAGACGATCGAAGTGCGCGTCATCGATGCAGGCACCGGGCCGCGCTACGCAGCGGCCAAACTGCCGCGCTTCCCGCAGGTCGCGATCGACCGCCGCGAGACCGGCGAGGTGTTGCTGCGTGTGGCCTTCGATACCGAAGGCCGCGTGGTCGACGTAGCGGTCGAAAAGCGGGTGGGGCGCCCCTACTTCGATCGCGTCGCAATCGACGCGGTGCGGCAGTGGACCTTCCAGCCCGAACGCGTGGGGAACGTGGGGATCGCAGCGACGGTGTTCGTGCCGGTCCGGTTCTGCATCCAGGGCCGCGCATGTCAAATGCTGCCGGACCAACCCGAAGGCCCGCAAGGCAGCGGCCCACGACTGGTCGGTGAGCCCGCAGCGAAAATCGTCCGGCGCGGTGCGCCGGGTTGAGCGTTGCCAGCGAGCCGGCTGCAGCTGGCGCGACATTCATTTGCAATCGAACAGGAGCGTTCCCATGCGACCGAACAGATGGTCCTTCTTCCTGACTGCCGTAGTGGCAACGATCCCCGCATTCGGCGCGGACGATAGCGATCGCTCGGCGCGAGCAATGACAGTGGTGCCGGTGGAGATCACGCCAGAGGGCAAACCGGCAAAGATCGAAATCGATCGCAAATTCGACGCAAAACTGGCCGGATTCCTGCAGCGTTCGATCGAGAGCTGGGAGTTCGAGCCCGCCACCGTCAATGGCCGGCCGGCAACAGCGCAGACCACGCTGACGATCAACATGAGCGCGCGCACTGACGAGGGCGATGGCACCGTTCGCCTGCAGATCGATTCTGCCACGACCGGTCCAGGCTACGCCTCGAGCAAGCCGCCGCGCTACCCGGTGGAAGCGCTGCGCGCCCGCGAGGCCGGCGAAGTCATGATGAGCGTCGACATCGATGCCAAGGGAAAGGTGCGATCGGCACGGATCGAGCGAAGCGTGGCATCGAGAGTGCTGGAAAAGTCCGCACTCATGGCCGTCAAGGGCTGGACCTTCATTCCAGAGAGGGTCGATGGAATCCCGATTGCGACAACCGCGCTGGTTCCGATCAGTTTCTGCATCGCGGGCAAGCCGTGTCCGCGACTCTCGCCCGACGCGGAGCCGAGCGATTCGCAGCCGGCACCGATTGCGCAATCCGTGGTTACGCTCAAGACGGAACTTGCTGCGCGGTAATTTTTTGGCCCTTGCATCGGGGCAATGGCGCGTGCGCTGCCGCGGGTAGATTGCGCGCTTCGCTCGCGCCGCGTTGTTGTTTTTCTGCGGTGTAAACCGAGCAGTCTCGTGCCGCTTTGTTCCTTGCCCCAGAACCCAAAGGCTCGGCTCTCGGCGAAGGCGACGACGCGACTCCGCGCAACCATTCGCAACTCCCGCCCCAAACATCAAATCACTGCACAATCCCCAACTCGAACGCCTTCAACACCGCCCGCGTCCTGTCCCTGACCCCCAGCTTCGAAAGAATATTCGACACATGATTCTTCACCGTGCCCTCGGCAACCCCCAGCGAATTGGCGATTTCCTTGTTGGAGTACCCACTCGCCATCAGGCGCAGGATCTCGGTCTCGCGATCGGTCAGTGGATCGGGTCGATCCAGACTGGCGAAATCGTTCTGCATGTTCTTCAGCCCCGACAGCAGGCGCTGGGTCACTACCGGCGCGACCAGTGAGCCGCCGGCGGCCACGGTCTTGACCGCATCGACCAGTTGTTCGAGCGAGACGTCCTTGAGCAGATAACCACGCGCACCGGCCTTCATGCCGGCCAGCACCAACTGGTCGTCGTCGAAGGTGGTGAGGATGATGGTCGGCGGCACGTGGCCGCTGTCGCGCAGTGCGTTGAGCACATCGAGGCCGGACATGTTGGGCATCCGCATGTCGAGCAGCACCACGTCGGGCTTGACCTGCGGGATCATCTGCAGTGCCTGCGCGCCGTCGCTGGCCTCGGCGACCACGCGGATCTCCTCGGACAAGTCCAGCAGCGAGCGCACGCCCTGACGAACCAGGGTTTGATCGTCGACCAGCAAAACGGAAATCATGCCTTGGCCTCCTGCGGGATGCTGGCTTCCAGTGCGAAGCCCCTGCCCTTGCCGGTTTCTATGTTGAGTTGACCGCCGACCTGCGCCAGTCGCTCGCGCATACCCGACAGGCCGTTGCCCGTTTCCAGTTGCTCGCTGCCCAGACCATCGTCGCGCGCGCTCATGCGCCAGCCACCGTCCGCATCGCGCGTAAAGCTCAGCCAGAGATTATGCGCCCGCGCGTGGCGGATGGTATTGGTGATCGTCTCCTGCGCGCAGCGCAACAGGACCTGCGCGCGGCGCGGGTCGTCGATGGCCAGATCGGCCGGGATCTCGAGGTGGATCGCAGGTTCCGGAATGCCCTCGATCAGCGCGCGCAGCGCCTTGCCCAGATCGATGTCGTCGCCATCGCGCAATTGGCTGACCACTTCGCGCACGTCCGTGAGCAGCAGGCGCGCCAACGACTGCGCCTGGCGCACGTGCTCGCGCGGTTGGCCCTGCACGAGGTGGCTGGCCACTTCCAAGTTCAGGCTCAGCGCGGTCAGATGATGGCCGATCAGATCGTGCAGCTCGCGCGAGATACGCACGCGCTCGCTCATGCGCGTCGATTCGGCGAGCAGCACGCGGGTCGCGCGCAACTCGGCGTTGAGGCGCTTCTGCTCTTCGCGCGCCTCGGCCTGACTGCGTGCAACGAGCGCTGTGAACATCACGAACAGCGCGAACGACAGGAACAGCGCGCACTGCGCCAGCCCCGGCACCAGTCCGTATTCCATGCGGATCGCAAACACCGGTACCAGCAGTAGCGAGCAGCCGATCAGGGTGGCCAGCACCGCGCGCCACGACAGCAGCCACGGCAATACGCCCGACAGCACCATCATCAGCACGCCCGACAAGCCGCTGCGGCTGAAGTAGCCGGTGGCGATCGCCGAGACGCCCATGCCCACCGCCAGCCAGCCGTTGCGCCAGCTGACCGTGCGCGAACCCAGACCGTGGCTGGCGACCACGTAGAAGATGCCGAACGCAAGATAGGACAGCGTCCAGCCGAGGCGTTCATCGGCCCCGATCACCGGTCCCGGCCCGACCGATTCGATCACCAGCGGCAGTCCCACGCAGGCATAGGTGAGCAGCCCCGCGTAGCGGAGCAGGTCGACCGGGTTCAGACGCAGGACTCGCATGGTGCAGTCATTGTATGCCGTCTCGCCAGTGCAGCATCGGCCGAAGGTCACTGCGGGACCGTGGCGGAGCCCAGCGGGAGGCGAAGGCGTCCGGCCACAGCAGGCGGACAGTGGGACGTCACCGTGTTTTGCCTATCGCATCGCAGCAATTGAAGTTAACCTTTTTCGAACCGCGTAAGGTGCGATACTGCGCGGCCTGCAGCCGCAAGACCCGGAGCGACCCATGGCCCTGGTGATCCGAGATGTGCGCGAGCACGACCTCGACAGCGTGCTGGCCCTGAACAATGCCGCCGGCCCGGGCATCCTGCCGATCGACACCGCGCGACTGCGCCACCTCTACGACGTTGCGGCCTACTTCCGGGTCGCCGAAATCGACGGCCGTATCGGCGGCTTCCTGATCGCGCTGCGACCGGATGCGGACTACGAAAGTCCGAACTTCGCCTGGTTCAAGGCCAACATGGACGACTTCGTGTACATCGACCGCATCGTGGTGGCTCGGCCCTATCGCGGACACGGGCTTGGCCGGGTGTTCTACGCCGACGTGCAGGGATACGCCGAAGTGCGCTCGCAGATGCTCACTTGCGAAGTATTCCTCGACCCACGCGACGATGTCTCGGTGCTGTTCCACGGCACCTACGGTTTTCGCGAGGTCGGCCAGCAGTCGCTGCCCAGCGGCCAGCGCGTGAGCCTGCTGGGCAAGGAACTGTGCAGCTACGAGTGGGTGCGCGAGACCTACCTCAACGGCCCTGCGCGGCAACTGCCGGCGCTGCCATGGCTGGCGGAGCGTGCGCACCGCAGCGGCCAGCCGGACCGCGCAGCTGCTGCATCCTGAGCGCTGATGCTGCTGTTCGGTGAAATCGACCCGGCGCCGCTACGACGGCTGCTCGAAAGCTTCGGCATCGCGCTGGCACCGGTACCCGATGCGCAACCGATTCCCGGCAGCTACTGGGGCGAGCCGGAGGCCGGGCTGGTCGGCGCAACCGTCCATGCGCGGCGCGATACACCGGTGCATTCGCTGCTGCACGAGGCTTGCCACCTGATCGTGCTGCCGCCGGAGCGTCGCGCGAGCGTGCACACCGATGCCACCCACAGCGTGGCCGAAGAAGACGCCTGCTGCTTCCTGCAGATCGTGCTCGGCGCGCGCCTGGCCGAGGTCGGTGCCGAACGCCTGATGGGCGACATGGACGCCTGGGGCTACACGTTCCGGCTCGGCTCGACGCGCGCGTGGTTCGAGCACGACGCCGAGCTCACGCGCGAATGGTTGGCCGCCCGCGAGTTGCCGCACCACCTCGATTGAGCGGCGTTCGCGCAGGGCCGCGGCGACCTGCAGACCGGTTCCGCTCGCCGCGGACGGCTGTCGATGGTTCAATAGGCGACTGTCCCGAGTGCAACACGGAGTACCGCATGATCCGCAATCTTCTCGCCGCCGCTTTCGTGGCCGCCCTGCTCTGCGCCGCACCAGCGGGTGCCGCGCAAGACACCGATGCAGCCAGCAAGCCTGCAAAACTGTTCGACCTGCCCTACCTGCAGCGCGAACTCGACAACGGCCTGCGCGTGATCGTGGTGCAGACGCCGCAAAAGGGCCTGGTGTCGATCCAGATCCCGATGCAGACCGGCAGCCGCAACGAAGTCGAGCCCGGCAAGAGCGGCTTTGCGCACTTCTTCGAGCACATGATGTTCCGCGGTACGCCGAAGCATCCGGCGGACGAGTACGGCGCCGCGCTCAAGGCCGCAGGCGCCGACCAGAACGCCTACACCGACGATGACCTGACCAACTACTACGTCAACATCACGCCCGCCGACCTCGACCGGCTGCTCGAACTGGAAGCCGATCGCTTCCAGAACCTCGCCTATTCGGAAGAACAGTTCCGCACCGAGGCCCAGGCGGTCAAGGGCGAGTACCTGAAGAACTACGCCAATCCGTTGCTCAAGGGGTTCGAACGCCTGCAGGACCTGGCATTCACCCAGCACACCTACGGCCACACCACGATGGGCTATCTGAAAGACATCGAGGACATGCCGAACCAAATGGCATATTCGAAGACCTTCTTCGAGCGCTGGTACCGTCCCGAATACGCCACCGTGATCGTGGCCGGCGATGTCGAGCTCGAGCCGACCTTCGAGCTGGTGCGCAAGCACTTCGGCAGCTGGAAGCGCGGCAGCTACACGCAGCAGATTCCAGCCGAGCCCGCGCAGGACGCGCCGCGCTACGCCCACGTCGCCTTCGATGGCCCGACCCAGCCATGGCTGATCGTCGGCTGGAAGGCCCCGGCCTTCACCGCCGAGGGCCCCGACAGCGCCGCGCAGGCGCTGCTGGCCGAGGTGCACTTCGGTTCCACATCGCCGCTGTACCAGCGGCTGGTGGTGCGCGAGCGACTGGTCGACCAGCTGTTCGCGCAGCCCTCGCGCAGCCGCGATCCGGGCCTGTTCGTATTGAGCCTGCGCCTGACCGATGCCGCACACGCGCCCAAGGTCATCGCGGCCATCGACGAGACCCTGCTCGCCGCGCGCAGCCAGCTGCTCGATGCGCAGCAACTCGCGCAGACCCGCTCGCGCCTGAAGTACGCCTTCGCCGGCGGCATGGACAACGCAGCGCGGATCGGCGCGATCCTGGCCGGATTCGTG
>JBBRFN010000040.1:0-22937 GCA_038224265.1 Lysobacterales bacterium
CAACGCGGTGCACTCATCCGGTCCGCGCCGTGGCCTACGGCGTCTCGAAGCCGTTGGCGAAGATGTTCACCAGGGTTGCCGTGTGCTCCTCCGATGCCGAGCCGCTAAAAGCGTGGGCTGTCGATCCGGTGTACTCGGCGATCACGGTCGAGGTGCCTGCCGCGGTGAATACGATCGTGCACGAGAAGCTGGCCGTCGTCGCCGAGGTCGTGGTCGGCGTGGCGTCGACACAGCTCTCGCCACCGCTGGCGTGGAACGACACCTGGCCATTGGTTGGTGCGGGCGCTGCGCTGACAGTCGCGGTGAAGGTCACGGACTGGTTCACGGTCGAAGGATCGGGTGTGTCGCCGACGATGCCGATTGAAGTCGCCACGCCAGAGCGCTGCAGCACCACGCGATTGCTGGCAGGCTGGCCGACAGCGAGTTGGTTGCGTTGGGAATCGTAGTCGAAAACCTGGCTAAGCCCCTGCGCGACGACCAACCCGAGCACACTGTGGGTGGCGGTTATCGGACCGATCACGCTGCCATCGGCCAGTCCGAGCGTGATTGCACCCGCGCGGTCGATTGCGCCGTTGTCCCACAGGTTGCTCACTACCACGTAGTTGCCGTTACTCAGCGTCGTGATGGCGGTACCGATTTGATCGAGCGCAGTGCTGCCGACCAGCGAATTGCTCGGCGATACGTTGCCGCTGCTGCCGCTTATCCCGGCGGCGAAGGTCACCGCGCCGACATCGGCGGTTGCGCCGTTGTTCCAGCCGCTGCTGGCTACTGCATAGTTGCCAGTGCCGAGCGCGGCAACGCCGGAAGCGCCCAATAAGCTGCCGACGCGATCGTTGGCGGTCGTGCCGACCCGGGAGTTGCTCGCCGAAACAGCGCCGCTGATACCCGTGGTTCCCGAGCCGATCGTCAACGCACCAACGTCGGCGGTCGCCCCGTTATCCCAAAGCGAGCTGCGCACGAGATAATTGCCATTGCTCAGCACGGTGACACCAAACCTGCCGATCGCGTCGCCTGCGCTGGTGCCAACCAGCGAATTGATCGGTGTCACCACGCCGTTGATGCCACCGACGCCCGAGGCGAAGGTCACCGCTCCGGCATTCGCAACGGCTCCGTTGTCCCAATCGTCGCTGACGACCACGAAGTTGCCGTTGAGCAGTTCGGTGATGCCCCTGCTGGCGACCCGATCGCTCGCTGTACTGCCGATTAGTGAATTGCTGGCCGAGATGATTCCACTGACGCCAGCGAGGCCGGAGCCGAAGGTCATCGCGCCGACGTCGGTTGCAGTGCTGCGGTCCCAGGATCCGCTGCCCACCACGTAGTTTCCGTTGCTCAGCGGTGTGATGGTGGGATTGCTTCCCGACAGCGGTTGGCTGGCAAACCCGACAAAGCTGCCAGGCGAGTCCCCGATCAGGGAGTTGCTGGCCGAAATCAACCCCACAATGCCGCTGGTCCCGGAGCCAAAGGTCGCCGCGCCGGTGTCGACAATCGTTGCGTTGTCCCAGAATGGACTCGCCACCACATAGTTGCCGTTGCGTAGTGCGACCACGGCAAAACCGACCCGGTCGCTCACCCTGCCGCCGATCAGCGAGTTGCTTGTGGAAATCACACCGCTGGTGCCGCCGGCCCCCGAACCAAAGGTCGCCGCCCCGGCAGCGACAGTCGCTCCGTTGCTCCAGATGGAGCTCCCGACCACATAATTGCCGTTGCTGAGAGCGGCGATACCACCGTTGCCAACTTGATCGTTCAGCGTGCTCCCGACCAGTGAGTTGGTTGGCGTGACCAGACCAGTGACGCCCGACACTCCCGAGCCAAAGGTCGCTGCACCCGCGTTGGCTGCCGTGCCGTTGTCCCAGCCGGTACTGACTACCACGTAGTTGCCGTTGCTCAGCGCCGTGATGGCGAGCCCGACGCGATCATTGACTGCGCTGCCGACCAACGAATTTGTCGCGGAGACCAGGCCGCTGATGCCGCTGGCTGCGGAGGCGAACGTTGCTGCGCCGACGTCGGTCAGCACGCCGTCATCCCATAGTGGGCTGGACACCACGAAGTTGCCGTTGCTCAACCCGGTTATTCCGCCGCTGCCGACGCGCATTCCCGCCAGATTGCCGACCAGGGAATTGCTGACGTCAACCGCGCCACTGATGCCGTTGGTGCCGGAGCCCAAGGTCACAGCGCCCCCATCAAACGCCGTACCGATCTCCCACTGGTCGCTTACCACCACATAGTTGCCGTTGACGAGCGGAGTCACGCCACCGCTGCCAACGAGATTGCCGAATCCCGTGCCGACGAGCGAGTTGGCAGCGGAAACGGCGCCGTTGATGCCACTGCTGGCGGCCACGAACGTCACCGCCCCGGCATTGGATGCCGCGCCGTTGCGCCAGTTAGGGCTGGATACCACGAAGTTGCCCGTCTCGAGCACGGTGATACCGCCATTGCCCACCGCGTCGCCCGCACTGCTACCGCGCAGGGTGCTGATCAGCACACCGGTGGGCCGATACAGATAGACCGCGCCCACGTCGGCGATCGACCCGATCGCGTCGGCGCCCGTATCGACCACCACGATGTTGCCGTTGGGCAGCACGGTGACCGCCTCACCGAAGGAGCCGCTGCCGCCAGGACCGCCGATCACTACTTGGGCGGCGATTGCAGTGCCGATCGGTGCTGCAATCAGCAGCCACGCCGCTTTGTCCGCGAGTTGCGAAAACGTGGCGCGTGCGGGGGCGAAGTGTTGTTCGACACGTTTCATCGGAACCTGCTCCAGGGGACTCTTTGTCAGTAACCCCAACTGGCCGACGACCCCGCCACTCGATTGCTTCCGACTCACCTGATTGTCCATGCGCCGCGCACGACGGAAGCGATTCGGGGGGAAGCGATTCGGGGACAGGCATCATTTCTGGTGCCTGTCCAGGTCCGCCTGTCCAGGTCCACAACGCGCGGTGCCCGTCGCAAACCTCGCCTCCCGAGACTTGGTTGCGCCCACGACCAGCGCAGCGGCCGGATCGGTCAACCGTACGGCAGGTGGCGCGTTGGATTCAGTATCCAGCGAGCCGCACAGGAGTGCCACGTGTTCCCTCTTCGATCAGTCGCGATCCTTGCCTGTGCCGGACTGCTTGCGCTCGCGGTGCCAACCGGCATCGCCAGGGCCGGCGGCGCTCCGGCCTGGGTCACGCCCGCGGTGACCGCATCCGGCGTCACGAGGCAGGTGTTCAACAGCGCCGCGGTGGGCGCGCCGGTGAGCTATCACGTCTATCGGCCACCGGCCTACAGTGCGCAGCCGCAGCGGCGCTTCCCGGTGCTGTACTGGCTGCATGGCGCCGGTAGTGTTCTGACTGGCATCGCCACCGTGTCGGGATTGTTCGACGCCGCGATCGCCGCCGGGCGGATCCCGCCGCTGCTGATCGTGTTCCCCAACGGACTTGAGTACGGCATGTGGTGCGACGCCG
Organism: Lysobacterales bacterium; assembly: GCA_038224265.1. GTDB lineage: Bacteria > Pseudomonadota > Gammaproteobacteria > Xanthomonadales > Ahniellaceae > UBA4656. Next base: position 3,444 of record JBBRFN010000040.1, read on the forward strand.
AAAGCGGGCTGCAGCCGGTGGAGTCGATGCTGATAGACGACCTGCTGCCCGACGTCGACGCCCGCTTTCGTACGCTGCCACAAGTGCGCGCGCGACTGGTCGAGGGCTTCAGCATGGGAGGCTATGGCGCCGCGCGGCTCGCATTGCTGTACCCGGATCGCTTCGGTGCGGCATCGATGCTCGGCGCCGGCCCGCTGCAACTCGATTTTCTGGTCGACGACCCGAACCTGCTACCGATCGAACTGCGGCGGCAAATCCTCGCTGAGGTCTATGGCAACAGCGCTGCGGTGTTCGAGACGCGCAGCCCATGGCGCTTGGCCGAACTGCTACCGCCAGCGCCCGGCTATCGCCTGCGCCAGCTGATCGGCACACTGGACTTCACGCTGGGTCCGAACCGCGATTTCGCCGCGCGACTCGACGCGCTTGGCATCGACCACGCATACCGCGAAGTGCCCAATGTCGGCCACATGGTGCCGGGCTTGGTCAACGCACTTGGCGACGAATTCTGGGCGTTCCACCGCGAGGCGCTGGCCGAGGTCGACACCGTGCTGGCGGACGGCTTCGAGTAACCGGACGGCGCAACACCGCGCGTTCGCCGCGCAAAGCCCGCGCTCGACCATGCGATGGCTGCGCCAGCGGGAGGGCGCAACCATCGGGACTGTGCGTGCCGAAGGCGCATGCCTCGCCCAGCCGAGCACGCTGTCCGTTACACAGTCGAGAACTGGCGGGGCGGCGGCTTCACCGGCCCCACCAACGGCCGCGGATCAGAAGCGGTACACGCCCGACAGCGAGTACACGTCGTAGGGATTCGAGAAATCGGCGGCCACGTCGATCTGGAACTTCTCGAACGCCATGCCGAGGCCGAGCGTGTAATGCATCTCGTCGTCGCCGGTCGAGAAGATCTGCGCGTTGGCGCTGTTGATCGGCGTCACGGGGCCCTCGAAGCCGATGGTGTGCTTGGGGTCGCGCCACAGGCCGGCGCGAATCACGATCGGGTTCGCCATGTCGGTGTAAACGTACTCAGCGCCGAGACGGATCTCGGTGCCATCGTCGATGCCGAGCCCCGCCACTTCCGCGTTCCCGCCCTGCCCGTCGGCTACCAGGCTCGACTGGATACCGTCGGTGAGGTCGGAGTACAGCATCCGCGCGACGTCGAAGTTGATGCCGAAGTTGTCGCTGACCTTGTAGTTCAGGCCCACACCGTAGGAGCGCGGCACGTCGAACGAAACGCCCTCCTTCGGGAAGCCCGGCAAGGCAACGAGTTGGGTGGGCGAGGTGTAGCGCGCGGCGAAGGCGGTGTATTCATAGTTGCCGCCGTCACGGTACACCGCGCCGAAGGACAGCTTTTCGGAGGGCTTCCACAGCAGGCCGACGTTGAAGATCACGTCGTTGTCGTCGCCCCGCGAGGCCGCACCGAAGGCGCCAGCGACCTGGAACTGGTTGTTGTTGTTGACGCGCTCGGTGACCGAATCAAGGTCGAACTGCGAGTAGGCCACACCCACCCCGGCCGAGAGCTGCGGGCTGAAGCGGAACGCGGCCGACAGACCGTAGTTCACGCCCTTGACGTCAATGCTGGTGGCGAAGCTGCGCAGGGCGTCGCTGTCCTGGGCACCGATGAAATCCGTGCTGTAGCGCAAGAACTCGTGGCGGTACAGCGCAATCGCCCAGTCTTCGAACGGCATCACGTAGGACAGGAATGCCAGTCCATCCTCGCGACTGTTGGCGGTGCCGTACTGCGGCAGGTCGCCGGCGATGAACTCGGTGCTGAATCGTGCGTTGCGGTACTCGGCCGAGATCTCGCTGTTGACCAACTGGGTCAGGCCGGCCGGGTTGGTGTAAGCGGCGGTGGCGTCGTCGGCGAGTCCGATGAACGCACCGCCCATACCCAGTGCGCGGGCACCCGGCGGCACGAAGCTGAACTGCAAGGAAGCGTTGCCTTCCTCGTCGGTGATCGCGAATGCCGGTGCGGCCGCGCAACCGAGGGCCGCTGCCACCATCAAAGCCAGGATGTTCTTGTTCATTCGTTGCTTCCTCGGTTGGGTGGCGGGGCACAGCTCAGCTTGCCGTGCACCCTCGATCACCACGTAAATTTAACGAGTTCCGCCGTCGGACGCAAACGGCGCAAACGGGCGGCGCAAACGGGGACAGTCATCAGACTGCAACCGAAATTCTGCATCGAATCAGTGCCATAGCGCCCGGGAGACCGATTCGAATCGTGGGCACGATCCGCGACCGCGAGCCCGCAAACCGCGCAATCCGGGGTCGCAATCCGGGACATCCGAATTCGCGGTGGTCGCAATCGGCGCAATCGGGGACATCCAGAATTAGAGAACCCAGGGTCGACGCAATCCGGAACGCAATCCGGGACATCCGAGTTCGCAAGCCCGTGGTCGGGCACCAGCAGGTCTCGTTGCCTTGTCCCGATCCGCCTGCCCGCTGTCGCAAACCACGACCGCTGCGCATTTGCACGGGTCCACGCTGCGGGATGTCGCCCGACCGCCGGCGTTGAAACGCAGCGGCAGCTTCACGTTTCGCTCGTGTGCAAGGCTTACTCTCCGCAGGGGTCCATACACATCTGGAGTGCTGTCCAATGAAGTGCCATCGCCTGCTGCTGTGCTTTGCATTGCTGTTGCTTCCCTTTGCCGGGCACGCCTTTTCGTCTGGCAGCGGCGCCTGCAATGCCTCCCTGATGGCGGCAATGCCGATGGGTGTAGGCACGCTGGGCACTGGCGGGTATGCGATCAGCATGCCGAATGGTCCGTGGACGCCGGGGCAGTCCTCGGTCGTGCGCCTGTCGGGACCTGGCGCGTTCAAGGGATTGCTGATGTATGCCACCAACAGCAGCGGCGCCCGCGTTGGCTCATTCACCATCAGCAATGGTTACCGCTCGATGCCGGAGTGTTCTGCCAGCACGCCGACCGAGACGTTCACCCACGACAGCAGCGTGCTCAAGACTGTGCCGGTGAACTTCACCTGGACCGCGCCGGCTATCGATGTCGGTCCGATCACGTTCAATGCCATCGTGCTGCTCGGTTTCAATAGCTACTTCGTGTTCGTTTCCGCGCCGATCAGCTCGGGAGACAGCGTGTTCGGAAATGGTTTCGAGCCGTAAGCGGCCGCCGGCGAGCGGCGGCGACGAGGACCGCCACCCGCCGGAGCACACACCTGGCCACCTGCGCGCTGTCCTATCGTCGGGGCCGAGCAGACATCAAACGCGCCATGCCGAAGGTCCACGTCATTGTCGCCATCACCGCCAACAACTCCCGAGGACGACCAGGCCAAGGCGATTTTCGATATCGCCTACGCCGAACTCAAGCGGCTCGCGCGACACGTGCGGCGCGGCAGCGGCAGTGAGACGCTGCGCACCACCGCGCTGGTCCATGAGGCTTTTCTCAAAGTCGGTAGCCACGCAGTGCCGGGACACTCGCGCGAGCATCTGCGGGCGATCGTCACGCGGGCGATGCGTCAGATCCTGATCGATCACGCGCGCGCCCAGCAGACGGCCAAGCGCGGCGGCGGTGCCGTCGAGGTGACGCTGGACAACGTGGCTGCGCTCGATTCCCGAGGCGCCTTCGATCTGCTCGCCGTCGATCAGGCCCTGGTCGCGCTCGAAGCGCTCAACATGCGTCTGGCGCAAGTGGTGGAACTGCATGTGATCGGCGGCCTGTCGATGGCCGAGATCGCGCAGTACCTGGGCGTTACCGAGCGCACCGCGTTCCGCGACTGGCGCAAGGCACGCGCGTTCCTGGTCGAGCGGCTTGGCTGAAGCGCGACTTCTTGCTGCGGCAAGCATGGCTGAGGTCCGTCACTGCAAGCCATCGAGGGCGCGCCGGGCGCGCGCGCGCAGGTTGTTGCCAACAGCGGTGGGCGGATCGAGCGCCTCCAGCGCCGTTAGCGCGTCTGTGAGCGTGGCCCGCGCGTTCGTGTGCTGACTGCGCTCATTCACGAGCAGCTCGCCAACGATCACGCGTGCGCGATTGGCGCGCAACGTGCGCAGGCCGGGATCGACTTCAACCGCGAGCGCCAGCGACCCTTGCGCCAGCAGCAATGCGCGCGCCTCGATCCCGGCCAGTCGCAAGGCCTCGGCAAAGTCCAGTTGCGCATCGATCTGGCCCAGCAGGTCGGCCGGAGGTGGATTGCGGCTGACCTCGATGGCACGCTCGAACAGGGCAGCCGCCTGGTCATGCTCACCCGCCGCCGAGTGCGCCTGCGCCGCATTGCGAAGCCCACCGACCCGTACGGCACGCGGCAAGCTGTCGATGCTGTCGTCGATCGCCAGCGCGGCGCGAGCCAGTTGCAGGGCTTCGTCGGTGCGGCCATGCCGCCGCAACAGGGTCGACAGCGTATACATGCGGCTAGCGGTGCCGCTCGCCCGCTCGCCCAGGGTGCGCCGCGACGCGTCCAGCGCCTGGCGCGCCGAGGCCTCGGCGCCCGACGCATCGCCTGCTTCGTCCATCAGCAGGGCGGCGTTGCCGAGCGCGTTGATCGCATAGGCGTGGTCGGCGTTGCCGCTGCGCCGGAAGGTGTCGATGGCTTGTCGATACATGTCCAACGCCTCGGCCGGGCGCCCGGCGCGCCGCAGTGCGAAGGCCAGCGCGCTGCGATGTCCGCCGGTGAGCATGCTGTCGGTGCCCACCGATTTCTCCAGAATCTGAACTGCCGCGCGCTCGGCCTCGATCGCGGCCTGCAGATCGCCGCGTGCGGCCGCCACGGCGCCGAGCTGGCTGAGCACTTCCGCCATCATCGGATGCGAGTCCGGCAGATCGGCCGTGGCGATACCCTGCGCCTGGGCGAGCGTGGCGGCCGCCGCGTCCAGTTGGTTCGCACCCAGCAGTGCCGCGGAGAGTTCGGTGCGCGCGCTGATGCGCAGTTCGGCAGGAACGTGGCTGCCGCCGTCGAGCAGGGCGATGGCGCGTTCGATCGTCGTGCGCGCCTCACCCATGTGGTCGGTCTCGCGGAGTGCCGTACCCAGCACCAGCAAGGATCTGCCGAGTATGCCGGGATCTTGCGCGCGCTCGGCAACCGCCAGCGAAGCGCGCGCGGCATCCAGCCCGGCGCTGCGTTGGCCCTGCGCGCGCAGCGCCTCCGCGCGCAGGCGCAGCGCGTCGGCCTGCAAGCCGAGCTCGCCCCGCGCCAGCGCGATGGCGAGCAGACGATCGATCTGCGCGGTGGCAAGTGCGGTCTTTCCGGTCGCCGTGTAGGCCTCGGCCAACCAGCGGCGCCGCGATACCTCGCGCTCCGCGCTACCCGCGAGTACCGGGCCGACTGTATCTTCCCAATGCAGGCGCGCAATCGCGGCTTCGACATCGCCGAGACGAAACTGCACGCGCCCGATCGCGAGCGACAGTTCGGCGGCAACGTCGGGCTGCTCGGCGAACTCGGTGCCGATGCGCGCGGCGGCCGCGGCAACCACATCCCGTGCGTTCATCCGGTAGCCCGCCTGCGCCAGTTCGGGATCCGAGGCGTCGAACAAGCCGACCAGGAACTGCTGCACGGCGACCGCGCGCGCAGCTTCCTGACGCGCCGCGGCCGCGCGTTCGATCGCCACCGCGGACGCAGCGATCAAACCCAGCGCAGCAAGGCTGCCGGCGAGCACGCCGGCTCGGTGGCGTGCAATGAACTTGCCCAGCCGGTAGCGTCTGCTGTCCGGGCGCGCAGCCACCGGCAGCTGGTGCCGCCAGGCCGCAAGATCGGCGCGCAGCGCATCCACGCTCGCGTAACGTCGCTCGGGCTCGCGACGCACCGCGGTGAGTGCAATCGCGTCGAGGTCGCCGCGCAGCACGGCTGAGGGGATCGGCGGCAGGCTCGCAGGCTTTGCGCTGCGTGCGGCACTCGGAGGCACGCACTCCGGACCGTCCAGAACGCGCAGCCATTCGAGCGGTGTCGCATCGCGACCCATCGCATACGGACGCTGGCCGCAAAGCAGCTCGTAGAGCACCGCGCCCAAGCCGTAAACGTCGGTCGCCGTGGTGGCCGGGAGCCCGCGCAGCTGTTCGGGCGACGCGTACTGCGGGGTCATCGGCGCGGCCTGCATATCGGTGGCGGTGTCCGTTGGCGCCAGCTCGTCGGCGATCAACTTGGCGATTCCAAAGTCGAGCAGCTTCGCCTGCCCATCGTGGGTGACCAGCACGTTGCCGGGCTTGATGTCGCGATGCACGATCAGCTGTCGATGCGCGAACGCCACCGCATCGCAGATCGCATCGAAACAGCGCAGTCGCTGTTCGATGTCCGGCGCATGACTTGCGCACCAGGCCAGCAGCGGCTCGCCATCCACATGGTCCATCACGAACCACGGCTGGCCCTCGGCATCGACGCCGCCGTCGAGCAAGCGCGCGATGTGCGGATGATCCAGTCGCGCCAGCAACTGGCGCTCGCGCAGAAAGCGCGCAATGACCACATCGCTGGCGATGCCGCGGCGAATGCGCTTGAGTGCGCCGCGCTGCTCGAAGCCCGACTGCGTGCGCTCCACCAGCAGCACCTGCCCCATGCCGCCACGACCCAACTCGCGCAACGCGCGCCAGGCGCCGAACTGCGTCGTCGGCAACGGTTCGACATCGTCCGGCATCGAGCCGGCCAGCGCATCGCGCAGCTGCTGCGCCTGATCGGCAAAGCCAGCCGCGCGCTCATCGGCTGCCAGCAGGGCTTCAACGTCGCGGCGAATGCCGGGATCGGCGGTCAGCTCCGCCAGGCGCGCCGCGCGCCGTGCGGCGGGCACTTCGACGAGCTGATCGAACAGGGCGCCGATCAGTGCGAATCGCTCGGAGTTCATCGCTTTCCTGTGGGCCCGTTTGCAGTTTCGGGATCGGAACCAAGCTGCCGCAGTGAATGCGTCACAGGCTAGCCGATTGCCGACGTCGTGCGCGCGACTATTCGAAACCGTCGGCAAACAACGAGTCGAGATCGACGCCCGCGGCGCCCGACAGATCGGTCACCCCGGGCAAAGGGACGCTGAATAACTGCGTTCCTGCACCCGCGATGTTTCCGCTGGTGGAATAGTCGAGCAGTACCAGCCGCGCTACTGCGCCATAGCGAGTGCCGATGGCGTGGCCCTTTCCGCTCGGCTCGAGCACCAGATAGTTCTCACCCGCTGCGGAATCGTCGCGAGAGGCGCCGGCGACGGCAGGATTCGCCGGGTCGATCTGCCGCAAACGACCAACACCCGCCAAAAGAAGCCGCTGGCTGAAAGGATCGTAGACAACACCCGTCGCGTAGATGCCGCTGCTGATCCGCGAGGTGGTGAAGGTGCTCAGCTCGATGCGGCCGAAGTTCGCCGGGCTGCTCGCGTTGCCATTGGCAAAGAACACGCCATTCGACGGGGTGAACGCCAGCGTGGTTATCGTGGTGTCGCTGCCGGTGACTGCGCGCGGTACGCCGTTGTCGAACGGGGACAGGGGCTGTTCGGACAGCGTGGTGTCGAACCATCCGGTCCATGCGCGCACACCGTCGGGGTCCAGGCTGATCGCGTTGGCATTGCTGAATGTCGAGCGCAGCGTGACGACGCCGGAGGCCAGATCCACCTGCGAGATGTTTCCCGCTCCGACCACGTACAGCTGACGGTGCGGTCCGACCCGCGCCCCACCACCGCGCACCAGCGTAGCGACGACCTGCGGGGTCGATATGCTCGGCGCATTGGTGCCGTCGTATGCCAACTGCACCCTGAAAGTCTGGCCGTTGATCTGCGACAGGTAAACGTCACCGGTGTAAGGCGCGCCCGCCTGCGCGGTCGCCACCGCCAGCGTCAGCATGATCAGCGCAAAGCGGATGCATGTCTTCATGTCCGGGCGCCCGTTCATTCGAATCCATCGGCGAACAGCGCATCGATCGGACCGATGGCTTCACTGTTGAAAATGCGCAGCTTGGCGACGAACCAGTCGTAGTCGCCAGATGCCTGGTCGAAGGCAAAGTCGCCGACGACATACAGGTCCGTCGCAAGCAACGCCGAGGTCGGACGCGACAGCGCCGCTCGCCACGCGAAGCTGCGCGTGGTCGGCGTGACCTGATCGTAGCCGGGCACATTCTTGCGCACCCACCCCATGTCACCGAAGCGCAGGTCGGACTCGTAGGTCAGGGTGTTGGACACGCCGGTACTCACGCCGGCCACCCAGCTGTCGTAGTTGCGCGCGCAGTTGTTGCCTGCCTCGCAGGCTGCCGCCGAACCGAGCACCCAGAATTGCGAGGAGTTCGGAAAGCGCGCGCCGTCCCTGAGCGCGACGGTCGCAGCAGCAGCCGGCCCCTGCTGCAGGAACAGCCGCGGGAACATGACCGGGCCCTGCCCCTGCGACAGAGCCACCAGCGGTTCGAAGCGGAATCCGCCGCCTACCGCCGCGCCGGCGCGCTCACCGAACATGAGCAGGATGCCGGGTCCCGTCGGGTCGAGCATGATGCGATTGACCGAGCTCTCGGCGTCCTCCCAGAACCCGCTGGGCAGCCATGTACTGAACAGACCATTGTCCGCGCCGAGCACGACGTTGGTCTGGCTGGCTGACTTGAACGCCGGACCCGTCGGTCGGGACAGGCGTCTGCCGCTCACGTGTACCGAACCGCCCGCGCCGGCCCAGACATCACGCGCATGCCCGAAGATCTGCGCACCATAGGTGGGGTCGCCCAATCCCGCACCGGCCGTGCGGCATTCCTGACGGAATCCCCAGGCGGGACGGGCGGGCGCGTAAGTGCCTGCGCTGAACTCCGCGAACGCGATCTTGTCCACCGCATTGCCGTTGAAGGTCAACGCCTGCTCACCGACGATGAGCACGTTGCCCTGTTCGGTGACCGTCATCGCGGTCGCTTCGGCATTGCGGAACACGTTGTTGCAGATGCCCAGATCGGTGGGATTGGATGTGCTCAGGTCCACGTACTGCTGATTGGCAACCTCGGGTCCCCCGATCGCCTTGGGCTGTCCGGCGGCGGTGAAGACTTCGATGAAGAAGTCCTTGCTGTCGTTGGTGCCGGAGTAGTCGTCGGAATAGCCGACCACGATGTCGCCGTTCGGCATCCGCACCATGCCCGCGAAGTCGCGCACGTTGGTGCGTGTGGACAGCGCCCGCCCGCCGCTGCCGAAGGTCTGGTCGCCGCTGCCATTGGCATTGAGCTGCACGATGCCGAACCGGTTGCCGCCCGCGATCCCGGCAACCAGGATCTTCTGCACCACGCCCAACGGCGACCTGATCAGCACGATCGATCGCCCACTGTCGTAGGAGCCCGGCCCGGCGATATCGGTGAAATCGATGCGTTTGTAGCCGTCGCCGTCGCCGAAACCCGGCACCAGATCGCCGGGCTGCGGTCCGCCCTGCGCAGATGCGTTTGAAGCAAGCAGCCACAGACAAAGGGCAGCCGCGAATGGTCGAGTGGACATGATCGGATCCCATGGCGAGGTTCTTCATCCACGAGAATCGATGGCCCAGACTGACATCGGCATGCACGGTGCACGCTACGTTCGGGTGGCGCTGCCCCGTCGTCGAGCAAGCTCCCGACACGGGCAAGCGCCAGCAGGTCGAGGGCCAAGCAGATGCCAGCATCGCAATACACCTGTGCGCTCGAAGTCGTCCTTGAACAGCGCATCGATCGGCCCGATCGGCTCGCTGTCGAACACGCGGGCTTTCGCCAAGAACCGGTTGCCGTCGCTGGCCGCGAATTCAAACGCGAACTCATCGACGACGCAGCCCGCGCGGGCGGATGCGAACGCGAACACGTATCGAATCGCCGCAGCGAGCGCGCTGACTTCAGCGCGACAAGTCGCGGCCGCACGACTCGACTCGACACTAGCCTGATTCAGCCGATGCTGATTCAGCCGGTGCTGATTCAGCCGACCTGATTCGTTTCGATGTCGGAGAACGGCAACCTGCTGCCGCGGCCAACGCTTTCTTTCCATCTTGCCGTGTACGCTATCGCACACGTCCGACAACGACTGGCCGCAAACTTCCGATGAAAAATTCCCGCGCGACACCGCCACCGACTGCCGCCGGTTGCGTGGTTCGCGAGCGCTGGAACCAAGCACCCAGCAAGGCAGCTTTGCCCTGGCGACCATTCCTGATGCTTGTGCTGCTGCTGGCCGCGAGCGCTGCATGGTCGGCGCCCGCAGCAACGCAGGACGCAGCGCAAGACGCAGTGCAGAGCGCAACGTCGACTCAATCCCATCCCTTGCCCAGCGATGCCGAACTGGAGGCCATGGGTGCGGTTATCGGCCGCGTCCACATCGATACCGGCGACGTCTTCGACCTCGCGATCCCCGGCGAGAGTGGTCCGCTCTACGCGCTGGCGAACCGCATGCACCGGCGCACCCGAAATCATGTGGTGCGCGACATCCTGCTTTTTGCCGGCGGCGACCGCTACTCGCGCCGCTTGCTCGACGAGTCGGCCCGCTTGTTGCGCGCCGAACGCTATCTGGCCGACGCGTACATCGCGCCGGTGAGCTTTCACGACGGCGTAGTCGACATCCGTGTTTCCACCCGCGACGCCTGGACGCTGCAGCCGGGCATTTCTTTCGGTCGCAAGGGCGGCGAGAACACCTTCGGCCTCGAACTGCAGGAGCTCAACTTGCTCGGCTTTGGCGTCGAGCTCGACCTGAGCTTCAAGTCGACAGTCGACCGCGACGAGCGTTCGATCGGCTGGGTCGACCGGCATTTCCTTGGCAGCCGTTACCAGGCCGAGGCCGAGTACTTGAACAACAGCGACGGCAACGGTTGGAAGCTCGCCTTCGAGCGGCCGTTCTATGCGCTGGACACGCGCTGGGCGGCGGGTGCGCGGCTGGCGCGCGTGGACCAGGTGGAAAGCCTCTACCAACTGGGCGAAGTGTTCGACCGTTACCGCCAGCGAAGCCGCACTAGCGAGCTCTACTGGGGTCGCTCGCAAGGTCTGACGGCCGGCTGGACGCAGCGCTGGACACTCGGATTGGCCGAGGATCAGCAGCGCTTCTCGATCCCTCCCGAGGGATCAGTGAGCGGCGTACTTCCGGCAGACCGCGATCTGGTGTCCGCCTGGCTGGGTCTTGAACTTCTCGAGGACAACTTCGCCATCTGGCGCGACCGCGACCAGATCGGACGCAGTGAAGACGTGCAGCTGGGCACCCGTTTCAGCGCCCGCCTTGGTCGCGTGAGCGAGGCACTCGGCGCCGACCGCAATGGCTGGATCTATCGCGTGGAAGCCAGCCGCGCACTGCCGCTGCCGGCAGATGCCACGCTGCGCCTGCAGGCAGACCTCGGCGGCCGGCGCGAGGACGGCCGCGACGTCGACCAACTGCTCGGCTTCAGTTCACGCTGGTACTACCCGATCTCGGATCGCAGTCTGCTGTTTGCGCGCCTCGACGGAAGCTGGGGGCAAAATCTCGAACTCGACCACCGGCTGCTGCTCGGCGGCGATAACGGTCTGCGCGGCTATCCGCTGCGCTATCAGGCTGGCGACCGCCGCGCCTTGTTCACCCTCGAGCAGCGCTATTTCACCGACTGGTATCCGTTCCGTCTGTTCCGAGTCGGCGCAGCAGCCTTTGTCGATGCCGGCCGCACCTGGGGCGACGACGGCCTCGGATCGCCGCAGCTGGGCCTGCTCACGTCTGCAGGTGTGGGCCTGCGTCTGGCCAGCACGCGCGCCTCGCTTGGCAACATCGTGCACATCGACCTCGCCTTTCCGCTCAACGGGCCCGACGACCTCTCGCGAGCCCAGTTGGTGGTGGAAGTGCGCCGCGGGTTTTGAATCGGCAGCCGAGCGCCAGATTGTGCGTCGGCGAAGCGGCAGTCAGATTTGGTCGCCGACCACTGTCGCGTCGTTAACGCCTCTGTGTTATGCCAAACATAACGAGGCAATCCCCCTCGTATCTTGACTTTGATCAACAGCGGGTCAGACAGGCGAGGCAACATTGATTCATGGCCTGCACGGCTGCCGATAGGTCAGTCGCCGCGTTCGACCTGCAACTCATCGCGGCTCGGCTCCCTGCTTTGAACCAGCGAGGATTCCATGACTCATGCTCATGCTCATGCTCATGCTCATGCCAATGGCCACGCCCACACGCAAAACGGCCATTTGGACAACGTGCGCCAAGGACTCAGGCTGCACATTGGCAGCGACGAGCCACTCGGCGCCCGACGCAACCGCCTGCTGGCCTGCCTTCCTGAACCGATCTGGCAACGCTGGCAGGCGCACTTGGAAGCCGTTGACCTGCCGCTGGGCAAGGTGTTGTGCGAGCCCGGCGAACGCCTGACCCATGTGGTCTTCCCGACTACCGCCATCGTGTCGATGCTGTACCTGACCGAGGACGGCAGTTCAGCCGAGATCGCGATGATCGGCAATGAAGGCATGGTGGGCACGTGGCTGCCGATGGGTGGGGGCAGCACGCGGTCGCGGGCGGTCGTGCAGAGCGCAGGGCGCGGCTTTCGCCTGGGCGCCAGCGTGCTGCTCGACGACTTCAACCAGCCGGGACCGGTAATGCATCTGCTGCTTCGCTACACCCAGGCATTGCTGACCCAGTCCTGCCTGACGGCAGTGTGCAACCGCCACCACTCGCTCGAACAGCAGCTCTGCCACTGGCTGATGCTGAGCCTCGACCGCCTGGCATCGAACCACATCGTCATGACGCAGGAACTGATCGCCAACATGCTGGGTGTTCGCCGCGAAGGCGTCACCCATGCTGCGGGGCGTCTGCAGAGGGCGGGACTGATCACCTACCGCCGCGGGCACATCGACGTGCTGGATCGCAAGGGACTTGAAGCGCACAGTTGCGAGTGCTATCGCGTGGTCAAGAACGAATACGATCGTTTGCTACCGGCAGAGATTGCCGTCTGACAAACGCGATTGTGCTGCAGGCCGGCAGCGTAACGGGCTGAGCCGTGGCCTGAAACGGACCGGCGCTGGGAAGAATCCGGGACGAGCCGGGACCGGCACGATGCGGACGTGCCCAAGGAGCGGAACGTTCTCTGAACGGATCCTTTCGGCCACGTTTCGGTGCGCGACCCGGCCTGCGTGTCCCGAGTGTGGCCCGGTGACGCTGATCCAGCGCTTCGGCAGCGCGCTCGATCTCAACGTCCAATTCCACTTGCCGTGACTCGACGGCGGGCACGAGAACGTCGAGCAACCACAGCGCAAGCCGCGCCTGCATCGGGCCCGAGCGCCCACGTCCGCGCAGTTGACGCAGCTTGCGGACAAGATCGCGCACTTTGTGTGCCGGAATCTGGCGCGCAAAGGCTGGCTCGAAGGCGAAGACGAATCGGGCGTGCTGTGTCGGAAGCGCCGGCTGCGACGACGGCCAGGACGCGATGCGGATGAGTTCGATCACCTGCCGCATCGCCACCGGTAAGCAAGCCGGGCGCAAAGTGGCGACGCTGCAAGCACTGCCCCGCGACGCCTGTCCACGGGAAGACGACCCCGGAAAGGTCGGCGAATTCTCGCTGTATACGGGTGTTGCGGTCGAGGCGAACGAGGGCCAAAAGATCGAGCGCCGGTGCCGCTGCATCGTGCGCCCGGTGATTTCGGAGAAGCGGCAATCGCTCTCGCCGCAGGGCGGGGTTCACTACCGACTCGAGACGCCATGGCGCAATGGCACCACCCACAACGACCACGGACGGCGCTGCGCGGCAGCGCCACGGTGCCGAGATTCCATTCGGTAACGTCTCAGCCACACCCGAACCTGCGCTTGCGCGACCGTCGCCTACTCGCCTAGCGGCTCGAACAGATTGTTTGCAGTTCCTGTTGATCAACCGCGCACATCCCCATCCGGCTGCGCGCCGGTCTCGGAGACCCCGGAACCAACTGCAATACCCATCCCTGCACCGCCAGCGGCAGCACTACCGCCGCCACCGCCACCACCACCGCCACCACCTCCACCTCCACGACCACCGCCGCCACCGCGTTCGCGGTCGCGCTCACCGCCGCCACTACCGCGACCGCCACCGCCGCCACTTGATGGACGCGAGGCACCTTGGCGCGGAATGCGCACATCGGCCGGGATCGCGTCGAGGTCGAGCACCTGACGGATGAAGTTGCGCAGCGACACGACCAGTTCTGCAGTTGCTGCGGGCCGCCCTTCGGTGAGATCGGCGGCCGCCTTGGCAGCGAAGCGCACCTGCTCTTCGGTGCCGAGCAGGATCACGTCCGACAGTGCGGCTTCGACGGCGTCGCGGATTCGCCGACGTCGCTCGGTTCCCGGGGTGTCGCCTTCGTTCATCGATGCATCGCCGCCTGCGGTGGCAGCGGTGGCGTCGGCTGCGGCACGCAGCTGGCGCTTGTGCGTGGGATCGACCAGCAGGTCGCCGGTGAACGAGCCGCCTAGCACCTTGTAGGCGGAGATCAGCGTGCGCAAGCGCTCGTTGATTTGCCGATTCTCGCGTTCGCGGCGCTGCTGGATCGTCTGCATGATCAGCAGCCGGATCCCGACCGCGACCAGCGTGATCATGGTGAAGCCCAGCAGCGTCGACAGCACGCCGGACCAGGAACTGAAGTCGACCAAGCCGCGCATCACGCCTCCATCGCCAGCAGCGGCATCGCACGGCCGGCAGGTTATCCAAACCAGGCTACCGGCGGGGCGGCCGGCACGGATGCCGCGATCCGTGCTGCCGGAAGCACGCGTGCGCGCGCTCCGATGCACCATATCGCGAAGATCGACCGGCTGTCCAAAATCCCCGGCACGCGAGATTCTCCGCTGCTGCGAGCACTCACTGCCTTGATCGCAGTTCGTCCACGCGACCCGAATCGCGTTGGTACGACAGGCTCCTGCGGCGTCGACGGTTGCTGTCGCGTTCGGTTCTGCCGGGTGCGAGCACTCCGGACAGCGGGACCGCTGCAGACCCGCTTCTGCGCGCCCGCCGGGCGGGACAGATCAGCCATACGAGGCTGGGGGACGAACGATGGACTGGTATCTGGGAGTGCTGAAAACGTATGCGCAGTTTTCCGGCCGCGCGCGGCGCAAGGAATACTGGATGTTCTTCCTGATCAACGTGATCATCGGCCTGGTGCTGGGCGTCGTGGATGGTGTCACCGGCATGGTCGGGCCCTCGGGTGTCGGCGTGTCGGGCGGCATGTATGCGCTGGCGATCCTGATTCCGGGCATCGCGGTAGTGGTGCGACGCCTGCACGACACCGGTCGCACGGGCTGGTGGTTGCTGATCGGCTTCGTGCCGCTGATCGGCGTGATCGTGCGGATCGTGTTCCTAGTGGACTGTCTCAGCCAAATCGCATCCGCCACGGCGCGCGAGACGCGGGCAGGCGGATGCGATTTGGCTGAGACAGTCCACTAGCGAGCGCGGGCAACACCGGGCTCAATGCGCATGGTGAGGACCCGAGGGCAGGGGGCTGACGGCGGTCGCTCGACGGAACACCCACCACGCGTCATCGACGCAACCCTGCGACCGGATGGTCGTGGCGTCGCTTCGCGATGCAGTTCGTGGGTGCTCCGGGTCCACCTGCGGCCATGGGCCGCCTGTCCGTGCGCGGGTCCGCACGCGCCGTTGATGCACGATCGAGCATGCTATGGGATTGAGTTACGGAACCTGCCCATGCCGCTCAGCCGCCTGATCTACGCCAGTCGCGCCGTCGAAGCGCTCAAGCCCGAGGACGTCGACCAGATCCTCGCCACCTCGCGGACCAACAACGCGCGAGTCGGCGTGACCGGCGCCCTGATGTTCGGCGCGCGGGAATTCCTGCAGTGCCTGGAAGGCTCGCGCGAGGCGATCAACGCCACCTATGCGCGGATCCTGCGCGACCCTCGGCATGCCGAGGTGCTGATCCTCGATTATCGCGAAGTCGCGCGGCGCTGGTTCGCTGGGTGGGGCATGCATCAGGTGCCGCCACTGTGGAGCTCGCGCCAGGTGCTGCTGCGCTATGGCGAACGCGAGACCTTCGCGCCGAGCAAGATGTCGGCCGATTCCGCCAGTGCGCTGCTGTCCGATCTCGCCGCGAGCCTGCCGGTCGACGGCAGCGACGGCGACGTGCCGCCGCGCGCAGCACTCGGCAGTGCGGTGCGTGGCGTGCGGCCACGCTGAACCGCGTCGCGCCCCGCTGCGCCGCGCCGCGAAAGATCGTCGCGCAACCAACCATGGGTCGGTCGCTCACCGGACCGCAGTCAGGGCACGACGTTGCCGGACTTCACAGTGGCGATCAACATGGGAAGCCGAGGTTTCTCGTTTGCTATCGGATTAGGCACCATGTCGGCACCATCCGAGCCCGAGCCCCTTGCTTTACCCAACGCGCGCGAGACAGTTCGCGCGCGATCGCGACGATCGGGAGCACCATCTTTTTTGCGGACCTTTCAGCGCCAGCCGCAGCGTAGGGTCCCATGCGTACGAGCGCCCGCCGACGGACGCCGGTCCAGGCGCCGTGCACTCTCGATCGGTCGCTTTTCAGCAGCTCGCCTGAGCAAAGCGCGTACCGTGATTCCGCCGATGGGCAATGGCCAGTCCTGCGGAACCGCCATCGGCAGCCGCAGCAGATACGCCAGCGCTTGGGCGGGCCATACCACCCTGTTGTCGGCGGCGAAAACCGCTGGAAAACTGCTCGCGCGCGAAGGGCGACATGGTGGCGATCTCCCGTCAGCGCGCCGGTTCGATGAGCAGCGCCACGATGGCCGCGCGCACCTCGTCGTCGTGCCCGACCCAGATGTGTCCGCCATCATCGAAGCCGATGAATTTTGCGCCGGCAATCTGAGTTGCCGTGTATTCCGCGCTGGCGAAAGTGCCGTACCGATCATCACGCGCGCTGATGATCAGCGTCGGCATGTGGATCGAATCCAAGGGCGATGGCGACAGATGCTTGCCGACGGCAGTATCGCTGCGTAATCCCGCGGCGCGCAGCGACACCGGCAGGATGCGGTCGAGCATTGCGTCCACCCTCGCCCGCTCTTGCGGACTGGCGCGCGCCAGCAGGTCGGGCGGCGTGGCGAGTACCAGCTTGATCACCTGGTCGCGCGCCAGATGCAGCGCGGACCAGAACAGAAAGTCCGATCCAATCAGTCGCATCATCAATGCCTCGGCGCCCGGCGACAGTGGTGGCGCAGAGTCCGCCTGGGTCGGCGGCTTGTAGGTCAGCGGCACCAGCAGCACCAGCGCGCTCACGCGATCCGGATGGCGGATGGCCATCTGCAGCGCCGATGGCGCGCCGGCCGAGCCGCCCATGACAGCTGCTTTCGGGATGCCGAGGGCATCAAGCAAACAGACGTGTGCGTCGGCCTGCGCCGCCGCCGATGCATCGGCGGGCATCGGCGTGCGCAGATAGCCGAAGCGCGACATGGCAATTACGCGGATGCCCTGCGATGCCAACGAACCTGCGAACGCCATGCCCTGATCGTGCCCACCGCCACTGCCGTGCACGGCCAGCAGCGGCACACCGTTGCCGGCTTGCTGGTACTCGATCGGACCGCAGGGTGTGTCCACCAGCACGCTGCCCTCGGCAGCGCGCGCGCGGGCGCGCTGCATGTCGCTGTCGAACCGCCGATGCACCAGCACCGCCGCGATCACCGACATCAGGGCCACGGCGACGAGCACGACCCAGCGCTTGCGTGCCTTCATGGCAGGCTCACCGCGCGAACTCGTAGACCATCGACGTGAGGTTGCCGATGAAGTACGGCTTGCGTCCTTCGGGCCGCACCCAGGCGGCCTCGCCGACGGTCGGCACCATCATTCCCTGGCGCCGCTGGTAGTTCGACACGCTGCAATCCCAGGGCAGCATGACCATGTCCTTGCCCACACCAGAGCCGCGCGCTTCGGCATGCACTGAGGCGACAAGCCCCGCCGCATCGAATCGGAACAGCAAGGTCAAGCTGATCGGTCCATCCACCAGCGTGGCATTCGCCGAAACCTCGTCGACCGCCTCCCAGCGCACGCCTTGGCTGGGCAGCAGCGCGGTGGGGTACCACGCCATCTCGGCGAAGTAGCGCATCAGTTCGCCGCGGGCAATCTCGCCACCGCCCTGCACCTTGGCCACCGTGAACAAACCCAGCAACGCTGCATGCAGCGTGCCGGTGCCCGCGATGCAGCTGTCGTGCACGTGCGCGGCCAGACCCGGCAACATGGCCACGCGAGCGTTCCATAGAAACCCCGGGCGGTGGGTGACGGCGCGCTGCGTCGAGGTGAAGGCCTTCCAGTTCTCGCCAGTTGCCGACATGTTGATCCTGCCAGCGAGTTCGAAGGATGCCGCCGCAATCATGCGCTGCCCATCTTCGAGCACCGCGCGGAAATAGCGCTGCACCGGCGCGGGTAGACCGCCGAGTTCACGCGCGTCGTAGCGGCCTGCAGGCTGCGGCACGCGGGCGGCTTCCAGCAGCGCCATCTGCGACTGTGTAGCGCTGGCCCAACGCGAGCGGCCGAAAGCGACCAGGCACGCAGCAGCCGCAACCAGCAGGCCGATGCCCAACGCCGTCCATCCCATCCAGTCCATTGCGTAACTCCGTTTGCTTGCGCTTGGTGCCCTCAGGCGAGCACATCCTGCACCGGCCGTCGCATCGACCACGGCATGGCAGGCCCACGCCCGAAACGCACGATCAGGTCGGGGCGTTCGCCGGCCCTCAGATCCAGCCACTGGGCGAACTGCGGCCGCAGCGACCCGACTTCGACCGGCTGATTCACGAACGCATTGCGGATGCCCAGCGCCGTGGCCTGCAGCGCAAAACGCTCGTAGCAACGACCGGCCTCGACCCAATGTGCCTTGTCGCTGCGCTCGGAGACGAACACCGCGATGCCGGCGGAATTGCGAATCTGCTGCGCGTAGCGCTTGTTCTCCGACTTCGTCGTCAGGAACAGTCCCATCAGCGGGCTGGCCAGCCAGCGCGGCATCGAAGGGTTGCCGGTGGTGCCGGTGAACAGGCCATCGCCGGTGTGAAGCGCCTCGTTGGCGCTGAAACGAATCCACGCTTTGAGTTCGTCGACAAAAGCCGTGTCGTCGAGCTGCGCGGTGTTGCCGGCAACGACGTACTCCAGCACGCTCTCCATGGCCGGGCGTGCGGTGAGCAACCGAACGCTGACGCCATCTCCGGTGCCCGCCTGTTCCAGTTGTCGCAGCTCGGCCGGTGAAATCGGTTTGCCGTCGTAGTCGCCGCGCGCGCACTGCCGTTCGGCGATTGCCTGATACATGGGTGTGATGCGTTGCGCGGTCGACTCGAGGTGCACCGCAATGACGCCGTCGCCACTGGGATCGAATCGCGGGTCTGCATGCAGCCCGGTGGCGAGGGCGGCGTGTACCAGATTCTCCGTGGCGCAACCGAGTGAGACGAAGACGTGATGGTCATCGGGATCGACGACCGGACATCGGCGCGTCAGGTCAGGCGCAATCGAGATCGACGTCGCGGCGATGTTGAAGCGCCAGCATTGCGTGTTGTGGCTCGATGGGGCGAGGGTGGCCTGGCGCACCAGATCACGCAGTGTGGAAGCCGCAGATCCATCGGACTTCACACTCGGTCGCCTCAGGGCACGAGCGACGCTTTGCGCGGAGTCGCCTCCAGAACAATCGGCCAGCGTTGGCATGGTCATGACACTCGCTGCGGCCAGGAGCAACTCCCGCCGGGAGAGCGCGTCGCGACACACT
>JBBRFN010000041.1:0-22912 GCA_038224265.1 Lysobacterales bacterium
CGCGCTGGCCATCATGCCGAACACGAACAGCGGCACGCCGAAGCCGCTGTACCACAGCGCCTTGTCGACCGGCGCCTTGATGAAGCGCGCCATCATCCACAGCTGCAGGGCCAGAAATCCGATCACGATCGCGGCCTGCACTGGGCGGTCCCAGTAGAGCAGCAGGCCGATCACCACGATCTGCGGCACCGCCATGATCGCACTGGCGGCCTTGGCCGCACCGTCGGCGCCGAGCATCACCGGCAGCGAGCGGATGCCCATTTGCGCATCGCCCTTGATCGCCTTGAAATCGTTCAGGGTCATGATGCCGTGCGCGCCGATGCTGTACAGCACCGCGAGGATCAGCACTTCATTCGGTGGCAGTGCGCCGCCGAGCATGGCGGCGGCACCGGTGACCCAGGCCAGACCCTCGTAGGAAAAACCGCAGGCCGCATTGCCCCACCAGCCGTTGCGCTTGAGGCGCAACGGCGGCGCACTGTAGGCCCACGCCAGGAACAGGCCGATGATGGTGGCCACCACGACCCAGGTGCCGAGGGTCGCTGCAACCGCTAGCGACAATCCGGTCCAGATGATGGCGATGTACAGACCCCACTTGCCGGGAATGCGCCCCGAGGGAATCGGCCGCTGCGGTTCGTTGATCGCATCGACCTCGCGGTCGTACCAGTCGTTGATCGCCTGGCTCATCGCGCAGACCAGGGGTCCTGCGAGGATGATCCCGACCACCGCAACGTGCCAGCTGGTGAGGATCGGCACGCCGGAGGACACCACGCCGCAGGCGAAGGCCCACATTGGCGGAAACCAGGTGATCGGCTTGAGCAGTTCGAGGACGGCGGACGGCGCGGGATAGGTCGCTGTAGTCATGGGATGCGCTGCGTGATCGGGGCAGGGGGAGCCGTCGGATGGTTACACAGGTCGGCGATGTTTGGCGCGCTCGGCGTGGCCTGCAATCAGCCGGCGAGCAGCGGGAAAGTCACGCCGATCGCCCATGCGAAAGCCACCGCGTTGGCAATGCCGGCGACCCACGGATGGTTGGTGCGCCGATAGGCCCAGGCGCTGAACAGCCCGTAGACGATGAAGAACAGCACGATCACCGGCACGATGATGAGCAGGAAGAACAATCGCTCGAAGTCGAGCGCGACGGCGATGCCGAGCGAGATCACGAAGGCGAACTTGGTGGCGACATAGGCGCCGCGCGCAGCACCGCTGCCGCGGGTGAGCAGCTCGTCGCTGAGGAAAAACGCCAGCGTGCCGACCAGCATCGCGAGCACCAGCACGATGCGTTCCGGTCCCGGTACGAAGGCCGTGACAAAGGCGTTGATCGGCCACACGATGCCGATGAAGCCGAAGGCGATCAGCGCCAGCGCTGCTGCCGTCAATGCGGCGCGATTGGTATGCGTGCCTGCAGCGGGTGCGCGCTGCGATCGCTGCCACAGCAGGCAGGCGGCGGTGAGCACGCCATACATCGCAAAGTGCGCGGCGAGATAGTCGCCGACCAGCACCGGCAGGAAGTGCGTCGGCAGCACGCGCAACAGCAGCGGCGTGGCAATCATCGGAATCAGCAACGATGGCCACAGCCGGCGCCAGCCCAGCCCCGCGCCGACCGGAGTGCTGGCGACGAGCGGCAGCAGCGCCGACAGCGGGCGGGCCAGCAGCACAACGCCTGCCAGCAGGAGCAGGATCTAGCCGCCGCGTGCACTGGGCGCCGGGCTGTCGGTACGCGGGATTCCGAAGCTCAGATCGAGCCACTGCAGCGCCTCGCGCAGGCTGTCGCGGCTGTACAGCACGCCGACGTGTTCGACTTGCGGGCTGAACGCGGTCCTGCGGGCGGTTCCCTGCAGCGGATCGCCGTAGGTGACACCGACCTGCGGCTCGTCCGGCGCCGAGCGCATGCCGACCACGCGCAGGGCTTCGGTCTTGAGCATGCCTTCCCAGTCGCCGACGATCACCAGCAGGTTGCGCGGGCTGTCGGCGGTGACCGCAGGCGAGAACATCGACACCGCGATGGTCGCGGCCACATCGGGCGTCTCCTGCGCGAAGCGCACGATGATGTCGGAGGCCATCGAGTGGCCGAGCACCGCAAGTCGCCCGTCGCCGAGTCCGCGCGCGAACGCGGCCACCGTTGCCGTTTCTGCCACCAGTGTGCGGGTCGCGCCAGTGACCTCGGTGATGCTGCCGGTCAGCGGCGCCGGATTGCGGCCGTGGCCGGCGAAGTCGAAGGTCACCGCGATATAGCCGCCCTGCGCGAGCGCCAGTGCGAACGATTGCATCAGCTGCTGCGAGCCGGCAAAACCGTGCGCGATCAGCACCACTGGTGCGGGATTGCCTGCAGCGGAGCGGAAAATGGTTGCGGGAATGCCCTCGATGCGCAGCGCCTGCGTGGCCACGCCACTGCGCGCGGCCAGCAGTTGCCACAGGCTTGCGCCGATTGCGAGCAGTGCAACCAGCGCCAGCGCCCATTGGCGCCAGGATCGGCCCGCGGCCCGACTCATGCGGAGCCCAGGTCGGACGGTGGTGCGGCTTCGTTCGGGCGTGGCAGCTCGTCGCTGCCCGGCTTCAGACCGTAGGGCGCGACCAGCGCCCACACGTGCGCTGGCACCATGTAGCGCAAGCGGCGCGGGAAATTGCGGCGCAGATGCAGCACGGTTTCGATGGCTTTCATTTCCAGTCTCGCGCGCGCGAACTCCAGTCCTTTGGGGCCGACCTTGGGCATCAGCCATCCCATCACCGGCCGCAGCCAGTTGGGCATGCTGCGCAGCGGCAGTCCGCCGGCGGCAAGTTTCACGTTGGCGAGAAATCCTTTCACGGGTGCCTGCCGTTTGCCGGCGGTGCCGGGTTCGGAAGTGCGCACTTCCGAGCCCAGCAGCGACAGCAATTCTTCGCCACGCTCATTGCGCACCAACAGCCACTGCTCGCCCTGGCCGCCCATGTAACCGACCGTGATGTCGGCCAGCACGTTGGTGTAGTCGACGCAGGTGCGGCAGGTCATCGGGAAAAAGTCCGGCGGCAGTTTGGAAATCGGCAGCAGCAGGAACGGAATCTCTTTCTTCCTGCCATCGCTGAAGCGCAGCTCCACGTGGTAGTCGGCGCGGAACTCCAGATAGGTGATGGTGTCCGGATCGTCCGACAGCAGGGCGAGGAAATCGTGGAAGCGCTCGGTGGTGGTGTTGTCCGAGCATGGCGTGCCGATGACGTAGAGGCGCTCGAAGCCGAGTTCTTCCTCCAGCGCGCGCAGCGCATACACCTGGCACGGGATGCCGATGATCGCCAGACGTTTGTAGCCGCGCTCGCGCGCAGGCTCGAGCAGCGCGAGCAGCGGCGCATAGCCCATCCGCATGCCGCGACAGGCGGCCATGTCCGCAGCCTTGGTGACCAGCACCGGCACCGGCCGCCAGCGATCCTGCGTATCCGGCGCCATGGTGAGTACCGCGTCGACCGCAGCGGTCTCCAACAGGCGCGCGGCGATGCGGGTGGTGATTCCGGTCCACTGCGCGCCATCCAGCGGCTGCACCATCGCCGCGCGCAGCATGCGTCGGAACGGGCCGAAGAAAATCTCGTCGGTGCGCGCAGGATCGCGCGCACGGCCATGCACCTTGGACTCCAGCGCGGGATAATCGGGCTTGATGAACTGGCAGGCGCGTCCGCAACGACCCGGATCGCTGCTGCGCGAGATGCCGCAGTCGGTACACAGGTCCCGATACGGTGCGATGGTCAGGATCGGGGTGGGGAATGCGGTCGGTCCGGCGTCTGCTACAGCGGCGGCGTCCGGGTGACTCGGCGTTGGCGACATGCAGACAGACCCGGTGGTTGCGCCGCGACCGGAGCCGGTCTGGCAGGTTGAGCGCGCATGCATGTCGCAACCATAAGGCGACAGATCAATGCCGGCGGATGGTGGCATAGCGACACGGGCGTGCCAAGGCGCCCGCGGGCGCACTGCCCCACTGTGGGAGCCGGAATGCCGGGACTGCAACCTCCACTCTTGGCGCGACCCCTGTCGCTGCCATGGCAGCTCCCACAGGCAGGATGCGCTGCCATTCGAACTGCAACAGTTACAACTCGCGATCGGCGCTGTGCAGGGAGCGCCGCACGCGGCGGATGCCGAGTATCGCCAGAACCGCCACGATGGGAATCGAGATGCCCACCGCCAGATCGGTTTGCAGTGGCAGCCCGGCGGCGATGCCCGCCTTGGCCAGATAGCCGACCAGTCCCGCCGCGTAGTAGACGATGGCAGCCACCGACAGGCCCTCGACGGTCTGCTGCAGTCGCAGTTGCAGCAGCGCGCGGCGGTCCATCGATGCGAGCAGCGCCTGGTTCTGGCGCTCGCGGGTGATGTCGACCCGCGTCGACAGCAGCGCGCTGGCTTGCGCTACGCGCTCGGACAAATCGTGCAGGCGGGTCGAGACGGTATTGCAGGTCGACACCGCTGGCGTCAGCCGGCGCGCCATGAACTCTTCGATGGTCTGGATGCCTTTGATCCGCCCCTCGCGCAGTTCTTCGATCCGCGTGATCACCAGTTCGTGATACGCGCGGCAGGCGCCGATGCGGAACTGGCTGGCCGACATGCTGTGTTCGATTTGCGCGGCGAGTCGGGTCAGGTCGTGCAGCAGGGCCTCGTCGTTGCTGTCGTCGACCGCGATGCGGTCGGTCAGGGTGGACAGTTCCTGCTCGATGCTGCGGATCTGCGAGGACTGCTGGCGCGCGATCGGCAGCGCCAGCAGGGCCATCATGCGATAGGCCTCGATCTCGAACAAACGCTGCAACATGCGCCCGCTCTGGCGGCGGGTGAAGCTGCGATCGATGACCAGGAAACGCGAGAAGCCGTCGGCATGCACGCGGAAATCGGTGTAGACCAGTCCGGCACCCTCGCCGATTTCCGCACCGACGACAATGTTGCCGGCAAAGTGCTCGGCGAGCGCGGTGGCATCGGGCGGCGCGCTGGATTCGGCGATCAACCTGGCGTGCGCGGCCACCATGGTGGTGCCGGGAAGTCCTGCGAGCCAGTCGGGCGGCAGCATGCTGGCGACCGGTTCGCTGAACGGCTGCAGGCTCTGGCCTGCGGCGAATACGGTGATGCCCGAGAACTCGCCATGCCGTTCCCATTTCAGGCGCAGCGCGCCGAGTTGCGCGCTGAAGTGCGTGGCCTGCGGTGCGGGCGGTGCTACCCCATGGTGCTCGCACAGCTGCACCAGGTGCGCGTGCTCGCGGCCCCGATCTTCGGGCGCGACCATCACCGCGACATAGGTCGCGCGCGATGGGGTATCCAGTGGTTCCGGTGGACGGGCATGCACCTCGGCAGCAAGTTCGAGGCGCAGCGGATGATCGGCGGGCAGCATGGGACTGGGCGTCACGGTCGTGGTCTGCGGTTGGACCATGGTAGCCGACTGCCGTGTTGGCGGTGGTGGAGCAAAGGCGGGAGTCGCACTCCCGCTTCAGGGCAGATTCTGGTGTGCGCCGATGCGGGTCCAGAACGATCGACAGGCCTCGATCACCTTCTGCGGTGCCTCGATCTGCGGGTAGTGGCCGATGCCCGGCAGTTCGACCACGTCGGGCACGCTGAGCAGTTCGCGATAGCGGGCAACCAGATGCGCGCCGGATACGGGATCGTCGAGGCCATCGATCAGACGCAGCGGCACCCGCGTGGCCTGCATCGCGCCGACCCATTCCGCGCGGCGACGGCGGCGTTCGGCGATGTAGCCGAGCAATTGCGGCGCAAGCCGCTGGCCGTCGTCGTGCGCGACCAATGCCCAGCAGTCGTCGAGCAATTCCGCGCTCGGCAGTGTACGGGCGCCGAACACGGCGGAAAAACTGCGCGCGAAGCGCTTGCGATTGAGCAGTGGTGCCAGCAGCGGGCCGATCGGGCTTGCCAGCAGGCGCTGGATCGGGCGGGGCCGGTGCGCTTCGGGGAACAGCCCGCCGTTGAGAAAACAGATCGAGTCGATGCGCAGGCCCGCCTCGCCGAGGAACTGCCGATGTTCATGACGGGCGAGCAGCTCCTGCGCAACGCTGTCGCCGAGGTCGTGCGCCAGTACATGGACCCGCGCGATCTCGCGCTCGCGCAGCAGCGACTCGATCAGATCGGCCTGGCCGAGCACGCTGTAGCGATGGTTGCGCGGTTTGCTGCTGAAGCCAAAGCCGAGCAGGTCGGGCGCGAGCAGATGGAAACGATCGCCCAGTTCGCTCCAGATCGGCTGCCAGTCGAAGCTTGCGGTGGGAAAGCCATGCAGCAGCAGCAATACCGGGCGGGTCACGTCGCCGGCCTCGCGCAGGAAGATGGAGTGGTCGCCGAAGCGATGGAATACACCGAGCGCGCGCCACTGGCGCAGATTGGTCGACAGCGGCAGTTCGCTCATGGCAGGACGCGCAGCACCACGCGATCGTAGCGGCCGCGCGCGTCGAGCGCGACGATCGACTGCTCGCCGGGTGCATCGAAGCGCCAACGCAGGGGCGCGCCGGCGCTGCTGCTGCCGATCAGGCGCCCGTTGAGCAGCCAGTCGACCTTGGCATCGGTGCCGAGCGCCCGCAGGGCAAGTACCGGTGCACTGCTGCTGCCGGGTGCGCGCCGGACAATCGCATCGGCGAGCGCGCCTTCGATCTGCAGGCGGCCACGGGTCGGCTGCATGGCAGGTCGGCACTGCGGCGCGAAATCCGGCACGCTGGCGGCCTGCAGCTGGGCGGGTCCCAGCCACGGCTGCAACAGCGCGGGCCAGCGCGCGATCTCGCGCGGGGTGGAAGGACCGCGCGCGCAGCCCGGATTCACCCGCATTCCGCTGCGTGCATCGACCAGAATGCGCGCCAGCAGCGGCTCGCTGTCGCGGCGATCGGGCAGGGTCGGCGGGATCATGCGGTCGAGCACCCAGGCTTCGCGCTGCACGCTGCAACTGGCGACGGGTGTATCGGCAGCAGCGGTTCCGAGCGGCCAGCAGATGGTCTGTTTGGCGACCGTCGATGGCGGCAGCTGCAAGCGTGCATCGCGGGCTTCGCGCGGCAGGCTGTCGGCCAGCGCGAACAGCAGCGGCAGCGCGGTGATCGCGCCGTACTGTCCCGGCATTGGCGTGCCGTCGGGGCGTCCGATCCATACGCCGATGGTCCAGCGCGGAGTCACACCGATCGCCCATGCATCGCGGAAGCCATAGCTGGTTCCGGTTTTCCACGCGACGCGCGGGCGGCCGCTGGTATCGAGTCCGTTGATCGACTCGCCCGGTCGGCCGCTGGACTCGAGCATGTCGCGCACGATGAATGAGGCACCCTCGCTGAGCAGTCGACGCTCGTCGAGCGGCGTATCCTCGCGATAGCGCACGCGACCGGCCAGGCCACCGCGACCGAGGGCCGTGTAAGCGCCGACCAGTGATTCGAGATCGCTGCCCACGCCGCCGAGGGCGAGCGACAGGTTCGGCTCTGCACCGCTGGGCAATGCCAGCTGCAGGCCGGCATGCGCCATTCGCGCGCTGAAGCGCTTGGCGCCGATCCGACCGAGCAGGTCGACCGCCGGCACGTTGAGCGACTTCGACAAAGCGTCTGCTGCCGCCACCGGTCCATGGAACACGTCGCCGAAGTTGGCCGGCCGATAGCCATCGAAGGATTGCGGCGCATCCACCAGCAGCGACTGTGAATGGATCATGCCGTCGTCGAGCGCAAGTCCGTACACGAAGGGTTTGAGCGTGGAGCCGGGCGAGCGCGTGGCCCGCACCATGTCGACATGCCCGAGGCTGCGTGGATCGGCAAAGCGCGCCGAGCCCACGTAGGCGCGCGCCTGCAATGTTGCGGTATCGACCACCAGCACCGCGGCCGAGGTGCGCTCGGGCAGTGCGGCCATGTGCGCGGTGGTGCGCTGCTCGACCGTGGCCTGCAGCTCTGCATCCAGCGTGGTGCGGATGATGGCCGCTCGCGGGTCGGCCGCATGCAGGCGTGCTGCAAGCAGCGCGGCGCCCATCGGCGGGCGCAAGTTGCGCGCGATCACCGGCTCCAGCTGCGCCTCGGCCAGCGCCTGCTGCGATCCGAGTCCGCGCTCGGCCAGGCGTGCGAGCACTTTGTCGCGCGCGGCCTTGGCCGCGGCGGGATGACGGTCCGGGCGCAGGCGACTGGGTGCCTGCGGCAGCACTGCAAGCAGCGCGGCTTCGGCGTGCGAGAGCCGGCGCGCAGATTTGCCCAGCCACGCCCAGCTCGCTGCTTCCACGCCCTGGATGTTGCCGCCGAAAGGGGCGAGGTTGAGATACAAGGTAAGGATCTCGCGCTTGCTCAGACGCCACTCGAGCTGGCCGGCGCGAAAGATCTGCTTGAGCTTGCCCAGTGGCGTGCGCGGGATCGGTTCGATCAGTCGCGCGACCTGCATGGTCAGGGTCGAACCACCCGAGACGACTTCGGCGTGTCGCACCGCCTGCAACGCGGCACGTGCCAGGGCCAGCGGGTTCACGCCGTGGTGGTGATGGAACCAGCGGTCTTCATAGCCGATCAGCGCATCGAGATACTGCGGGGCTATGTCCTCTGGCGCGATGCGATAGCGCCACACGCCATCGGCGGCCGCGAATGCGCGCAGCGGCCGCCCGTCGGCGGCGAGCACCACGGCAGCACCGCCAGCTGCCGGATCCGGAATCGGCGGCGGCAGCAGGCGATCGGCGGCGAGCATCGCCAACAGCAACGCCGCCGCGGCAAGTGCCGCGCGGCGCGGATTGCGATGGCGCCATCGCGCAGCCACGGGCTAGGGGCCGGTGACCACGATCCGCGCCGGGCTGGTATCACCGACTGCGCGCAGATCGGGGCGATACATGTCCTCGATCGTCGGCGGTGGCACCACGAAATCGCCCGGCGACACCGCACGCACCAGATAGAACAGGTTGGCCGCGCTGCCGTAGAGCTCGATCGCAGCCACATAGCGATCGTCGCGATACTCCTCGAAGCGGATCGTTGCCGCACCGCTGCGCTCGGACAGCGCCACGCCGTCGATCGTCACATTGGCCCACTGGCTGACATCGGTGAGATTGAGATTCTCGACCTCCAGTCCGCCGGGCGAGAGATCGACCACCAGCGCATCGCGCATGCTGTTGGCCGACTCGATCTTCAGCTGCACGACCAGCACATCGCCCTCGCGCAGCGTGCCGCCATCCCAGGCCTCGCCCTTGGTGGTGAAGTACTTGCGCGTGATGCGGAAGTCGTCGCGGTTGGTGACCGTGAAGCGCCGCGGTACGCCGGCGACCTCGGTGGTGGCGTACAGCGGCGCGCCGCCGGAGGGCACGATGCGCACGCCCGCTGCCAGCTGCGCGGGATTGAAGGCGCGACTGACCATCGAGCGACCGGTCGATTCCTCGATGTTGCCGCCGACGGCGATACTGGCCGAGAAGCTGCGTGGCGCTGCGTTGGCGAGGCTTTTGCCCAGGCGCAGGATCGCAATGTTCTCCTGCGTGCTCAGCCACAGCCGCTCGCGGGCGCCGGTTGCGCGCGCCAGCTCGAAGGCCCGCGCATCGTACGCCGGAGTCGACAGTCCCGCCTCGTGGGCGACTGCCAGCATCAGGCCCAGATCGCGCAGCTCGGATCCGTAGTCGCCGAGGTACTCCGGCCGTTTCCAGGTTTTGCCGAAGGCCTCGGTGAGCGCCTTCTGCGCGCGCTCGCTGTCGCCCATCAGCTTCAGGGCCGCACCCAGATGCACCAGCGGCAGCGGCGCGATGAACTTCTCGCGCTCGTTGTCGAACATCGCGCGCAGGGTGCCGACCGGCGCGCGACCCACGCGCGCGAGCACGTAGCCGGCATGCGCCATTTCGGCCAGGCGCAGATGCTCGTAGTTGTCGTACTGGTACTGCGTGTTGCCGCCGGACAGCATGTCGTCGCTGAGTCGCTTCAGGGCCTTGTCGAGCACGTTCTCCGGCACCGCATAGCCGGCGTCCTTGGCCGCGAGCAGCATCTCCGTCACGTACGGCGTCATCGCGGTGACCGGATTGCTGTCGCCCGGCCACATGCCGAAATGGCCGCTGTCGGTCTGCATCGATGCGATGCGTGCGAATGCTGCGTCCAGCAGGCTCGTGCGGCGCGCGCCGTCCAGCGGCAGCTTGGCGCCGTCGCGATCGGGAATGGTCAGCGGCCCGATGCCGAGGCGATCGACGGTCTGATCATCGAGCAGCAGCAACGGGTAGGCCTTGCTCGTGGTCTGCTCGATGCAGCCGTAGGGGTAGCCGATCAGATCGCGCGCACTGGCGGCGAACGGCAATGGTGGCAAGGTGCTCACGCTGAGCCGCGCGTTCACCGACTCCGGCAGCAGGCCATCGAGCAGTTCGGCGCGCGGCGATACCGCGCGCGGCGCATCCAGCACCTCGTTGCGGATGCGGGTCTCGGCCGGCCATGCCGGCCGCACCGCGACGCGGAAGCGCCGCGAGATCTGCAGGCCCGAACCGCTGATGCTGGCGGTGATCTCGCCCACGCCGAAGCTGCCGCTGGCGCGCAGCGGCACGCTCAAGGTGCGTTTGGCGCCGTCATCGAGCGACACGCGGTCTGCGTTGCGCTCGAGGCTTAGCGGACCGCTGGTGGCGTAGCGCACGTTGAACTCGCCGGCCGCACCCGACAGGTTCGTAAGGTCCAGCGTCAACATCGAGCGGTCACCCTGCGCCATCACGCGCGGCGTGCTGGCTTCGGCAACCAGCGGCGCGCGCACGATGCTGTCGCGCTCGGCAGCACCGTAGGATTCTTCGCCGAACACCAGCGCGCGCACGCGCAGCGTGCCGTTGAAGTCCGGCACCGGCAGGCTGACACTGGCCGCACCGTTGGCATCGAGCGCGACCGGCGCGTTGAACAGGTCCACTGTTTTGACCTCACTGTTCGGACGCCGCGCCTGCGGCAGTGCCGGCAGCGCCATGTCGCCGCCGAAGCGCAGGCGCGCGCTGCCGCCGTCGAGGCTTTCGATCACGCGACCGTAGATGTCGTAGGCCTCGACACCGAGCTTGCGCTGGGCAAAGAACCAGCCGCCGGCATCGGGCAGCGGGAAGCGGGTGATGTTGAGCACGCCGAGGTCGACGGCGGTGATGCGCACACGGGCGATCTTGCCGGCCAGTCCCGGGGCCTTGATCCCGACCTCGAGCGGATTGCCAGGGCGCATGGTGTCGGGCGTGCTGATCTGAACGGCCGTAGTGCGCGCGCTGCGATCGAGCGGGATGTGCGCGATGCCGACTGCGCGATTGGGCGTGATGCGTTCGCTCGATGAGCCGGGACGGAACACCAGTGCGGTCAGGTACAGATCGTGTGTGCGCCACGCCGGATCGAGCGGAATCTCGATCTGGGTGCCGGCGCGCACATTGAGCGTGCGCTGCCAAAGCAGGCCACTGCCCTCGAGGATCACCAGTGCCGGGCCCTCGTGCGGTGGCGTGAGGGTGGCGCGCACGGTGTCGCCGTCGGCATACGCGGTCTTGTCGAGCGCGATCTTGACCTTGTCCGGGCGCGCTTCGCCGCCGCGGTTGTCGTCCCAGCCCCAGCCGGCCTCGAAGGGCAGGCGCGTGGTCAGCGTGGTGGCCGGATCGGTGATCTCCAGCCGGTACATGCCCCAGTCGACCGCGAACGACAGCTGCGCGCGTTCTCCAGCGGCGATATCGATGCTGCGTTCCTCGACGGTCTCGACACGACTGACGAAATCCGAGCGCCAACCGCTCTCGGCGACCCAGGTCCAGTTGTAGTCGCGGCGTTCGCGCAGCAGTTTGACTGCCAGCGTCTTGCCCGCCAGCAGGGCCCCGTCGACATTGCTGCGCACGACTTCGAACGCGGCGTTGCCGGACGGCGCCGCACCCTCGGCGAGGTCGAACAGCGGGCGTACGCCCACCAGTTCGGGCGCCGGCCAGATGGTGCGGTCGAGGTTGCGCGACACCGCGCGGCCACCGGACTCGAACACGCTGCCTTGCACCACGACCTTGACCGGACCTGTAATGGTCACGCCGTCGAGCAGCGCGATCTGCTGCTGCAGCTTGCCCTGCGCATCGAGCGGCGCGTCGATGGCGTCCTGCGGATCTTTCGGCAGTTCCGCCAGCGCGTCGCCGAAATGGAAATCGGCGAGCGCCTTGACCGGGTGCGGGTCGTTCGCCACTGCGTACTTGGCGGTGAAGCGATTGCCGGCGGCCGGTGCGCCGTACAGGTACGCCGCATCCACTGCCAGAGCGAGCGCCTCGCCCGGTGCGAGACTGGGCTGCGTGCTGCTCAGATCGAGCTTGAGGCGTTCGGGCAGGAACTCCTCGACGCGGAAGCGAAACGCGTGGTTGGGATTGCTGGTCGCGGGATCGGTGGAGAAGTCGACCGACCAGCGGCCGGTCGGCGCATCGAGCGCGATCTCGCGCGCGAATTCGTAAGCGCCCAACTCCGCGGCTTCGACGCGCTGTTGCAACACCACGCGCCCATCGGGCTGGCGCAGGGTGGCGTACAGCGGCTGGGACGGGATCTGGCGGCCGTCGGCATCGCGAAGCAGGGCGGCCACGCGCAGGGTCTCGCCGGGCCGATACAGATCGCGGCCCGACCACGGGAAGACCTCGAAATCGCGCTGCGGGCGCCCGCCGATGGCAAACTCGGTCAGGTCCAGCGCGGGCTGGTTGAACGCAAGAAAGGTGACATCGCGACCCCAGCTCGCGACCAGCAACTGGGTCGTATCGAGCTTGTAGTCGAAGCGCGCAAGGCCGGTGCCGTCGGTCTCGGCGCTGCCGATGACCTCGCCCTCGCTGTTGCGGATGCTCAGCGCCACCTGCGCTTTGGGCTCGCCGGATTCGAGCGACGCCGCATGCACCAGCAATCCATCCGGATAGGCGCGCACATGCAGGCCGATGTCGGACACGAAGAACATCGCGGTGTCATAGCCATCGCCGAAGCTGCCGGGCCGCTTCATCACCGCGAAATAAAGGCCGGGCGCCTTGAGCTCGTCGATATCGCGCACCGGCAAATAGGTCAGGGTGCGCTGGTTGGCATCGCTGGTGATCGCGAAGCGGTTGGCATAAACCGAGTCGGCCATCTGCGCGAGCTGCTCCAGCGTCCAGCTGTAGCGGCGCGAATTGCGCTGGAATTCGGCGAGGAACTTCGGCAGCGACTTGTCGCGCACCCGCAGGAATTCGACGTCGACCTCCGGCACGTTGACCGATACGACCGGCAGTCCACGACGTTCGTGCGCGGGCAGCACCACGCCTTGGCTGGCAAAGCCGAGCAGGGGCTCCAGCGGGCCGGTGTAGATCTCGCGCGTGGCATCGGCGCCGATGGTGGCGCCCGCGGCGGCCGCCAGTGCGGCGCGCACCGTGACGACATAGGTCTTGTTCGCGTCGAGATACGGAAAGCGCAGGCGCAGCTTGTCGTCGTCGAGCGCCCAGCTGCCGTTGGGCGCGGCGCCGTCCTTGAGCGTGATCGCGAGCAGCTCGTCGAACTTCTGCGCCCCGGCCAGTGGTTGCGAGAAGGTCAGCAGCGCTGCGGGTCGGCCATCGTGCGACTCCACGGTGGTGGTCAGCAGGGCGAAGCCTTCGACCGCGTTGGCGCTTGGTTCTGCTGCAACCGGCACCGGAACCGGCTCCGGTGTCGATTTGTTGCAGGCGCCCAGCGCGAGCATGACCAGCAGTGTCGCAATCGCGATCGGGCGCAGCATGGCGGACTCCAGCAGGGACTGCGCCAAGTATAGGCCGCAGCCGCTGCAGGAATTCGGGCCGCGCATGGCGATTCGCCGACCGTGGGGTGCGACGTTGACATGCGAGTGACCGCGAGGTCGTTAGTCTCCGCGCATGCGTAACTTGATTATCGTGCTGGGCGACCAGCTGGACCTCGATTCCAGCGTTTTCGCGGACTTCGATCCCGACTGCGACGCAGTATGGCTGGCCGAAGTCGCCGACGAGAGCGAGCACGTGTGGTCGCACCAGGCCCGCATCGCTCTGTTCCTGTCGGCGATGCGCCATTTTCGCGATGCCTTGCGCGCACGCGATTGGCCTGTGCACTACCGGCTTCTCGATGCGCACCCGGAAACCACGCTGGCCGCAGCGCTTGCCGCGGACCTCGCCCGCTTTGCGCCGCAGCGGGCGGTGCTGGTGCAGCCGGGCGATTGGCGCGTGGAGCAGTCGCTGCGGTCGGTGGTGGATGGGGCCGGCGTCGAATGGGCGCAGCGCGTGGATACGCACTTCTACGTCGAGCCGCACGAGTTTGCGGCCTGGGCCAAGGGGCGCAAGGAACTGCGCATGGAGTACTTCTATCGCGGTCTGCGCAAGTCGCACGGCGTGCTGATGGAGGGCGAGCAGCCGATCGGCGGGCAGTGGAATTTCGACGCGGACAATCGCGGGGCTTTCGATCGGCGGGGTCCGGGTTTGCTGCCCGCACCGCAACGGTTCATGCCCGACGCGATCACCCGCGAGGTGCTCGATATGGTCGCGCAGCGATTCGGCAGCCATCCAGGCAAGTTGGCGCAGTTCGACTGGCCGGTCACCGCGGAACAGGCGCAGGCAGCACTCGCGGACTTCATCCAGCAGCGCCTGCCGCTGTTTGGTGCCTATCAGGACGCGATGTGGACCGGTGAGCCGTATCTCTACCACGCGCGGATCTCGGCCGCGCTGAACCTGAAGCTGCTCAATCCGCGCGACGCGGTGGATGCGGCGGTGGCTGCGTATCTGGACGGCAGCGCGCCGCTGGCCGCAGTCGAAGGCTTCGTGCGCCAGATCCTCGGCTGGCGCGAGTTCGTGCGCGGGCTGTACTGGCTGCGCATGCCGGACTTCGCCGCGGCCAATGCGCTGGCCGCGACCCAGCCCTTGCCGCAGTTCTACTGGAACGGCGAGACCGATATGCGCTGTCTGCGCGAGTCGATCGGCCAGACCCTCGCGCTGGGCTACGCGCATCACATCCAGCGCCTGATGGTGACCGGGCTGTTCGCACTGCTGCTGGGCGTGCGCCCGCAAGAGGTGCACGCGTGGTACCTCGCGGTCTATGTCGATGCGGTGGAGTGGGCAGAGCTGCCCAATGTGCTGGGCATGAGCCAATACGCCGACGGCGGTTACATGGTCAGCAAGCCGTACTGCGCATCGGGCAAGTACATCCAGCGGATGAGCAACTACTGCAGCGGATGCCGCTTTAAGCCGGAGTTGTCGACCGGTGCCGACGCGTGCCCGTTCACCACCCTGTACTGGGACTTCCTCGCCCGCCACCAGCAGCGCTTTGCGCGCCATCCGCGCACCGCGCTGCAGTGGAAAAACCTCGAGCGGATGGATCCCGAGCAACTATCGGCGATTCGAGCGCAGGCGCAGACATTGCGCGAGCAGCTGGCGGCACCGTAATCGATGCGATCCGGATGGCGCGCGATTTCGGGTTGCGCGGGCAGCGGCCGACGATCGGCTGTGGTCCGGGTTCACATGCGCAGGACGCGCAGGTGCGCGATGCTAGGAGGCTTGCATGGGAGCGATTGTGATGGAAAAGACCTGTCTGATCACCGGCGCCAGCGGCGGCGTGGGCCGCGCACTGGCGATCCAGCTGGCGGCCGATGGCTGGCGCCTCGCCGTGGTGTCGCGCGACGCAGCGCGCCTTGAAGGCGTGCCGGGCACGACGATCATCGCCGATGTGTCGACCGCCGAGGGTGCAAGTGCTGCGGTGTCCGCAGCCACTGCCGCACTCGGGGCAGCACCTGCGGGACTGGCACACTGCGCCGGCAGCACCCTGATCGCACCGCTGTCGCGCACCCGCGAGGCGCAGTACCGTGAGGTGATGGCGGCCAATCTCGATTCGGCGTTCTTTACCCTGCAGGCATGGCTGGGCGCAGTGGCTGCGAGCAAGCAGGAGGGTGCGGCAGTGCTGTTCTCCTCGGTGGTCGCCGCCATCGGTGTCGCCAACCATGCCGCAATCGCTGCGGCCAAGGGCGGCCTCGAAGCACTGGTGCGGTCGCTGGCGGCGGATTATTCCAATGCGGGCATCCGCATCAATGCGGTTGCACCCGGGCTGATGCGCTCGCCGATGACCGAGAAGATGGTGTCGAACGAAGCCGCCGCCAAGCAGATCGCCGCGCAGTATCCGCTCGGCCGGCACGGCGATGCAGCAGGTGACGGCGCGCAGGCGGCTGCGTTCCTGTTGTCGGATCGCGCCAGCTGGATCACCGGGCAGGTGCTGGGCCTCGATGGCGGTTTCAGTGCGGTGCGGCCCTTGATCCGGGCTGGCTGAGGCGCCCTGGTGAGCGCGGTCATCGTCTGGTTCCGCCGCGACCTGCGGCTGGACGACAATCCCGCGCTGCAGGCCGCACTGCGCAGCGGACTGCCGGTGGTCTGCGTGTACGTGCACGCGCCGGACGAAGAAGCGCCGTGGGCGCCGGGTGCCGCCAGTCGCTGGTGGCTGCAGCATTCGCTGGCGGCACTGGATGCGGACCTGCGCGCGCGCGGCAGTGCACTGCTGATCCGGCGCGGGCCGAGCCTGCAGGTGTTGCACAGCCTGATCGCCCAAACCGGGGCCAGCGAGGTGGTGTGGAACCGGCTCTACGAACCCGCGCTGGTGGCGCGCGACAAGCAGATCAAGCAGCAGCTGCGTGCCGACGGCATCGTGGCGGAAAGCTTCAACGCGCACCTGCTGTTCGAGCCGTGGGAGATCGCCACCGG
This sequence comes from Lysobacterales bacterium, assembly GCA_038224265.1. Classification (GTDB taxonomy): domain Bacteria; phylum Pseudomonadota; class Gammaproteobacteria; order Xanthomonadales; family Ahniellaceae; genus UBA4656. The sequence continues at coordinate 16,545 of JBBRFN010000041.1, forward strand.
TGCCGGCGATCCGTACCGTGTGTTCACGCCGTTCTGGCGCAATGCGCGTGCGCGGCTGGACGTGGGTGCTCCGCCGGCTGCGCCGCGCAGCATCAAGCCTCTCGCGGTCGCCGACAGTGTGCCGCTGGCCGCGCTTGCCCTGTTGCCGCGGATCGGCTGGGATGCAGGCTTCAACGCGCACTGGATTCCCGGCGAGGCGGGTGCAGCGGAATTGCTGCAGGTCTTCATCGACGGTGCGCTGGATGCCTATGCCGGCGGTCGCGATCTGCCCGACCGCGCGGGCACCTCGCGGCTGTCGGCGCATCTGCATTTCGGGGAGATCTCGCCGCGCCGCATCGTGCATACGCTCAGCGCGCGGGGATTGCTCGCGCATGCCGAGCCCTACGTGCGCGAGCTCGGCTGGCGCGAGTTCGGGCACCACCTGCTGTACCACTTCCCGCACACCACGCTCGAGCCGCTCAATCGGCAGTTCGCGGAATTCCCGTGGGCCGACGAGCGCGAAGGCGAGGGCGGTCTGCTTGCCTGGCAGCAGGGTCGCACCGGCATCCCGATCGTCGATGCCGGCATGCGTGAGCTGTGGCACACCGGCTGGATGCACAACCGGGTGCGCATGATCGTGGCCTCGTTGCTGACCAAGAACCTGCGCCTGCACTGGCTGCACGGCGCACGCTGGTTCTGGGACACCCTGGTCGATGCCGACCTCGCGGCAAACACCCAGGGCTGGCAGTGGACCGCAGGCAGCGGCGCCGATGCTGCTCCGTACTTCCGGATCTTCAATCCCGTGACCCAGGGCGAGCGCTTCGATCCCGAAGGACGCTATGTCAAACGCCATGTGCCCGAGCTGGTGCGAGTGCCGCCGAAGGCGATCCACCAGCCGTGGACCCTCAAACCGGCCGAGCGCACTGCGCTGGGGCTCGATTCCACGGGCTACCCGGCACCAATCGTCGACCTGAAAACGAGCCGGGAGGCGGCGCTTGCGGCCTACCAGAGAATGCGCGGTCGCTGACCCGATTTGCCTGCCCGGCGTCGATTTGCATTGACGTTGTGAAATTTCGCGTGCTACACCCGGATGACAATCGTAGATCGGGAGCGTCGCATGGCCATCCGCCCGAATCGCAAATCGCAGGAGTCGATGTCGAAGGTCGACACCGCCTGGCTGCGAATGGAAACGCCGACCAACCTGATGATGATCAGCGGCGTGATGATGCTCGACCGCCCGCTGGACGTCGCGCGCTTCAAGCGCATGCTGGCCGAGCGCTTCCTCGCCTATCGACGTTTCGGGCAGAAGGCGGTGACCACCACCGGCGGCGCCGTGTGGGAGATCGATCGCGATTTCGATCTGGATTGGCACGTGCGCATCACCGCGCTGCCGGGTGCTGCGGGCACCGCCGAGCTGCAGCATCTGGTCAGCCAGCTGGCGTCGACGCCGCTGGATCACTCGAAGCCGCTGTGGCAGTTCCATGTGGTCGAGAAGTACGGCCAAGGCAGTGCGCTGATCACGCGTATTCATCACTGTTATGCCGACGGTTTGGCGCTGGTGCAGGTAGTGCTGTCGTTGACCGACGCCGAACGCAAGCGCGAAAAGGCCGCGCCTTTGGCCAGTACGTGGCTGAAGGAAGACCGTGGTGGCGTGCTCGATAGACTGCTGCAGCCCGCGCGCGCGGGATTCGGCAAGGCTCTGCACATCGGCGAGCAGATCGTGGGCAAGGGTATCGAGCTGATCTCGCATCCTGGCGCCGCGGGTCGACTCGTCGACGAGGGCTCGGCCATCGCGCGCGAGTTCGCATCCGTCCTGGCTTTGGCCGACGATCCACCGACCTCGTTCAAGGGGCCGCTCGGTGTGACCAAACGCGTCGCCTGGATGGAGCCGTTGGACCTCGAAGAGGTAAGGTCGATCGGACGCGGACTCGGTTGCACCGTCAACGACGTGCTGATGGCCTCGGTGGCGGGCGCGTTGCGCAGCTACCTGCTCGACCTCGATGAGTCGGTCGATGGCCTGACCATCCGCGCGACGGTGCCGGTATCGCTGCGCCCGTTGGAGCATGCGAAAAAGCTCGGCAACCACTTCGGCCTGGTGTTTCTCGAACTGCCGATCGGCGAACCCAATCCGTTGCGGCGACTGGAACGGGTCGCAGGCAGCATGCGCGAGATCAAACGCTCGCGACAGGCGGTGATGTCGTTCGGTCTGTTGGCGGCGCTGGGCATGGGGCCGTCGATGCTGCAGCGCCCGGCGCTGGAGCTGTTCAGCCGCAAGGCCACCGCGGTGGCTACCAACGTACCCGGACCATCGGAGCCGCTGTACCTGGCCGGCGGCAAGATCACCGAGCAGATGTTCTGGGTGCCGCAGAGCGGCTCGATCGGGATGGGTATCAGCATCCTGTCGTACAACGGCAAGGTGTTCTTCGGCCTGATCGCCGACGCCAAGCTGGTGCCGGACCCCAACCAGATCATCCGTCGCTTCCGTCCGGAGTTCGACAAGCTGCTGCTGATTGCGCTGATGGAAGACTGGCAGCAGCCGATCACCGCAGCCGATGCGGCAGCCACCTTGCTGCGCTTTGCCGGCGACGACGGCGCATCGGCGGTGGAAGGGCACATCGTGCACGCGGATCCTGCACCGCCTGCCAAGCCCAGGCGAGTGCGGCGCAAGACCGCGGGCGTGGTGCGCAAGGCGACTGCGTTGCCGAAGCCTGCGGCCGCAGCGGCAACCGCGAAACCACGCGCTGTACGGCGCACCAAGGTGCCACAGGCGCCACCGGTCGGCGCCGCCGGCGACAGCTTCGCCGGTGAGATCAAGCGTTTCCGACTCAGCCGCCGACCGGGCTGACGTAGTCCAGCGGCGCGCCAGGCCCGATCGGCAGATCCAGCGCGTACCAGATCGAGAACATCGAGGTCCAGCCGATCAGGAACACGATCGAGTACGGCAGCATGGTGGAGATCACGGTGCCCATGCCGGCCTTCGGCTCGTAGCGCTGCATGAAGGCGATGATCAGCACGAAGTAGGTCATCATCGGCGAGATGATGTTGGTGCAGGAATCGCCAACGCGATAGGCCGCCTGGGTGGTTTCCGGCGAGATGCCCAACAGCATGAACATCGGTACGAATACCGGCGCCATCAGCGCCCACTTGGCCGACGCCGAGCCCATCGCGAGGTTGACGAAAGCGGTGAGCAGGATGAACTGCACCAGCAGCGGCAGCGGCCCGACGCCGGTGGCCGCGACCACCCGCGCGCCCTCCACGGCGAAGATCATTCCCAGATTGGTCCAGTTGAAGAACGCCACGAACTGCGCGGCGAAGAACACCAGCACGATGTAGCTGCCGAGCGTGGCCATCTGCTGGCTCATGCCCTTGATCACGTCGTTGTCGCTCTTGATGGTGCCAGCGCCCACGCCATAGGCGACGCCAAGCACCAGACCGGAAAGAAAGATCACCGCCACGATTCCGACCAGCAGCGGCGACTGCAGCACGCTGTCGGTGCCAACCACGCCGATCTTGCGCAGGAAGCCGCCCTCGGGAACGATACCGACCAGCGTCACGGCAGTCAGGACCAACAGGGCCATGCCCGCCCAACGCAGCCCGCGGCGTTCGGCGTCGCTGAGCGGTTCGAGCTTGTCGTCGGCATCGACGCTGGCGGTATCCGGCCAGCGCGGTGCAACGATCTTCTCGGTCACCCACCAGCCCATCAGGGTGATGAACGGGGTGGACGCTGCCATCAGGTAGTAGTTGGCGGCAGGGCTCACCACATAGGCCGGATCGATCAATCGCGCCGCTTCCTGGCTCAGGCCCGCCAGCAGTGGATCGATGGTTCCCAGCAGCAGGTTGGCGCTGTAGCCGCCGGAGACTCCGGCGAAGGCCGCAGCCATGCCGAGGATCGGGTGCCGACCGGCGGCCTTGAACAGCACGCCGGCCAGCGGCACCAGCAGCACATAGCCGATCTCGCTGGCCATGTTGCTCATCACGCCTGCGAATACCGTGACCGGGGTCAACAAGGCGCGTGGGGTGATGAACAGCAGTTTGCGCAGCGCGGCCTGCATCAGGCCCGAGTGCTCCGCAATGCCGATGCCGATCAGCGCCACCAGCACGGTGCCCAGCGGTGCGAAGCCGACGAAGTTGGGCACCAGCCCGGTCATGATGCGGTGCAGGCCGGCGAGAGAAAGCAGATTTACCGGCTCGACCAGGGTGCCGTTGGACGGATGGGTGACCGACAGGCCAGCCCACGAAGCCAACGCCGAGGCCACCACAACCAACAGCGCCATCGAGGCGAACAAGGTGGCCGGATGCGGCAGCGCGTTGCCGGCGCGCTCGATGATGGCGAGGAATCTTTCGACTGCGGTCTTGCGGTGCGTTTCTGCGCTGCTGGTCATCCGCTGCGATGATCGAGTGGGCAAGCGCCCGATGGTAACCCAGTCGTCGTAATCGGTGAACGCCGGTGCAGAAGGAACCGTGGCGCGCGTGTGCTACTCGATATGCGATTTAGCCGTCATCGCGTCGAGCGCCTGCATCGCCTCGATCGGCTTGAGCTTGCCGGCTTTGGCGTACGCGATCGCCGCATCGTCCTCGCGCTTGTCGCCGTACAGCAGCAGCAGGACATTGCCGGTTTCCAGCCACACCACCGGCGCATCGGCGGCGAGCCTCTGCGCGGTCTTCAGGTGCTCCTCGGCAGTCGTTGCCTTCGCGCCATAGGTGAGGCTGGCGATCATGCTGCCGACTTTGGCCACGATTTCGGCGTGATAGGTCGCCATGGCCAGATGCGCCTCGGCATGCTTCGGCGCGAGTTTGAGCGTGATATCGAGACTCTCCTTGACCTTGCCGGCCAGCCCGCCCGAAAGCGCCTTGGCGATCGAGATCAACTGGCTGTAGCGGCCGAGTGCGAAGGCGCGAAAGTAGTTGGTGTTGATCTCCTTCGGTAGCGACTTCAACGCGTCGTCCGCACGCTCGGAAACCAGCTCGAAGCGCTTGAGCTTCTCCTTCGGATCGTCCACCAGATAGGTTGCATGGATGCCCATCGCCTTGCAGGCGACCACCGCACCGAGCGGCCCCAAGGCATCGCCGGCCGCATGCGCGAGCTCGAATTCACCGGTGTGGTAGGCGCGCCACGCATCGGCCAGTGCATCGGCCATTCGCGTTGCATCTGCGGCTTTGCCGAGTTTGGGGTTGGCCTTGAGCAGCGCGCTGATCCGCGCGGCGTCGGGATAGGGCTCCTGATCGCCAGCGTGCAGCTTGTCCCAGGCTTTCGCCAACTTCGGTCCGCTGTAGTCGAATGCCTTGTTGGGGTACGGAAACGCTGCCCACTTGAGCTTGGCCATGCGTGGTTCTCCGGATCGATGCTGCAAGCATTGTGCAGGCGCGGGCTGCGTGCAAGACCGCGATGCAGCGTGAACGTCCAAATGCATCAGCTCCGGCGACGATGCCTCATGCTGCGTCGCAATAGAAATCCGACCGTGGCGCGGGCAAGGCAAACGCTGCCGAATCGCACTTGCAGCGTAGTGTGATTGTTCTATGCCAACAGCCCACACTCAATGTCGATGCCGCAAGGCAGCATTCTTGAATCCCGGTCACGGAAGACCCACAGCACGAGGAGATCGACATGGTGAGGAAGACGAACAACAACAAGCGCGCCGCTGGCGCGAACGAGGCAGCGGAAGCTGCGCGCACCCTGTGGCTGGCAAGTCTGGGCGCGGTGAGCCTGGTGCAGAAGAAGGGCGGCAAGCTGCTTGAGACGCTGGTCGCCGAGGGCGAGGACTTTCGCCTGCGCACCAACAAGCTCGCCACTTCGGTAGTCGCGGACCTGCGTCGGGCAGCCGACGATGCGCAGACCCAGGTCAAGGACGCCATCGCACCGATCCGCGCGCAGGCCATGCGTACCGTGCGTCAGGTCGAGGCCGGCGTGAACGACCGCATCGGCGATGTGCTGGGCAAGCTGGGCGTGACCCGCAAGGCCAAGGCAACGCGCAAGCGTGCTGCCAAGGCGCCAGTGCGTGGTCGCAAGCCGGCGGCGCGTCGTCGCGCAGCCTGATCGACCCGTTGCAGCATGAGCCCCGGTGCGGAAGCGCGCCGGGGCTTTTTTTTGTCGCACCCGAGCCCCGCGTCAGCCCTTGATGTAGGCCTGCGCCAGCGTATTCAGGTGCACCCGCTCGGCATCGCGCAGGAACGGCGCGATCAGCATCATCACTTGATGGATGCCCAGCGTGAGGTCTTCCGAGCTGCGCTCGGAGTTGCCGCCGCGCACGGCGTTGAAGTTCATCCAGAACGTGGTCACCAGCAGGATGTTCTGCGCGGTGGCGTCGATTTCGTTGCGGGTTGCGCGCAGGATCTCGGCCTTGGCCAAGCCCTGCAATACCGCCGTCGCGCTGTCGCCGGCGCGACGCAGG
>JBBRFN010000042.1:0-22393 GCA_038224265.1 Lysobacterales bacterium
AGGGCATTCATGGGCAGCTCCTCTTCATCGCGGATGCGGAATGAAGCGGAGGCTCGCGCAGCGCCACAGGCGCCGCGTCGAAGCTTCCCTACGCCGGTATGAACCGGATCAGGTTCGAAGGGTCTGTCTCAGCCTGACAACTGCAGGCACCCCCGCTTCGGGGGTGATTGAACCACGACGGCGGGTGTGATGCGAGCGAGTGACGTTCACTCGTCTAGGTTAACCTGCCGAGACAATCATTCGGCCTGAAGCGACGTAGCAGCGTCGCGGTCAAGGCGTTCACCAACCTGATTCGCCAGCTGGTTGTAGACCTGCCTTGCTGCGGGTCGCGCCCTCGGATTGTCGATACCGATCCAACCCCGGTACTCGACCAAACCTTCCCCCCGAACAAAGAACTGCGTGGAGTTCATTACGACCACGCCGCCAAAGCGCCTGCCCCCGATCGCCCCGATCGCATCTGCAAGCCGAACTGCTTGCTGGCTAAGCAACGGCTGCGCGATACGCTGCACATCAGCAGACGTATCGCAAGAGAGCAGCTCTCCGGGCTTGGAAGCCGCGAGAGACGCATCGACGAAGACCATGCCGATTCCGTCGACCTGACTGCGGCGGCGCTCAATCTGTTCAATGCCTTCGGCCACTCGGCGCCGAAAGTTCTCAACCGTGCGAATTCTCTTGCACTCGACGAAGACCCGGATGCCTGACAAGACGCACTCCACGTCAACCGCTCTATGGTCCATTTCTCTGGACAGCTCCGCGCCACATTCAAGAAGCTCTACTGCAGACGTCAGCTCGAACTGAAAGTCCCGAGCCTTCGCCTCTCGCGCGTCGTCCCAGACTGTGAGTCCCCCACCAATGATCTCGCCCAGTCTATTGACAAGGCGCGGGTCTCGTTCAAGTGACTCTCGATGCCTATGCGCGTCGACCAAGCAGCAAAGGTCCGAGAAAGAAACAAGATCCGTGATGCCGAGGCGCGTCGAGGGCTCCGCTACTAGCTGCTTCGCGATTGCGCGATACCTAACGAGCCGACCGCGCAGCTCTCGTCCCAACTGTGTCTCAACCCAGTCGATTGCCGAAGGCGCGCAACCTGCAACGTCGCGCGCCTGTCGCATCGCAGTTGGCCGAACTGTAGGAGGACCCTGATACCAAGTCACTTGCGTCCCCGCGCCGATAGATGTAGTCGAACACATCGTCCATCGAGCCTGTCACGCGCTGGCCGGCGTGCAGGTCGGGGACGTTGAATGGTTCGTTGCTGAGCACGCCTTCGATGGTGTCGCCGTTCCAGCGCAGCACTTCGACCCACATCCATTCGGTGCCGTCGTCGGCCGTCACGAATGGCTGCTTCCGGAATGAGGGTCAGAGTACGGTTTTCGGCAGAACAAACCGTACTCTGATCCCTGTTCGCGGTGCTTGTCCGGCAGCGGCCGGCTTGGATCAACTGCACGAGGTCGCGCGTTTCGGTGTCGGTCAGCGCGTAGGCGGGCTTGATGGAATTGCTCCTGCGAGATCCTTTCGATGGGCGGCCAACCAAGTTCCCAGGTCGTCGAGCAATGCGGCGGCGGCCTTGCGGGCCGCATCGACCTCGGCCGGCTCGGGCTCTTCGCCGATGTAGTCGATGCCGTTGCGCTTGTGACGGATGGTGTCGAGCACGCGCATGCGCGCCGGGTCGAGGTCGATGCTGTGCACCAGCGATTGCACCATGGTCATGTGGTGGCCTTCGCTGGAGAACGGGCGGTAGCCGTTGGCGAACAGCGCCACCTGGGCGGCCTGCATGATGGACGCGTAGGCGCAGGTGAACTGGCTGGCGCGGGACAGGCTTGCGATTTGCGCGTCGGCGAGGTTGCGCTCGGCGGAGCGCAGCAGCTTGCGGATCTCCGCCGGCGTCGGCTCGTGCCGCTTCAGGCGCTTGATGGAGACGAGGTTATCGAGCGTCATCGACCGTGCCCAGCAGCGGGATGCGCGCGCCGGCGAGCACGCGCTGGAAGAAGTCGGATTCGACGCGCCGCTTCGCGAACTGCGCGGTCGTCAGCACGATGGGGTTCACGCGGCGGCCGAACGGCGCCTCAAGCGGGTAGGTCGCGGCGACCACGTCGTCGAAGCTTGCCGATCCGATCACCATCAGGTCGACGTCGCTGTGCACGGCTTCCTCCCCACGCGCGATCGAGCCGAAGACGAATGCGGCATCGATACGGTCGGCGAGTGGCAGCAGTGCATCACGCAGCACGTCGGCGAGGCCGACGGTCTTGCGCAGGATGCCCTGCAGCTCGGGCAGGATGTTGCACTGCGGATTCGCCGCGTAAAGGACCTGATTGCCGCTGCGCTGGCTGGTCACGAGGCCCGCGGTTTCCATGCGCCTGAGCTCGCGATGCAGGGTGCCGGCATTGATACCGGTCTGCCGTTCCAGTTCGCGAACGTGGAAGCGTTCGTGAGGCCGCATGAGCAGCACCGCGAGCATGCGCAGATGGTAGGCGGCGAACAACAGGCGTGCGGCGTCGGTCGGCGCGGAACGCAGGGGGCGGTGTTTGGATGTTGTCATATGGACAACGATTGTTGTCCAAGCGACAACGATTGGCAAGTGTGCCGCTCAATGGCAGTCCCGCAATCAGGCGCAATCAGAGCTCAAAGTAGAGGTTCCAGCCCGGTCCGCGCATTGGCGACTGATGCCGAGAAGGCAGACGCGACGATTCGGGCGTGTTCATCAAGCTGCGACGAATTTGCGCTTGCTGACCTGCGGCAGGTCCACCGTCTAACCGGCCATCCAGAGATCATGGGCATCCTGCATCGCCAGCCAGCTTTCTGGCGAGCGACCGATCGCCTTGGACAGCCGCAGCGCCATCTCCGGCGTCACGCCGCTGAATCCCTTGAGGATGCGTCTGAGCGTGGATGGCGCAACGTCCAGCCATTCGGCGAGCTCGCGGCCACTGACGCCATGGGGCCGAAGATAAACCTCGGTGATGAACTCACCGGGATGCGGTGGATGCTGCATGGTCATCAGCGATCGTCGCTGTCTGTAGTCCATCAGCGCGTTCGACGTTTTCTCGTAGGGCGATTGACGTCGACCGGTGTGGTGGCGACCACCCATCCGCCATCATTCCAACACCCGCGCAAACTCCATCGTCCAGTTGACCTCCCAGCTCGCCCCGCCATCCGGCGAGAACGCCTGCTCCCAACGCGGGTTCGCGCCCGCGTTCGGGTGCCAGCGGAAGCGCACGCGGATCGGCCGCCCGGCCAGGGTGTCGTCCGCGAGGAATTCCCCGACGCCGTCGGCGAAACCGCCGATCACCGGCACGTCGAGTTGGTGGGGCGCGCGGCCGTCGAGCCACCAGATGGCCCAGGTGCGCGTCGCGGGATTGAACGATCGCAGCGCGAGCGCGCGCACCTGGCCGTCGGGGAAGTCCAGCAGATTGTCCTCGACGTTGCCGTAGCCGTCGAGGACCTTGCGCGTGGTGGACGTGCCGGAGAACGTCGTCCAGTCCGTGCAGCCGACCAGCCGCTGGTTGAGCCGCCGATGGGCGACGCGCCAGCGGCCGATGATGAAGTCGAAGTCGGTCGGGGCGGAGGTGGCGATCGGCGGCATGGTTCAATCCTTTGCAGGTTGCGGGCGCGCTTTCCGGCGTCCGTGCGCCAATGGTGGCAGCCGGGCGTCGTCGACGCGCAGCGCAAGGCCGAGTCTGCCACGCCACCCGTGCGTCGACTACCGCGCCCGGTCTTTCGGCCGTCGCTGCGGATGCGGATCATCCGCTACCCGGCCGACAGGTCGGCTCGTGGATCTCCTGGTCCATCGTGGATGTCCTGGTCCATCGGGTCCACCGCGCAGCGTCGATCGGCGCGAGCCGATTTGGCATGAGCGGCTGCGTTCGCGGTCCGCCACGCACGGCGACGCCGCGCGACAAGAACCGCTCAGGGCAAAGCGTCCACCAGCTGCAGGATGCGCCCGGCCACCGACTGCACGTTGAACTGGTCGATGCCGCCACCGATGCTGTTCGACATCACAACCACCACGAATGGGTCGCGACCGGTATCCTCCAGCATCCACGCGTGGACCAGCACATGCAGGCCCGCGCCGCTGGCAAGACTGCCGCCCTTGTACCAGACCCGATCCCACGCGGCGCGCACATTGGGCTGCGCGGCCTGCGCACCCAATGCCCGATCGACCAGCTTGAACGCCTCCGATCCGGCAGGCAGCCGCCGCAACGCTGAAAAGGCCGCGCACACGTCGAACGGGCTGGCGCGCCAGGTGCCCTCGGTCAGCAGGTCGGTGTGGAAGAACGCACCGCCATTGTTCGGGCCCAGCGGCACGATCTGGTTGACGAGGAACTGTTGCTGGAACGCCTCGCTGCCGTTGACGTAGCTGTTCGCCGTGGCCAGATCGAACGAGCGGAACACGTGGAACTGCTCGCTGATACCCAGCAGCGGGCGCAGGATGTCCGGCTGCGCGACACCGAAATCGCCGATCACCTGGTCGATCCGCGGCCGCCCGACGCGCTCGTGCAGCAGGTCGGTGGCGGTGTTGTCGCTGATGCCCATCATCAGGGTTGCCAGGTCGCGCACCGGGAACGGCGTGTTCAGCGGCTCGACGTTGAGCGTGCCACCGGGCGCGAACTCCGATGCCACCAACGGCACGCTGTCTGCGGCAGCCAGATTGCCCTCCACAATCGCGCGCGCGGTACCGCCGAGCACCCACAACTTGAATACCGAAGCGGTGGCGCGCGGCGTGGCAGGATTGCGCGACTCGATGCTGCTGCAGGCACCATTGGCGCCGATCCGGCCCACCAGCAGTGCGGGCGCAGTCGACAGGGTGGTGAATTTGGTGGCGGCCTCGGCCATGGAAAGCGCGGTATCGACCGGAAACAGCACCGAGCCGCCGAAGCTGCTGACACCGAATTGCACGATCAGACCTGCGCCCGCATAGCGCGTACCGAACTGGAAGAAACCCGATGGCGGCGGACTGCCCGGCGAATCGATCAACGCGGTCATGCGCGTGGGCGTGTGCGCTATCAGATCGGTGATGCGCGCGTTCGGATAGCTGTTGCGCACCGACTCGATGAAGGCGATGGTCTGGGTCGCGTTGTTGGTAGCCAACCAGGACGGATCGAAGTTGGCGTTGACCTCGTCGACGGTGGTCACGGCACCCACCTGCAACTCGCCGAGCAGCCACGCCAGCCGCGTGCTCACGGGCGCCGGCGGCAACTGGAACGCGCCATTGACCAGCGGGAACTGTGCGGCGATGGTCGATTCGAAATCGTCGGCAAAGGTCTGCGCATGCGCGTTGAACGGCGCGAGCGCCAGCACCAGCGGAATGGCCAGCAAACGGATCAATGGCTGCATTTGCGAGGTCTCCACGAAGCGATTCGCTGGCGGCGGTGGTTCGACGATTTGCGCGGTGCACAGGCTAGCGCCGACCAGTAAGCGGTGCCAGTGTGTCGCTGACCAGCGGCAAGTTGATCTCCGCGAGCAACGCGGTGCGGCAGTCTGAACCGGACTTCGACCGAACGCGGCGTGCAGTTGCGCTTGACCGTTTCCGAGCGGCGGGATGACCACGACCGCGCAGATTCCCTCGTCGCGGATGGCAAACGGGAACACGCGGCGGATCGCCACAGCGACTGCGCATGAACCCAACTCCATTGCGCGCCCGCAACCGATTCGCATCGTGGCTGTTCTGGCTCGTCCGGGTCTTGACAATAGTTAGATGCTTAGCTAATAATCTACACGCCATGAGCCAGGTCTTCAAAGCACTCGCCGACCCGACGCGCCGCAAGGTGCTCGAACTCCTGCGCCGCGCGCCAATGGGCGCGGGGGAGTTGGCCGGCCGGTTCGATGTCAGCAAACCCACCATGTCGGCGCATTTTGCCGTGTTGGTGGCGGCAGGTTTGATCGAGGCCGAGAAACAGGGTCGAGCGATTACCTATCGACTCAAGATGTCGGTGCTGGAAGAAGCGCTGTTGGGTTTTGCGCAAGCGTTCGGATTGAAAGTCACGCGCCAGAAACGCACGTCGACAAACAAGTACTCCGAGGAGCAGTCATGAACATGCAGCACGCAGTCTATCGCCCCGTTGCGTTTGGTCTGGTGGTTGCCGCGGCATTCACCGGCGCGGCATTGCTGCTGCGCGCGCTGACGCCCGAGCACATCAGCATCGAAGTGGGCCAGCGCCTCTTCGGCATCTTGTGCGGGCTACTGGTGATCGCTTATGCGAACGTAGTCCCGAAAACGCTGGTGCCACTGGTGCGCTTGCGCGGCGACCCTGCGCGTGAGCAGGCGCTGCGTCGATTCGCGGGATGGAGTTTGCTGCTCGGCGGGTTGGTCTACGCGCTCGCATGGTTGCTCGCGCCGCTGCAATACGCCCGTGCGATTGCGATAGCCGGCCTGGGCACGGCAACGCTGCTGGTCGTCCTGCGCTGCCTGTGGGCCGGGCGTGGTGCATGGGGCCGGGCGCAATGATCGCGTGGCTCATGGGCTTGCGTTCGATCACGCCCGCGGCGTTGTTGCTCCACACGCAGCAGGGCACGGTGACCGTGGTCGACGTCAATGCACGCGCGAGCTGGCTGCACGGGCGCGTGCCCGGCGCGATCAGTCTCGATCCCGTTGCGTTCGATGCCGGCGAGCTGCCCACAGACAAGAATCGGAGTCTGGTGTTCTATTGCTCGAACCCGATGTGCCGCAAGGCGCCGAATGCTGCGCGGCGAGCCAGACAGATGGGCTGGCGCAACGTCCGGGTGATGTCGGCGGGCATCAGCGGGTGGCGGGCAGCACAGCTGCCCGTTGAGAGTGGCTAGAAAGCCCTGAACACGGTGATCTTGTGGGCGGATCGAGCGGGCAGCGTTCGATTCGGGCGCGCTTCGGCATTGTAAGGCTCGAGTCGCTGCCGGAGCCGTCCCATGCGTCAGAACCGCCCGATCCTCGCCGCCGCTGCCCTGCTCGCCGCGCTGTGCGCAACTGGTGCGGTCGCAGAGCCGGTAACCAGCGCGATCACCGTGCAGGGCGTGCTGGCGGTCAACGGTGCGCCCGGTGATGGCGTCTACGACTTGCGCTTCACGCCGTATGGCGAACCCACTGCCAGCGCGCCGCTGGCACCACCGCAAGACGTGGACAACATACTGGTGCTGGCAGGCGCGTTCACCGCCAAGGTCGACTTCGGTCGCGCGCTGTTTCAGGGCGACCGGCTGTATCTGGAGATCGCGGTCCGCGAGGGCAATGCCAGCGGCGCTTTCGAGACCCTGCTGCCGCGTCAGGAACTCACCGCGGCGCCCTTCGCGCTCAAGCCGGCGGCGGCCAGCGTCACCGACCTCGAACTCGCCGCTGACGCGGTGCAGACGCAGAACATTCTTGATGGCGCCGTAGGCGCGGCCGACATCGGCAGCGGCGCAGTCGGCACGTCGGAACTCGCCGATGGCGCGGTAGCGGCAGCAAAACTCGCCAATGCTGCGGTGCTGTCGTCGAAACTCGCCGATGGCGCCGTGACCGGGCCCAAGCTCGCCGACGGCGCCGTGCTGCCGGCAAAACTCGCCGGTGGCGCGGTGGTCACCGCGAAGCTCGCCGATGGCGCCGTGACCGGGCCCAAGCTCGGCGACAGTGCAGTGTCCTCAACGGCGATCGCCGACGCTGCGGTCGGTTTGGCAGACCTGGCAGCCAATGCCGTCGATGGCTCCAAGGTGATCGACGGCAGCATCGGTGCGGTCGATCTTGCGCCGGGCGTGATCCCGCCGACAGGCTGGGGCCTGTCCGGCAACACCGTCTCCGCCGCGCAGTTCCTCGGTACCACCAACGCCGCGCCGCTGGCGCTGCGCAGCGACGTCGGAGTAACAGTCAACGGCGATCGTTTCAACAACAACACCGAGCTCACGATTCGCGGCTCGCCGGCCACCGCCGACGTCAACGCCGATCTGGCCCTGTGGCCGCGCGGCGGCACCGCCTTCTTCAACGTCGGGACCATCGGCAGCACTTTCGCCGACGCGCGGCTTGCGGTCTCGGCGGTCAACACCAGTCCGTTCTCGGGCTACCTCTCGCGCCTGATGCTGTACCCCGACGGTTCGCTCGCGGCCGGCGGCTCGATGCCGACCACTACCCCCAGCACCTCGTTCGTATTCGCGGACTCCGGTGGGGTCTTCAACCCCTCGGGGCCCGACCAGTTTCTGGTTCGCGCCGGTGGCGGAGTTGCCATCAACCGGACACCATCCAGCAGCACCACCGAACTGACGGTCGGCCCGACACCGGGAGGCACCAGCGTCGACGTGGTGCTGGGCGCCAGCGGCAGCACTGCGATGCGCGCCGCGCTCACGCTGGGCACGCCGGGTACCGACAGCAGCTTCCGAATCGAGAACGGCGAATCGCCAAGCGGAAACGCCTTTTTCACCGTATTGAACCGCAACTCGGCCAGCAACGACACGCCGGTGCTGCAGATCGTCGCCAGCGGCAGCAGCTTTTCGCGGCAGTTGGCGCTCTTCCGAGGACGGACCGACGGCGTCTCCCTGCTGCCCCAGCACCCCATCCACGTCGGCGACTCGACGATCCCCAACAGTGGCAACGGCGCCCACCTCACCGCTGGCGGCGTCTGGACCAATGGCTCCAGCCGCACCTTCAAGCATGCGATCGAGGCGATCGAACCGGAGCGTGTACTCGACGCGCTGCTGGCGCTGCCGGTCAACCGCTGGCGCTACCGAGGCAGCGACGACACGCTGCACCTCGGTCCGATGGCAGAGGACTTCCACGCCGCATTCGGGCTCGGTGGCGATCCGCGCTACATCGGCACCGTGGACGCCGATGGTGTGGCGCTGGCCGCCATCCAGGGGCTCAACGCCCGCCTGCAGCGCGAGAACGAATCGCTGCGCGCGGCAGTCGACGGGCTCGCGCGTCGCCTGCAGGCGCTGGAGCGGAGCGCACAACATGAGTGAGTGCGGCCTGCGCACGCGTGTCGGCATCGGCACCGCACTGCTGCTGACGGTATTGGCCGGCGCAAATGCCGGCGCTCCCGACTACCGACTGGTCGCCGCCAGCGCCGACGGCCACGGTGGCGGCATCTCGCAGGCCGCGACCTACACGGTGGTGCTCGCTGCCGGGCAGCCCGACGCGCAACCTTCGGCCTCGGGCGGGGTTTATGCCTTCGCCGGCGGCGTGTTCGCCGCGCTGCCCAATGACGTGATGTTCCGCGATGGCTTCGAGACGCCGTAGCGACCGGCCGGCGCTATCGCATCACCGTGCTTGCGCAAGACCAGGTCGGCGCACAGGAGGCAGCGCATTGAGAACAACCCAGAGCAACGCCACAACACAACCGAACAACACGGAACAAGGACAGATATCAACCGCCGCATCGGCGCATCGAAAGAGACCCCTCAGACCGTTGTTGAACGAGTCGGACGGAAAGAACATCGTTCCAGGTATCGCTTGACGACGGCAGTGGCACATTCATGCCGCGCCATGTTCGACGCTTGTTCACCGCCGTGTCGTTGTTCGCCGGTCGCGCCTCAGGGCGCAAGCGGATCGTGGCCAACCAGCTCGTTGGCCTCGACGTCGAAGCGCTGCAGCAGGCGCAGCAGCTCTTGCGCCTCCGGCACGTGGCTGTGGTAGTCGTACTGCCGCATCGCCATCACGCCGACGCTGCTCGACGGCGGCAGCGCGTCGGCCGCCACCATATCGCGGGCATTGGGCAGGAACACGCACTGCAGCCAGAGCTCGAAGCTCGGCGCATCGAGATAGCTGCGCAGCTCGCCGGCCAATGCCTGCTCGCGCAGCGGCGGGGGATCTGCCTGCCACCAGTCCAACCGACGCAGTTCGGCCTCGACGCCGTCGAGCAGCGCTCCGAGTGCGACGAGCCGCCGCGTACGTTCCTGTGGCGCAAATCGCGGGAAGAGCCGCGCGCGGCCCCTGCCTAGCGCGGCCGAAGCGCGATCGATCAGCCACTCGCCAAGGCGCACCACGAGTTGTACCACCAGCAGCGCGACGCCCACGCCGAGCGTCACCAGCCCCGCGAACGCCACGCTGCGCGGCCAGTCCATGCCGCCGGCCCAGCGCATCACCGGCAGCAGCAGCAGGAAGCACACGAGCATGCAGCCTGCCGCGATTGCCACGAGCCGACGTGCGCTGACTGCCGGCGCACCGGGGATGTAGGGAGTGAAGACCATCGCTACCTCCAGAATCGGCGTGCGCGCCCGGTAGGCGCGGGCGCCGCCCGGATCATCATGCCATGTCGCGGATCGCAAACAAGGCCAGGAAACAGACGCGATCCGATTGGACCACGCCGATCCGGACCACTGCGCATCACATCGCACAGATTGCGCGTCTCGACGCGGTAACCCACGGGACCGACATTGCGCTGATCAGCTGCTGCCATCGATTCCTGCAGTTTTGTCGGAACCCGATGCTGCGTGTACCGCGCGCTGCGGTTACGCTCGTCGTCCGAAGCCAGGCCCACTTGCATGACGACCGAAGCACCGACCATTCCGCTGCCCGCTTTCGAGCCGCTCGACGATACGCAGCGCCTGCAGCGGGCTGTCGCGTTCGCCGATCGCATGGTCCGCCGACGCACGGTCCGCGACTTCGCCAGCAGTGCGGTCCCAAGCGCGTTAATCCGTGAATGCCTGCGCGCGGCTGCCAGCGCACCGAGCGGCGCCAACCAGCAACCGTGGCGCTTCGTGGCGGTAGCGGACGCCGCGATCAAGCGGCGCATTCGCGAAGCGGCCGAGGCCGAAGAGCGGGAGTTCTATCAGCGCCGCGCTCCGCAGCAGTGGCTCGACGCGCTGACGCCCATCGGTACCGATGCCAACAAACCGTTCCTTGAAACAGCGCCGTGGCTGATCGCGGTGTTCTATGAGCGATTCGGTGTCGACGCGCAAGGCGCGAAGGCAAAACGCTATTACCCGCACGAATCGGTCGGCATCGCCTGTGGTTTGTTGATTGCCGCGCTGCATACCGCGGGCCTGGCCACCCTCACGCATACCCCGAGTCCGATGGCCTTTCTCAACGACATCCTCGGCCGACCGAAAAACGAGATGCCCTATCTGCTGCTCGTCGTCGGCCACCCGAGCGCGGATTGCCGTGTGCCGGACATCCAGCGCTTGCCGCTGGAGCAGGTTGCGACGTTTGTTGGAGCGTCTACGGGATAGGCCGAGGCGCATGGTTGGCATGCGGACGCGATGTGAGGACGCGGTGTGAGGACAGGCATGTTCTGCGCGCGATTTGTACCTGCGCGATCTGAGGACATGTCATGAAGTGACGGCTATTGCCGCCTGCCGCATCGATGCCGCGTCCCCGAGTTGCAATTGTTAAACCCGCGCTTGTCGACTTATCGGTAATTTCATGATTCAGGAATCTTGATTTCGGGCCGCGAACAAATCACCTCGCAGAAAATCGCCTTGACCACTGATGAGACCGATTCCGCGGCCCGCCGATGACCGACTTGAAATGCAGGCTTCGCGACTCGTCTCGATGCGCCCATGCAGGTGCCTGCTGCACCGGGTGCGCCCGCAAATTGGATGTAGACTCGGGCCCCGCAGGCGCATTCGGGCTGCGGCCCGCTGCGCACATCTCCTATCTCCTTACGCAGGCACCGTAAACACGCGCTCACTGAGTATTCCGGCCGGATTGGTCCTGTGCGCCGTCAGCAGCCTGGCGCTCGCTGTTCCCGTGAGCTTTCCCGGCACCAATACCGGGGCAATTCCGGACAACGATCCGAACGGTCGGGTGGTGTCGTTCGCAGTCAGCGGCGTGATCGGGCCGATTGCGTCGGTGGAACTTACGGCCGATCTGACCCACACCTGGGTCGGCGACGTGACCGCGACCCTGGTGGCGCCGAGCGGCATCGCGCGCCTGATCGTGCTCGGTCGTCCCGGCACCGGGCGCAGCAGCAACAGCGGCGACAGTTCGAATCTCGGCGGCACTTATACTTTCAGCGATCTCGGCCGCCCAGACCTTTGGCCCGCGCTGCTGGCGCTCGATACCAACGCGACCCTGCCCGCCGGGACGTTTCGCAGCACTTCGCGCGGTGCGCCGGGTCGCTCCAATGCCGGCGGCTGCCCGACCTCGCTGCGCGGCGTGTTCGCGGGGCTCACCGCGGGTGAAGCCAACGGCACCTGGACTCTGGTCGTGACCGATTCGATCGCCAGCGACCTCGGCTCGATCGGCACGACCACATTGAGCCTCGACGCACTCGGCCCCGGCATCTTTGCCGACGGCTTCGAAACCGCGCCGGCACCCGCCCCGGAAATGCTTGCGCCGCAGGGCGTCGCAGCACCGGCGCACTGCATCAACAAGGTGCAGGCCGACTTCACCGGCGACGGGCTGAGCGACTTCGTGCTGGCCCGCGCCAACGGCAGCAACATCGACTGGCTCATCCGCGAGAACCTCGGCAACGGGACGGCTGCGGCGACCGCCACCACGTTCAGCCTCGGCAGTTCGAGCAACGACTTCATCGACAGCCTCGACCTCGACGGCGACCGGATCGCGGATCCGACGGTCTGGAGCCCAGGCGCCAGCGAGACCGGCCGTTTCCAGGTGCGGCTATCGTCGCGTAATGGCGCGGTGCGTTCAGTCACGTTCGGGCAGACCGGTGACGATTCGACCCAGAGCGGCGACTACGACGGCGATGGCATCGACGATCTCGGAGTATACCGAGGCCCGCCCACCGGTTCTCCGGCAGGGCCGCTTCAGGTTCGTTACCTGCGTTCTTCGAATGGGGCACTCGGGGTGGTTGGCACCGGCACCGGCGTGAATAGCGATCAATTCCCGATCAGCGGCTTCGACTACAGCGGCGATGGCCTTGCGGATGTGGTGATCCAGCAGGCCGACAGCACCACACCTTCGAACGCACGCTTTCGCATGTTCAACGGCCTCTCCGGCACGCAGTTTTCCACCTTCGTGTTGGGTCTGGCCTCGGACTTCCTGATCCCGGGCAACCACGTCGGCTCGGCTTGGGCGGACGTGACCACCAGCCGCACCGTCGGCGGCAACCGCGAATGGCGCACGCGCGATTCGCAGACTGCGGTGGAGGCACCCGTGGTGACCTTCAGCATCACCGGAGATGTCCGCATTGGCGGCGACTACGACGGCGACGGCCTTAGCGACCACGCGTTCTGGCGCGGCAGCGCGACGGCGAATGCGAGCGCGTTCCAGGTTCGCACCAGCAGCAACATTGCGACCATATGGACGGTGAATTTCGGGCAGCAAAACGATTTCCCGGTGGCCAGCTCGCGCGTCCATTGACCAGGCATTGAGCTGCGGTCGTTGAGCTTGATCGGCAGCAGTCTGGCGAACGATTGGCGGCAATAATCGTCGCTTGACGGCTGCTCTGTTTCGCTGCAGCGACCGCCGCTCGCGGGCATGCCGATCGGGCAGATTCAGCCTCTTGCCACCATCGCCGTCGGCGATGGTGGCGTCAGTTCGCATGGCAGTCGCAGATCTGAACGACACCGTTGACGACATCGTCCTTGTCGACGGTGTCGAGATCCCGGCTGCCACGCGTCTGTTGCGGCATCGCGCACCGTCAGCTCGGCGCACCGATCACGAGCGCGCTTTCCACCTTGCAACAACCTGCAAGGCTTCCTTGCGATCAGGCCATCGCTGTGGGAACTTTGGCGCCCGCAGTCGCGGCCAGCGCGCTCCAGCGCATTGGTGGCCGACTCGCACGACAAGAGCGAGGACGATGATTCCGAAACATTCCAGTTTCGCTGCAGTTTGTTTGGGGCTGGCGATACTCGGCGCTGGCTGCAGCACGAGCACCAAGACGGGCAACCGCCCGCTGGCAGACGCTCCGGACGTTCGGACGCTGCCGGTCGCTGCAAAGGCAGGAACCCAAGCAGTCGCCGCAGGCGAGCCCAACAGCGCGGTCGTGGTGCTCGACCCCACAGCGCCCGAACGCAGCCGCATCGTGGGCACGGCGGCGCTTGGCGGCCTGGAGATCTACGCGCTCGACGGCAGCCGCCTCGGCCAGATTGAAGCCGGCGAAGTGGCCGGCGTCGATGTCGCATACAACGTGCCGGTGGCCGGCAAGCCGAGCACGGTGCTCGCAGCAATCGACACCACCGACAACCGCCTGCGCCTGTACACGATGGCCGGCGATGCACTGGTCGAACGCAGTGCGCGCGTCATCGAACTGGGCTTTGCGGCGGAAGGCGTGTGCCTGTATCGCAATCGATTCGATGGCGCGCTGCATGCGTTCGTGGTCGGCGATGGCGGCGAGATCGAGCAGCTGTTGATCCATGCCACGCGCGGTGGGCAGCTCGATGCGCGTCAGATCCGGCGCATCAGCGTGCCCTCGCCACTGACCCAGTGCGTCGCGGACCCGCAGGGCACGCTGTATGCCGCCGAGGAGACGGTCGGCATCTGGCGCTTCAACGCCAACCCGGAGGCTGATGCCGCCGCTACGCTGATCGATTCGCCGCGCGCAGGGCATATCGCCGAGGAAGTGGGCGGGCTTGCGCTCCACGACGGTGGCGACGGCAGCCGCTGGTTGATCGCTGCGGACAGCTCCGCAGGGCGCCTCAACGTCTACGACCGCGGCAACGATGATGCCTACGCAGGTTCATTCAGCGCTGCTGCAGAAGCGGGCACCAACCCGATCGCCGAGCCTGGCCCACTGTTCGCCAGCAGCGTCGCGCTGGGTACCGCGTTTCCGAGCGGTGTGCTGCTGCTCGCCGACGAAAATGGCGCGAACTACCGATTGTTGTCGTTCTCCGATGTGGCTGGCGTTTTGTCGCTCGCCGCCGGAACGCCGCAGGATCCACGTCGCGTCGATCCGGCACCGATCCCGGAGGTCAGGCCGGTCGCCGAGACAATGCCGGTGGTCAGCTTCGGCGACGCGGCGGACGATCCGGCGATCTGGGCCAACCCGAGCGATCCTGCGCGCAGTCTGATGATTGCCACCGACAAGAAGTCCGGGCTGTACGTGTACGACATGCAGGGCCGGCAGGTGCACTACCGTGCCGATGGCAAGATGAACAACGTCGACCTGCGCGGGGGCTTTCGCCTCGGCGGCAAACCCGTGGTGTTGGTGACCGCGAGCAATCGCAGCGACAAGTCGATCGCCATCTATCGTCTCGATCCGAACACGCGCCAGCTTGTCGATGTCGCCGATGGCCTGCAGCCGACCGGCCTGGACGACCCCTATGGCCTTTGCATGTATCGCAGCAGCGCCAGCGGCAAGACCTACGTGTTCATCAACAGTGGCGACGGACCGCTGTACCAGTGGGAGCTTGTCGATACCGGCAACGGCAAGGTCAGGTCCGTGCTGGTGCGCCAGCTGATGTTCGAATCGCAAACCGAAGGCTGCGTGGCCGACGACGACGCCGGAGTCTTGTTCATCGGCGAGGAAGATGTGGCACTTTGGCGGCTCGATGCGGAACCCGATGCGGCAACGACCAAAACCGCGATCGCTCGCGTCGCCGACAATCCGGCGATCAAGGACGACCTCGAGGGCGTGGGGCTGTACGACCTCGGCGGCGGTCGCGGCTATCTGGTGGTGTCGAGCCAGGGCAACGATACCTATGCCGTGTATCGCCGCGAAGGCGCGCAGGAGTACCTCGGTTCGTTCGCGGTGGTGATCGACGGCGAACGCGGCATCGACGGCATCAGCGAGACCGACGGCCTGGAGGTGAGCAGCCGCAATCTCGGCCCGGGCTTCGAGAGCGGCGCGATGGTTGCGCAAGACGGCCGCAACCTGATGCCGGTCGAAAACCAGAACTACAAGATCGTGCCATGGTCGGCGATCGCGGCGGCGCTGAAACTGGAGCAGCGCAAGCCCTGAGCGTGATGCCGCAACCGAGCGCCGTTCGCAGCACTCGGCTTGACGCCCAAGGAAGCAAACATCGAAGCGAACAACAAGCAAACAAAAGTGCGAACAAACGCGAACAAAAACGCGAACAAGGACACGCATCAATCAGCCATTGCTGTCGCCCAACCAATACCCGCTGTCCCGATCACCACTCCCGGAACGGCCAGTAGCCGAACCAGCGCTCGTCCCGGTCTGTCGTCGACATGCATCCCGGTCTGCGTTGACTCATGCGCCGGAACGAAATCCGGCTGCCACTGGTGCCGGCGCGCTGATCCTTCGCGATCGCGATCCCCAGACGCCTCGACCCTGCGGGCGCTTGGCCTGGCCGGCGATGCCTGCGGTTGGATCAGCTCGACTTCCTGCTGCTCCTGCCAGCGTGCTTTGACGTCCGTGGCGGATCCTTGAAGTCCCCCAGCGAGCGCTTCACGGGGCAAACGTTGACGATCGGACATTTTTTGCAGCCAACGGCCAAAGCGATGGGGCAAACAACCATGTCGAGACTCCTGGTGGACGCATGGACCCGCCGGCAGAACTTGTACTTCCGGCTTCTTTTCTGACCTGATCGCAGCAATCACGGGCCACGCTGGAGCCCCTCAGAGTACGCACTTCGCCGGCTGGCGTCGGTTCGGTCCCGCACGGGGGCGGTCGGGTGGAGGTCGTGGGCTGCCGGATACCCAGGCGTGGATCCTGTCGCCGCAGGAAACGGCGGTGTTCGGCAGCGTGCAGGAAGCGCAAGCGCTTGAGTGCGCTGTCGAACAGACCTCGTCGCCGTGAACGACTAGAAAGGCAGGGAGTGCACTGCCATGGAAAGTTTTATGGCCCCACGCGCAAACGGACCAGCGGCCATGACCAAGCACAAATCCCATCTCACTTTGACCGCCCTGGCTGCAGGCTTCGCGCTTTTCGCAGCCAGCCCTACGTGGGCGCAGGTGTCCGGTGGCGCAACCACGGCCAATGTCCACGTCACCGAAGCGACCCGGCTTGCGATGGGCTGGAGCGTCAAGCACACGTTGATGGGCAAGACCATCTACAGCGACGAAGGACAAAAGGTCGGCACCGTGGATGACCTGATCGTCTCGCCCGACAGGAATATTTCCTACGTCATCGTCGGTGCGGGCGGATTCGTTGGCCTTGGCCGCCACGATGTCGCCATTCCGGTTGGCAATATCCAAGACAAGGCGGGCAAGCTCGTGATGGCTGGCGCCAACAAGGACACCATCAAGGCCATGCCGGAGTTCACGTACGCCACGGACACCGCCAAGCTCGACGCGTTCGTCGCAACCGCCGAGCACGATATCGCCAAGGGCAAGGCCCGGGTCGCGGAGCTGGAGGAGAAGGCCAGCGAATCCGCGACCGAAGCCAAGGCAAGCATCGATCTGCAGATCGCGGCACTGCGTCGCGACGTGCAATCGGCCGAAGCCAAACTGGGCGAGCTGAAGCAGGCGAGCGCCGAGCGCTGGCAGGAGTTCGAAGCCGGCGTCAGCGCAGCCACCGCGCGGGTGCGCGAGTCGATCCATTCCGCTACTGGCTGATGTTGCTTCCCAATCGCCGGTTTCGCCCTCCCACACGAATCTGAACAGGAACCCCCATGAACAAACTATTGATCGCGGTATTCGACAGCGAAATGGCAGCCGACGCCGGCCTGCAGGCGCTGCACAGACTTCACTCACAGGGTGACATCACGGTCTACGGTACCGGCATGATCGCCAAGGATGCCAGCGGCAAGATCAGCGTAAAGCAATCGATGGCGGCAGGGCCGACTGGCACGGGCGTCGGGCTGGCGGTGGGCAGCCTCATCGGCCTGCTGGGCGGGCCCGTCGGTCTGGCGGTAGGTGCCGTGACTGGAACGCTGGTGGGTGCCGTGCGTGACTTCTGGGTGGCTGGCGTGGACCTCGATTTCATCGAAGACGCCGAGAAGGCGCTGCTGCCCGGCAAGGTTGCGCTGTTGGCGGAGATCGAGGAGGAATGGGTGATGCCCGTCGATGCCGCGTTGGAGACCGCAGGCGCTCATGTGCTGCGGCGCACCCGCACTGAACTGGAAGAAGCCCAATTCGACCATGACATCGCGGCCTTCAAGGCGGAGATCAAGGAACTCGATTCAGAAGCCTCGCATGCCAGCGGCGCGGCCAAGGCAAAGCTGCAGGCGAAGATCGCCGCTGCCAGCAGCAGCCTGGACGCCTCGGTGCATCGCGCCATGCATCACATCGATGAACTCAAGCACGAAGCCGACACCAAGGTCGCGTCGATCAAGCTCCAGATGAGCCACGCTAAAGGCGACATGAAGGCGCGGATCGAGGAGCGTGGGAAGCGGGTCAAGACCGCTTATCACGCGCGTGGGACCAAGTTGGCGCAGGCCTGGAGCTTGACCAAGGATGCCTTGGCTGTCCGATGACATCTCAAGTGGCCCAGCCGGCCAACAACGATCTGCGCGCCGAACACCACCGCAGCGACCGCATCGGCTGGCTGCGTGCGGCGGTGCTCGGCGCCAACGACGGCATCGTGTCCACGGCCAGCCTGGTGCTGGGCGTGGCGGCGGCCGGCGCGGACCATCGCACGGTACTGCTGACCAGCGTGTCCGGGTTGATCGCCGGGGCCATGTCCATGGCGGCCGGCGAGTTCGTCTCGGTACATTCGCAGCAGGACACCGAGAACGCTGATCTGAAGCGCGAGCGCGCTGAACTCAAAGCCGACCCCGCCGGCGAGCGACGGGAACTGGCCGGCATCTATGTCGCTCGCGGCCTCGACCCCTCGCTGGCTGACCGGGTTGCGGGCGAGTTGATGGCGCATGACGCGATTGGCGCGCATGCGCGCGACGAACTGGGCTTCTCGACCGCCACGGCCGCTCGCCCCACGCAAGCGGCGCTGGCGTCGGCGGCCAGCTTCTCGGTAGGCGCCGCGCTTCCCATTGGCGTCGTGTTGGCGACCGCACCCGCGCAACTCATCGTTTGGGTCTCGATCGCATCGCTTTTGTTCCTGGCCGGCCTGGGTGCCGTCTCCGCGCAGGTTGGCGGCGCGCAAATTTGGAATGGCATCTGGCGCGTTACGTTCTGGGGCGCCATTGCCATGGGCGTTACGGCTGGTGCGGGAGCGTTGTTTGGCGCCGTAGCTTGAGTTCTCCACCCAGCGGCCTTGCCGCGCATTCGCAAACCGTCGTCGGTCCAAAAACAGCAGGAGGTCAGCATGAAAGGCTACGTGCAAGACATCGAGGGCATGGCCCACCGGAACGAGGATTTCCGCCGGGTTCTTTACACGGCGCAGCACTGCCAGTTGGTCTTGATGGCGCTGAACCCCGGAGAAGAAATCGGTGCCGAGGTGCACAAGCTCGACCAGTTCTTCCGCGTGGAGGAGGGTAGCGGCGATGCCGTGCTGGACGGCGTTCGCACGGCGATTCAGGTCGGCTATGCCGTGCTGGTGCCCGCCGGTGCCAGGCACAACATCATCAACACCGGAAACAGGCCACTCAAGCTCTACACGATCTATTCGCCGCCCAACCAACGCGAAGGCGGGGTGCACCATACGCGCGCCGATGCCGAGGCGGACACCGAGCGTTACGACGGCGCGACCACGGAGTAGTCGCGCCCCGCAGTGGCAGGCACCGGACCAGTAGATGGCGGCCAACTCATCCTCCACCAAGGTCATCTACGCCGCCCTCGTCGGCAACCTGCTGATTGCCTTCACCAAGGCCGGCGCGGCCGCCTGGACCGGCAGCTCGGCCATGCTCAGCGAGGCGATCCACTCCTTCGTCGACGTGGGCAACCAGGTACTGCTGCTCTACGGCATACGCCGCGCCAAGCTGCAGGCCGACCCCGACCATCCGATCGGCTACGGCCGCGAGCTCTACTTCTGGAGCTTCATCGTCGCGCTTCTGGTCTTCGCGCTCGGCGCCGTGGTATCGCTTTACCAGGGGATCCTGCACGTCAGGAACCCGGTGCCGATCCGCGATGCCTTCGTCAACGAGTTGGTGCTGGGCCTGGCCTTCGTGTTCGAAGGTGCGTCGTGGTGGGTGGCACTGAAGCACTTCAAATCGATCAAGGGAATGCAGAGTTACTATGCGGCGTTTCGCAGCAGCAAGGACCCGCCGGCCTTTGTCGGTCTGTTCGAAGACAGCGCGGCGCTGATCGGCATCGTCATCGCGGCCATCGGCACCGTCGCTGCCAGTCGTTTCAACCTGCCGGTGCTCGATGGCGTCGCCTCCATCTGCATCGGCTTGGTCCTGGCCGCCACCGCCGTCCTGCTGGCCCGCGAGAGCAAGAGTCTGCTGATTGGTGAGCGCGCCGACCAGGTGTTGAGCGATTCGCTGCTCCGCATCGCCGAGGCAGCCAGCCCGGACGCGAAAGCCAACGGCGTGCTGACCGTGCAGCTGGCGCCGGACCAGATACTGGCGGCGCTGAGCCTGGAGTTCCCGGATACGTTGCGCGTGCCGCAGATCGAAGCCGCGGTGGCGGAGATCGAGCGGCAGGTGCGGGCCGCGCACCCCGAGGTGCTCACCCTGTTCATCAAGCCGCAGACGGCCGAGGCTTTCCACGATGCGGTGCGCATGCGCTTTGGCGGCAAGCCCACCCAACTGAGTATCGTCACCAACCCATGAAAGCGTCTGATCCCAAGCCGCCGGGCCGGCTGCCCCCCGACGTCCTGAAGCTGGGCTTCGTCAGCCTGCTGACCGATCTCAGCTCGGAGATGATTTTTTCGGTGTTCGCGGTCTTCTTCACCAGCGTGGTCGGTGCGTCGGCTGCGCTGCTGGGCCTGATCGAGGGGCTGGCCGACTTCGCGGCCTCCTCGCTGACCTATCTGGCGGGCTGGCTTTCGGACCGCAGCGGCAAGCGCAAGGGCTATGCACTGGCGGGCTACGGCTTCTCCACGCTGGCCAAGGGGATCCTGCTGGTTACCAGTTCGGTGGTGGGCCTGAGCCTGTTCCGGGTGATCGAGCGACTGGGCAAGGGCTTTCGGGGACCGCCGCGCGACGCCTGGCTGTCGGCCATCGCCCGCGAGCAGACGCGAGGGTTCGCTTTCGGCGTGCACAAGGCGCTGGACAAAGCCGGCGCGGTGCTCGGTCCGCTTGCTGCCTATGGGTTACTCAGCGGGCTGGGTGAATCGCCGGGTACCTATCGCGTGCTGTTCTGGGTCGCGTTCGTGCCGGCCGTGCTCAGCATCGTGCTGCTGTCGCGAATGAAGGACCAGCCCGGCGAGCCGCATCCGCGCGAGAGCCTCTCGCGCAACTGGGCCGCGCTCAGTCCAGGGTTCAAGCGCTTCCTGGTCCCGGCGGGCGCCTTCGCCTTGGCATATTTCAGCCTCGGCTTCCTGCTGCTGCGCGCCCACGCCGTGGGCTTCAGCGTCACCCAGATCGTGCTGCTGTATGCGCTGTTCAACGCAACCTGCGTTCTCTTCGCCCCGCTGGTGGGCCTGCTGGGCGACCGCATCGGCCGCAGCATCATCGTGGTTCTGGGCTACTGCATCTACGGCCTGGTGAACATCTGGCTCATCTTCGCCAGCAGCCATTGGGAGATCGTCGCCGCTTTCGCGGCGTATGGTTTCTTCTATGCGATCGACGATTCGCAGAGCAGCGCCTTCATCGCCGACATCGAGCCCGAGCGCCGCGCCAGCGCCATCGGCATCTACAGCTTCGTCACCGGCATGCTCTACCTGCCGGCGTCGCTGATTGCCGGGTTGCTTTGGGCAACGTCGCCCACCCTGGTGTTCTCCCTGGCCGCTGGCGTCTCGGCGGTCGCCATCATATTGTTCGTTGCGCTCAAGCCAGCGCGCCAGCAGGCCATTCCCCAAAGAAAGCCAGGTGCGCTGAACAAACTCGACGGCACGCGGCGAACCGGACGAACCGGCACCGGCACGATTCTGGACTAGCAGGCGAACCGGGAGAGACCCGAGCCTGGACTCGTGACCGCTGTCTTGGCGACCGCCAACGCAAGTCGCGCCCTGCCCTGCAAAAACGAGGCGGCGCGGCGGCGCCGGGATGCCGCCGGGGTTCGCAGGGTGGGTCGTCCCGACGCGCCGCACTTCGGCTCGCGTTCTGCAGCCAATGACCGTAACAACCATCATTCCGGGGACGATTCAGTGCCTACCCCAGTTCGGGCGCCTTCCCCAGTCTGTCGATCATCCTCGTTCGGTCACCCTCGTTCGATCTTCGACCGACAATGACGCTTTCGATGCGGAAATCGCCAAGTCCTGCTACGCATGCCTACTCAAAGCCATTGGAAAAAATCGTGTCGCTGCTGTTGATGTAAAACTGGCGCGTAGTCTCGATCAATCCGTTGGACCCATTGTTACGACCCGCGCTCGTTCGTGCTTGCGCACGCAAGTAGAACGTGGTGTTCCGCGGAGCAACAAACCCCACGCTGCGCCAACCAGCACCGATGCGCTGCATAGTGCCGGCAGCGGTGTAGGTGCTGCCGTCGAGCGAGAACAACAACTGCGGCGGCAAGGCCAGTTCCGGCCCGGCGCCAGAGCGTAGCCAGGTAACAACACTTCCGTCGTCGCTGATGCCCAGCGATTGCAGCGCTGCCTGCGCCGTGCTGAGCCTCGCGATGAGATTGCGCGTCTGACCGCCGATGCTCGTGAAGCGGCCGCCTGCCACCACCTTTCCGTCGAGCTGTAGTGCCAAAGCGAGGACCCAGTCGTTGGCACCA
>JBBRFN010000043.1:0-22223 GCA_038224265.1 Lysobacterales bacterium
TGTCGGTTACGTAGTTGCGCAACGCTGGCGTGACGTCGATCTGTTGACCGCTGACCTGGATCTGCATTGACTGCCTCCTGGAAAGGCGTCGGCCCACAGCAGCCGACGCAGGACGATCTCCCCGTACACGGGAGACTGGAATCGAGCTTGGTTGTGGTGCGGAAACGCACCGCGGTCGCAGCGCACTGGCGGACGGCATCGAGGGTTTCAGCCGAGGCGGCAGCGGTCGCTGGAAGAGGGAATGTTCATGCCCTCACGATACTTCGCTACCGTGCGCCGCGCCACTGTGATGCCGCGTGCTTTCAGTTCGACTGCAATCGATTGATCTGAAAGCGGTTTTCCAGGGTTCTCCTCGTCGATGAGCTTGCGGATGATGGCCCGTATCGCGGTTGCCGAGGCCTCGCCACCCTCATCGGTGGCCAAGCCTACGGAGAAGAAGTGTTTGAACTCGAAGGTACCTCGCGGTGTGTGAAGGTACTTTCGCGTGGTCACCCGCGAGACCGTGGACTCGTGCACGCCGATCTCATCGGCGACTTCGCGCAGGGTCAGCGGACGCATCGCCTCCGGCCCGTAGTCGAGGAACGCACCCTGCTGGCGCACGATGCACTGCGCGACCTTCATCATGGTTTCGCCGCGCGCCTTGATCGAGCGGATCAGCCAGCGTGCTTCCTGCAAGCGGCCGCGCAGGTAGTTGCCGGCGTCGTCGCGCGCCGAGGCGGCCATCCGCGCGTACTGTCGGTTGATCGCCAGCGACGGCTGGCACGATGGATTCAGGCGCACCCGCCAGCGGCCCTCGTGGCGATGCGCGTAGGCATCCGGAACCACGTAGTCGGTACCGGCTGCACCGAAGCGCGCGCCCGGTTTGGGGTCGAGGCCGCGCAGCAGCGCGATCGCGGCATCCAGCGCCACCGCAGTTACGCCCAGGCGCTGCGCCAGGCGCGGTCGATCGCGGGTGATCGCTTCCAGATGTTCGCCGACCACGCGCAGTGCGAGCGCGCGATGTGCGGTATCCGGCGGCAGCTCGCTCAGCTGTACCGCGAGGCAGTCGGCGAGGTTGCGACTGCCCACGCCGACCGGTTCGAAGCGCTGGATGCGATGGCGCACGGCCTCGATTTCGTCGTCGTCTGCAAGCGCCTGGAAATCGAGCGCGGCGCGCAGGGAATCGAGGTCTTCGCGCAGGTAGCCGTCGTCGTCGAGCGCTTCGATGATCGCTACCCCGATCTCGCGATCGCGCAGCGACAGCGGGGTCAGATTGAGCTGCCAGCGCAGGTGGTCTTGCAGGGTCTCGGGTGCGGCGGTCTGTACTTCGAAGCCGTCTTCGTCGACCGCAGTGCCCGAGCCGGTGCTGGGTTCCCAGTCGCCGCCGTTGCCGTCGTCGGGCCAGTCGTCGGCGCTGGCCTCGGGCGCATCGCCACGAATCTCTTCGGCTGCGCTCTCGCCGGCGCTGGGTTGGTCGGCGTCGAGGCCGCTGTCGCCGGCACTGTCGGCCATCTCTGCGCCAGTTTCGTCGCCGCTGCCGGGCGCGTCGATCTGCTCGGCCTCGGCGGTGGTTTCCAGCAGCGGGTTGGATTCCAGCGCCTCGCGAATTTCGATCTCGAGTTCGGCCGCCGACAGCTGCAGCAGCCGGATCGCCTGACGCAACTGCGGCGTCAGGGTCAGCGACTGCGACACGCCAAGGCGGAGCGACGGCTTCATCATGCGACGGGTCGTTCGTCAGCGCGTCGGAACGAGCAACCAAGCCGGATCGAGCAACTAAGCAAGAAACATTCCATGTCCTGATTCTACGCCGGCGCGGGGCAGGCTCTGCAAGCCCTCCTGCACGCCAGCGGCCGGACGCTACCGTTACATGCGGAAACTCTGCCCCAGATACACCGCGCGCACCTCGGCATTGTCGAGCAACGCCTGCGGCTGGCCCTGGGCCAGCACCTTGCCGTCGTTGAGGATGTAGGCGCGATCGACGATGCCGAGCGTCTCGCGCACGTTGTGGTCGGTGATCAGCACGCCGATGCCGCGTGATTTCAGGTGCTCGACGATGCGCTGTATCTCGCTAACCGAGATCGGATCGACGCCGGCGAAGGGTTCATCGAGCAGCATGAAACGCGGCTGCGCGGCCAGCGCACGCGCGATCTCGACCCGCCGGCGTTCGCCACCGGACAGCGACTGACCGCTGTTGCCCGCCAGATGCGCGACCTGCAACTCGTCGAGCAGGCGGGTCAGTTCTCCGCGTCGCGCGGATGCGTCGAGATCGCGGCGCAGTTCGAGGATCGCCAGCACGTTTTCGGCCACCGTGAGGCTGCGGAACACCGATGGTTCCTGCGGCAGGTAGCCCAGGCCCAGCCGCGCGCGTGCATGCATCGGCAGCGCGGTGATGTCCTGCTCGCCGATCCGGATGCTGCCGGCGTCGGCCGCCACCAGTCCCACCACCATGTAGAAGCAGGTGGTCTTGCCCGCGCCATTGGGGCCGAGCAAGCCGACCACTTCGCCGGGCCCGAGGTCGAACGAAAAATCGCGCACGACCTCGCGCGCGCGATAGCGCTTCTTCAGACCGCGGGCGCGAAGCATCAGCCTGGTGGCTTCGGTGCGCTGGCAGCGGGCGGTTTGGCGGCGTCGGCGGCGGGCTTGACCTGCGGGTTCATGCGCATGAATACGCGATTGCCGCCTTCCGGTCCGCCGGCGTCGATGCGCCCATCCTTGAGGCTGTAGGTGATGCGCTCGCCACGCAGTTCGCCGCGCGGTTGCGCCACCACCGCGTTGCCGGTGAGCACGACGCGGTCGTTGGCCATGTCGTAGTCGATCTGGGCTGCGCTCGCATCGAGCCGGCCGCCGTCGTCGAGATCTTCGGCGAGTGTGGCTGGCGCGCCGGTCAGGACGGCGCGAGAAACTTGCTTGTTCTTGTCCTGGGTCACCACCGCCTTCGCGGCGCGCACATCCAGAGTGCCCTGCACGATGCGCACGTTGCCGGTCAGGGTGGCCGTGCCCGCATCGACGTTCGACACCATGCTGTCGGCGTCGATATCCATCGGCTTGTCGCGATCGCTTTTGCCCGCCAAGGCGGGGCTGGCGGCCAGCACGGCGACCAAGGCCAGCAAACGAACATCAAGGGCGCGGCTTTTCATAGCGGGTTTTGGCGTTGAGCAGAGTGAAACGGTTTTGCTTCAGATCGGCATCCAGCCCGATGCCGCGCATTATAAGCCCGGGCTGGGTGATGGTCACCGGTGCGTCGGACAGCATCCGGCTGCTCTCGAGCAACGCGGTCAGGCGTTCGGTACGCAGCGACAGCGGCGCGCTGTCGGCATCCGCAACGCGGTCGGCAGCGACCGCTTCGCTCAGGCGCAGCTCCTTGGCATCGGCGCTGACCCACGCGGTGCGTGAGCTGGCTTTCCAGTTGTTGCCGCTGGCGTCGATGATGCGAAAGCGCGGTTCCTCGATGGCAAAGGTATCCAGATACGGATGCTTGGCCAGGCGCGGTGCGTCGACCACGAATGCGAGTTTGCCCTCGCTATCGAGTGCGGTCATGGTGAATTGATTGAGCACATAGTCCGAGCGCGGCGGCCCGGCGAACACCCCCGCCGTCGTGCGGTCGTCCTGCAGCCACACCATCCAGCCGGTAATCGCGGCGAATATGGCAAGGATCGCGGCAAGCGCGAGGCTGCGCTCGACGCCCGACAGCTTGAGCGAGTCCGGCAGCGCGATGCGCTTCACTGCGGCAGCCAGCGCGCCAACGCGGCTTCGGCGCCGCCCTGGGCACCGATGATCAGATCGCACACCTCGCGCACCGCGCCATCGCCGCCGCCAAGCTGGGTGCGCCAGTGCACGCGTTCGCGCACCCACGGATGCGCGTTCGGGGGCGCGCAGGCGAAACCGGCGCGCAGCAGGCAGCCCAGGTCCGGCAGGTCGTCGCCCATGTAGGACACCGCGTCCATCGGCAGCCCGAGTCGCGTCGCAATTGCGCTCAGGCAGGCCAGCTTGTCCTTCTGGCCCTGGTGCACTTCGACGATGCCCAGTTCATGCGCGCGCGCTGCCACCACGCTGCTCGAGCGCGCGGTGATGATCGCCACCGTGATGCCGTGCTCGCGCAGGTTCTTCAAGCCCAGCCCATCGAGCACATGGAACTGTTTGGACTCCCGCCCATCCGCACTGAACCCCAGCCGCCCATCAGTCATCACGCCATCGACATCGAAGGCCGCCAGGCGCACGCGCGCGGCGCGTTCGCGGATCGGGGCGGGCAGGTCGGTGCGGGAGTGGTCGGGCATGGCGGGCGGGTTGCGGTTGGGGATTGGAGGGTGCAGGTTCTTGAGAGCAGGGCCCAGGGCTCAGGGCCCAGGGTGCGGGGTGGCGAGCGGGTGACAGGTCTCAGGGCCACGTGATCAGGGTACCGGCACGGATCGTAACGGCGGCACAACCAATGCGTGCCTCGACACCCGCTCCTCACTGGGCCCTGGGCCCTGAGCCCTGGGCCCTAATTCAAACGACCCCCGCCCGCAGCAAGTCATGAATATTCAACGCCCCCACCACGCGCTGGTCGCCGTCGACCACCAGCAGGGCGTGGATCTTGAAATCTTCCATCAGGCGCGCGGCTTCCACCGCCAGCTTGTCGGATGCGATGGTCTTGGGGTTGATCGTCATGACTTCGGCCACGGCGGTGCTGCGCAGGTCGATCTGCGCGTCGTCGAGCATGCGACGCAGGTCGCCGTCGGTGAACACGCCGCGCAGGGTCATGTCGGCATCGGCGACTGCGGTCATGCCCAACCCCTTGCGGGTCATCTCGACCAGCGCATCGGACAAGGTGGCGTCTGCGGATACGCGCGGGATCTGCTCGCCGGTGTGCATGATGTCGGCGATATGCAGCAGCAGGCGGCGGCCCAGGGTGCCGGCCGGATGCGATCGCGCGAAGTCCTCGGCGGTAAACCCGCGCGCTTCGAGCAGCGCTATCGCCAGCGCATCGCCCATCACCAATGCGGCAGTAGTGCTGGCCGTGGGCGCCAGGCCCAGCGGGCAGGCCTCGGCCGGCACGCTCACGTCAAGATGTACATCGGACTGCCGTGCGAGCGAAGAGTTCATGTTGCCCGACATGCCGACCAGCGGCACGCCCAGTCGCTTGATCAGCGGCAGAATCGCCAGCAACTCGTCGGTTTCGCCCGAGTTCGATAGCGCCAGCACCACGTCCTTGGGCGTGATCATGCCCAGATCGCCATGGCTGGCTTCGGCCGGGTGCATGAAGAAAGCCGGGGTGCCGGTGGACGCCAGCGTCGCGGCGATCTTGTTCGCCACGTGGCCGGACTTGCCCATGCCGGTGACCACCACCCGTCCGCTGCAGGCGACCATCAGTTCGCAGGCGCGCAGGAATGCGCCGTCAAGGCGGTCGGCCAGGCCGCCGATCGCGCGCGCTTCGATCGCGATCACCTCGCGCGCAGAGCGCAGCAGTCGCTCCGGATCGAGGCGGGCAGGGTGGGCAGGGACAGTGCGAATCTGGGCATTCATGGCGATGGCGTTTTGCGGGCGCGGAGCAGGCAGGCGGCGCGCCAGCGTGTGGCCGGGCGGCGTCTGGGCTAACATGGCCGATGCATTGTAGCTCCCGACGGCGTCCTAACGCCCGGTTGCGCACATTCGATTCCGTTACCGATCCGTTACCGACACTTCAAGCGATGGACGCCAACCGCATCAAGATCCTGATCGAACAAGGCCTGCCGGGCGCATCTGCCGATGTGCGCGGCGACGACGGCGTGCATTTCGAGGCCACCGTGGTGGCCGAAGGTTTCGCCGGCAAGCTGCCGCTGGCCCGGCACCGGATGGTCTACGCCACCCTGGGCGAGCTGATGGGCGGTGCGATCCACGCGCTGGCCCTGAAAACCCTGACCCCGGCGGAACACGCCGCGCAAACGCGCTGAGGCGCCCGCATACCGATGGCAAAGATCGTGATCTCCGGCGGCGAGCCGCTGCATGGCGATGTCTGGATCTCCGGCGCCAAGAACGCGGTGCTGCCGATCCTGGCCGCCACCCTGCTCGCCGACGAGCCGATCAGCATCGGCAACGTGCCGCATCTGCACGATGTCACCACCACCATGGAACTGCTCGGCCAGATGGGCGTGCAGCTGGTGGTCGATGAACGGATGAAGATCCACGTCGATCCGCGCCACGCGACCAACTTCGTGGCACCCTACGATCTGGTCAAGACCATGCGCGCGTCGATCCTGGTGCTGGGGCCGCTGGTGGCGCGTTTCGGCCAGGCCTCGGTTTCGCTGCCCGGCGGCTGCGCGATCGGCACGCGCCCGGTCGATCTGCACATCAAGGGACTCGAAGCGCTCGGCGCGCAGATCACGGTCGCCAACGGCTACATCCACGCCCGCGCCGGTCGCCTCAAAGGCGCGCGCGTGGTCATGGACCTGGTCACCGTGACCGGGACCGAGAACATCATGATGGCCGCCACGCTCGCCGAGGGCACCACCGTGATCGAGAATGCAGCACAGGAGCCGGAGGTCGTCGACCTCGCGATGTGCCTGATCGCGATGGGCGCGCAGATCGAGGGCGCCGGCACAGACACGATCGTGATCCACGGCGTCGAGCGCCTGCACGGTACCCACTACGAGGTGCTGCCCGACCGCATCGAAACCGGTACCTTCCTGGTCGCCGGCGCGATGACGGGTGGTTGCGTCACCGCCAAACGCGCGCGCGCCAGCACGCTCGATGCAGTGCTGGCCAAGCTCGAAGAGGCCGGCGCGCAAATCGACATCGGCGAGGACTGGATCAAGCTCGACATGCGCGGTCGGCGCCCGCGCGCGGTCAACCTGACCACCGCGCCGTATCCGGCGTTCCCCACCGACATGCAGGCGCAGTTCACCGCGCTGAATGCGGTTGCCGAGGGCACCGGCATCATCGTCGAGACGGTGTTCGAGAACCGCTTCATGCATGTACAGGAACTGCGTCGTCTCGGCGCCGACATCAAGGTCGATGGCAATACCGCCGTGGTACAGGGCGTTCCCCAAATGACCGCCGCACCCGTGATGGCGACCGACCTGCGCGCATCGGCAAGCCTGGTGCTGGCCGGTCTGGTCGCCGCCGGCGACACCATGGTCGACCGCATCTACCACATCGATCGCGGCTACGAGAACATCGAAGAGAAGCTGTCCGGACTCGGCGCGAAGATCCGGCGCCTGCCGGGCTGATCCTGATTACTCCCCAGCGGCGCAAAAAAAATGGCGGACCTTGCGGTCCGCCACTTCTAGCCACTACTGCGATGTCAGCCGATCAGGGACGCGCGATGTAGAGCTGGTAGCTGCCCGAACCGCTGTAGGCGAACACGCGCCAGCGGTAGTAGCCGGCCGCACCGGTGTAGCTGACGTTCTCGTTGTTGCTGGCAGTGGTGCCGCTCGCCACGTTGCCCCAGGCCGAACCGTTCCAGCGCTCCAGGTACAGGTCGAAGTCGGCGCCTGCCGGGCCACGCAGGAAACCGCTATGCACGCCGCTGACCGTGGTCTGGTACCAGCTGCCGTTCGGCTGGTAGACCGAAGCGCCAGAGTTGAGCGTGCCGCTGTAGAGCGTGCAGTTGGTGCACGGTGCCGAGCTTGCGGTGGCGGTGACCGACTGCGTGCGGGTGCCGGCCTGATTGGCGGTATCGCGCACCGTGAGGGTCACGCTGTAGGTGCCACCGGCGGCGTAGGTGCGGCTGGTGGACGCCCCGCTGCCGGTGCTGCCGTCACCGAAGGTCCAGCTGTACGAGCTGATCCCGTTGTCGTCAGTGGAGCCCGCACCATTGAACGAGCACACCAGGCCCGAACAGCTGAAGGTGAAGTTCGCGGTCGGTGGATTGTCGACCGGCGTGCCACCGCCGAACTGCGAGTACAGCAGGCGATTCGGCGAGCCGGTCTGCGCGCCGGTGACCTTGTTCAGCGTCGAGTTGTTGATCACCGCCGTGGTCACTGCCGATTGCGACGCCGTGGGGTTGTTCGCCAGATACAGCGCGGCCACGCCCGCCACGTGCGGGGACGCCATCGAGGTGCCGCTGATGGTGTTGGTCGCGGTGTTGCTGGTGAACCACGTCGAGGTGATCGACGAGCCCGGTGCAAAGATGTCGAGGCAGGTACCGAAGTTGGAGAACGACGAACGCGCGTCGGTGGTGGTGGTCGAGCCGACCGTCATCGCTGCTGCAGCGCGCGCCGGCGAGTAGTTGCAGGCGTTGGCGTTGTCGTTGCCCGCTGCCACCGCGGTGAACACACCCGCGTTGACGAGGTTGGTGACGGCCGTGTCGGTGGCCGATGACGCGCCGCCGCCGAGGCTCATGTTGGCCACCGCTGGCTTGACGTGGTTGGCCGCGACCCAGTCGATGCCGGCGATCACGCCGGAGTTGGTGCCCGAGCCGTTGCAGCCGAGCACGCGTACCGGGACCAGACTCACGCCCTTGGCGATGCCCCAGGTATTGCCGCCGACGGTGCCGGCGACATGGGTGCCATGGCCATTGCAGTCGCTGCTGCCACGGCCGTCGCTGATCGCGGTGTAGCCCGACAGCACGCGGCCACCGAAGTCGGTATGGCCGGGAATGATGCCGGTGTCGAGGATGTACGCGCGCACGTTGCTGGCGGTGGTGTCGTAGATATAGGTCGTATTCAACGGCAGGTCGCGCTGGTCGCTGCGATCCAGACCCCAGGTCGCGGAGTTCTGGGTCGCCGAGGCGTACACCATGCTGTCCTGCTCGACGAAGTCGATGCGTGGATCGGAGAGCAGGCGCTCAAGCTGCTTTTCCGTGGACTTCATCGAAAAACCCTGCAGGGCGGTCTCGTAGGTCAGCTCCACCTGCAGGTTGTAGGTGGCGGCCAGTTCCACCGCGAGGGTGGTGACATCGGGATTGCGCGACTCCTCACCGGGAATTCGCACGAAATCACGCTTGAGCACGACGATGTACTGGCCTTCAATGGCGTCCTTGGTGGTGCGCAGTTCGCTCGCCACTACGGCACCAGGAAGGGCGGCCGCGATGACAGCGGCCAGAATGGTCTTGTTCCGAATCATGTGTTCAGTTCTCCCCACGCGATTGGTTGGACAAGCAGGAGGCCGGACGACGCGCACTGCGTCGACGACCATCGCTGGCAGGATCAAACAGGCGGGTGAACCATCGACTTGCCCCCAAGCCAACAGTCCGCGCTGTCTCCCTGCAGCGACCTGTCGAGGCTATTCGTTTGTCGGCGAATGTCAATCGTTGCCGATGTTGCGCTGCGACGCGTGGTCTTCACGGATGTCGAAGCAGGCGCATCTCGATGGTTTCGCCATCCGCTTCGCGCTGCAGCGTGCGGATTGCGACGTGGCCGAGCGACGCTGCGATCCACGTCGTGGTAGTGCGGCCGGGCTTTTCGCGGATGCGCTCGACGCGAACCGCATCGAAGGTGCCTGCCGGCGTATCGATGCGCTCGCTGGCGCCGAGACGATAGCGTTGCCATTCGACCGCATCACGGTCCGCCACCCGGTAGCGCAACTCGCCGGCGGCACCGCGCGCAAGATCTGCGCCTATCGCAAGCACCACGCTGTTGCGATCCATTGCGCCAGCTTCGAACACCAGATCGTAACTGTTTTTACCATCGGTGCTGTCGATGCGCTCCCCGTTGCGGGTGAGCGCGCGCTGCTTGCGCTTGAACGCCACGTCCTGGCTGAAGCGATATTGCAGCAGTTCGGGCAATCCCGACTGCCAGCGGAACGTAGAGCGCTCGATGATCTCGGCCCCGGCCAGCAGTGCCAGGCCTTGGGTGCCCCGGGTATGCGACAGGAATTCCCAGTTTTCGCCGTCGACGCGCGCAAGGCTCAGGTTGGCCTCACCCAGCGGCTTGCCGTTGCGAAGCACTTCGTAGCTCAGCGCGAATGGCTGCAGTGGCGTGCGCTCTGCGGCGGCAGCCGGCTGCAGCAGCAATGCCAGCATGCCCAGTGCCACCCATGGCGCGAATCGGCTCGGCCAGAAGCGCCCGTGATGTCTTGCGCACACCCGATCACGCGAGTGCATGATCGCTCCCGCGCAAGCTGCCGTCGCCTTGCAGCAGCAATGGCGCATCGAGCAGTTGACCATCCAGTGCAACGCCGAACGGTGTCGGTTGCAGGCTGCGGCGCGCATACAGTTCGACACAGGCGATCAGCAGACGATGCTCGATCGGCAGCAGACGGCGCGCCAGCGACTCCGCCGTGTCGCCGCTCTGCACGTCGATGCGAGCCTGCGCGATCACGGCGCCGTCATCCACCTCGGGGCTGACGAAATGCACGCTGGCGCCATGGCAGGCATCGCCCGCGCGCAGCACCCGCGCATGCGTGTGCAGGCCTTGATAGGCCGGCAGCAGGGAAGGGTGGATATTGATCATGCGTCCGCTGTGCGCCTCGGCCACGCTGGCCTCGATGATGCGCATGTATCCCGCACACACGATGAGCTGGGGCTGAACCGCATCGACCGCGGCGAACAGCGCCTCGTCGAAGGCGAGGCGATCGTAATGGTCGCGCGGTGCCAGCGATTCCACGTGCAACCCATGATCGCGTGCGATTTGCACGGCAGCTGCAGCTGCGCGATCGGAGAACACGCCGACGATATCGATCGGCAGTGCACCGCTGTCGCGTGCCGCGATCAGGGCCGCGAGATTGCTGCCGCGCCCGGAGGCAAGCACGGCGATGCGCAAGCGCGCTTGCATCAGCCGATGCGCACGCGCTGCTCCCCGCGCGCGGGTTCGATCGCGCCGATCTCGCAATGCGCCAGCCCATGGCTGTCGAGGTGCTGCTTGATCGCGGCCACGTCGCCCGGCCGCGCGATCACGGTGAAACCGATTCCGCAGTTGAAGGTCCGCCACATCTCGCTTGCGGCTATTCCGCCCGCTTCCTGCAGCCAGCCGAACACCGGTGGCAGCGCAATGGCCGACGCATCGATGGCAACGCCTAGCGTCTGCGGCACCACGCGGATGATGTTTTCGGTCAAGCCGCCGCCGGTGATATGCGCCATTCCTGAAACCCGGTGTTCTGCCAGCAGGGCCAGAATCGGTTTCACATAGATCGCCGTCGGCGCCATCAGCGCATCGGCGAGCGCCACCCCGCCCACCGGCGTGGCCAGGTCGACTCCGCTGAGCTTCAGGATGCGCCGGATCAGCGAATAGCCGTTCGAATGCGGCCCGCTGGAAGCGATGCCGATGATCACATCGCCCGCCGCCACCCGCGATTCGTCGATCAGCGCGGCGCGCTCGACGCCGCCTACGCAGAATCCCGCCAGATCGTATTCGCCCGGCGCATACATGTCGGGCATCTCGGCGGTCTCGCCGCCGATCAGCGCGCAGCCTGCCAACTCGCAGCCGCGCGCGATGCCGCCGATCACCGCCGTAGCGGTGTCGACATTCAACTTGCCGGTGGCGAAGTAGTCGAGGAAGAACAGCGGCTCGGCGCCTTGCACCAGCACGTCGTTGACGCACATGCCGACCAGGTCGATGCCGATGCTGTCGTGGCGGTCGAGCTGCTGGGCAAGCTTGAGCTTGGTCCCCACGCCGTCGGTGCCGGAGACCAGTACCGGGTCGGCGTACTTCCGACCCAGCGCGAACAGCGCGCCGAAGCCGCCGAGGCCGGCCATCACCTCGGGTCGAAAGGTGCGCGCTACCAGCGGTTTGATCCGCTCCACCACCGCCTCGCCGGCGTCGATGTCCACGCCGGCATCGCGGTAGGTCAGGCCGGAACCGCCGGCGGGGTGGGAACTGCTCACGATGACCACCTGCGCGCACATGCGGAAGCCATGCATGATACCAGTGCTGCACATGGACGCCGTGGGTAGGTTCGCGGCACCATGCACCTTCCTGGCATCGAGCCGAGCCTGTCTGCATGACGCCCGTCCATTCGCTGATCCGCGGTCCCGTGCTGTTCCTGCTGGCGCTGCTGGCCACCGCAAACGCACACGCCGAAGTCGTGGACCTTTACACCGGCGTAGCCCCGGTGGCCTCGCAGGACGAAGCGGAGCGTGCGCGTGCGCTGCGTGCCGCGCTGATCTCCGCGCTGGTGCGCGCATCGGGCGATTCCACCCTGACCGGCGATTCGCGGCTTGCACCGCTGCTCGATCAGGCGCCGCAATGGGCGCAGAACTTCGGCTACAGGCAGGAAGTGGAGGCCAGCAGCGGCAGCGCACCAGTGGTGCGCGACTATCTGCAGGTGCGCTTCGATCCGGTGCAGGTTGCAGCCGCGCTGGCCGCGATCGGCCGCTCGGTATGGGCTGAGCGCCCGCGCACCCTGCTGTGGCTGGTGATCGACGACGGCAGCGCGCGGCGCATCGCCAGTGCAGCCCAGGTGTCGGCCCTCGATGCGCTCACCCGGCACGCGCGCGAGCGCGGAATCAGCATCCAGCTGCCCACCATGGACGCCGAAGACCTCGCGCGCATCGATGCCGACACCTTGTGGGGCGGGCCCTCGTCGATGGCCTCCGCGGCCGCTTCGCGCTACGGCACGCCGATCGCGATGGTGGTGCGCCTCGCGCGTGCCGGCGCCAACTGGAGTGCTCGGTTCAGCCTTGCCGATGGTGCCCGCAGCGACGACTGGGCGGGTAGCTATGCCGATGCCAACGCCGCGCTGGCTGCGGCTGCCGGCGGCTTGGCCGACCGGCTTGCGCAGCGCTACGCGGTGGCAGCGGTCGAGCGCGTGGTAGGCGACTACGTGATCAACATCGCCGGCATCGACAGCGCCGAGGATTTTGCCCGCGTGCAGGCCTACCTGGCGGGTCTGTCGGTGCTGACCGCGTTCGCCACCACTGGAGCCGAGGGCACCACCCTGACCCTGGCGGCAACCCTTGACGTCAGCCCGGCACGCCTGCGCCAGGTGCTGGCGGTGGGCGGTGTGCTTGCCTTCGACGATGGCGCGCTGGCCGATGAGCGCCGTATCGGGCTGCGGCTGGTCCGCTAGACTAGTGCTTTGCTGACTTTCGACGGGCTCCGGATGCGCCTGTCCTGGCTACCCAATGCGATCACCCTGTTGCGCATGGCGCTGGCGGCGCCGCTGGCGTGGATGATCTTGCGCGGCGATCATGCCAGTGCCCTGCTGGTCGCACTCATCGCCGGTGGCTCGGACGCCATCGATGGCCTGCTGGCCAAGCGCTATGGCTGGGAAAGCCGGCTTGGCGGCATTCTCGATCCGCTGGCCGACAAGCTGTTGCTGCTGGCGTGTTTTCTGTCGCTGGGCGTGGTCGAAGCCTTGCCGTGGTGGCTGGTCGGCGTGGTGCTGGCGCGCGATGTGGTGATCGTGGCAGGCGCGGTGGCCTATCATCATCTGGTCGGTGCACTGGTTGCATCGCCCAGCCGATTGTCGAAGATCACTACGCTGTTCCAGATCGTGCTGGTGGTGCTGGCGCTCATCGACGGTCTGCACGTGGTCGAGCTGCCTGCGGGTATGGTGGCCGGGGCGGTCATCGGTGTCGCTGCGCTTACGATCGCCAGCGGGCTGCACTATGTGGTGACCTGGGGCGCAAGAGCGCGCCGCGAATGGCAGAACGGGAAACGCACGTGAGCGATACGCAGAAGTGGCAATTGTTGGCCGCGATCGTGGTGCTGTCAGTGCTGCTGTACTGGCTGTCGCCGGTGCTTACGCCGTTCGCGGTTTCGGCACTGCTGGCCTATCTGGGCGATCCGCTCGTCGATCGACTCGAGCGCGCGCGGCTGTCGCGCACCAGCGCGGTGATGGTGGTGTTCAGCGTGATGACCCTCGCGGTCGTGTTGGTGGTGATCGTGCTGGTGCCGCTGCTGGAGCGGCAGATCTCGCGCTTGATCGACAAGCTGCCGCAGATCGTGGCGTGGTTCAACGGCGTGGTGCTGCCGTGGGTGCAGCAACGCACCGGCTATTCGCTCGACCAGCTCAACCCGCAGCAGATCATCGACGCGCTACGCGCGCACTGGCAGAGTGCCGGCGGCGTGGCCGCGACCATTGTCGCATCGGTTTCCAAATCGGGTCTGGCGATCGTCGGGTTCATCGGCACGCTGGCCCTGGTTCCGGTAGTGACATTCTATTTTATGCGCGACTGGGACGTGATGGTGCAGCGCCTGCGCGAGCTGTTGCCGCGGGCAATGGAACCGACCATCAGTCGCATGGCCGGCGACTCCGATGTGGTGCTGGGGGCGTTCCTGCGCGGGCAGCTCAGCGTGATGCTGGCGCTGGGCTTGATCTACACCGGCGGCCTGATGTTGGTCGGATTGGATCTCGCAGTGCTGATCGGCATGCTGGCCGGCCTGGTGGGCTTTGTACCCTATCTGGGCATCGTGATCGGCGGTGGTGCCGCGCTGATC
Source organism: Lysobacterales bacterium (assembly GCA_038224265.1). Taxonomy (GTDB): domain Bacteria; phylum Pseudomonadota; class Gammaproteobacteria; order Xanthomonadales; family Ahniellaceae; genus UBA4656. The sequence continues at coordinate 14,256 of JBBRFN010000043.1, forward strand.
GCGGCCGCCGTGCAGTTTCAGGACTGGTTCCACCCGGGCATGGTGCTGCTGGTCTTCATCGTCGGCCAGATGCTCGAAGGTTTCGTGCTTACCCCGTGGCTGGTTGGCGATCGCGTCGGCCTGCATCCGGTGGCGGTGATCTTCGCGATCCTTGCGGGTGGACAGCTGTTCGGATTTCTCGGTGTGCTGCTCGCACTGCCGGTGGCGGCGGTGCTGATGGTGGTGTTGCGCTGGGCGCATGAGCGCTATCTGACCAGTGCGCTGTATGGCGCGGCGGAGGCGGTTGCGCCGCCCAATGCGCCGGCGGCAGAAGAAGCGGCAGCGGGCAGCGCGCAAACGCCGCCCGTTGCCGGCACCGATGTCGGGCCCCGGCAGGCGCCGTGAGCACGCCGCAACTTCCGCTCGGCCTGCACTTTCCGGCGCACCAGCGGCTCGACAGCTACTACGCGGGCGACAATCTCGGCGCGGTAGCCGCACTGCGCGCGGCCGTGCACGAGCCCGGCGCACCGTGGGTGTATCTGTCCGGCCCGGAAGGCTGCGGCAAGACCCATCTTCTGATCGGCGCCTGCCAGGACGCCGGCCCGCGTCGCGCGCAGTTCCTGCCGCTCGCCGCGATGGGTGCGGCGGCAGAAACCGCGCTGATCGGCATCGAAGAAGCCGCGCTGGTATGCATCGACGATGTGCACATGATCGGCGGCGACCGCGGCGCCGAGGTCGCATTGTTCGATGCCTACAATCGTTGCCGCGCCAGCGGCACGGTGATGCTGTTCGCCGGCCGCAATCCGCCCGGCCAACTGCCGCTGGTATTGCCCGACCTCGCCTCGCGCCTGTCCGCCTGCACCCGCTTCGCGCTCAAGCCGCTCGACGAGGCCGCACGCCGCGAAGTGCTGCGCCAGCGCGCGCAAGCCCGCGGCTTCGAAGTCGACGACGCCGTGCTCGACTTCATGTTCCGCCGCAACGCCCGCGACCTGGGCACCCTGCTCGGCCTGCTCGATCGCGTGGACCGCGAAAGCCTCGCCGAACAGCGCCGCATCACCGTGCCTTTCCTGCGCCGCGTGATGGGCCTGCCCTCGCGCATCGAAAAGCCGCGCGAACCGGGGCGGTAGATCGGGTTGCAACGAAACGACGCGGTCGTTGACAGCGCCACACAACCGCAATCTTGCGAAAGCTAAAAGGACCTTCCCCCTCGACGGGGGAAGGGTCGGGATGGGGGTGACGAGGTTGCCGCAACGTCGGTCGAAGCGCAGAGCGTCAAATCATGGGTGTCCCGGGTTGCTCACAACCGCAATCTTGCGAAAGCGAAAATGCCCTTCCCCCTCGACGGGGGAAGGGTTGGGATGGGGGTGACGAGGTTGCCGCAACGTCGATCGAAGCGCAGAGCGTCAAATGATGGGTGTCCCGGATTGCCTTCAACGCCGCTTCGCGGGCACGCTGGAGCAGCGCGTCGTCGACGCTGAGGGTGAGGTTGGCCACACTTCGTCTCCAGACCACGGGATCGGTGTAGCACGGGCCGGAAATCGCGCAGGTCGAGTGCGCTGACAGTCGCGTTCGGCCGTTGCCGCGGTCGCTGCAAGTGCATGATGAAAAAAAAGAAGCGCGCTGTCGAAGGGAGCGGCACTCCCGTTCGGCAACTTACGACGAATGATGCCTGACGAATGATGGCTGCCCCGTCCGGCGCGATTGCCATGCGATCCGCCGATAGGACGGGATGGTGACCGACTCCGACTGCGCTACGCGTAGTGCGTCCACATGCGAAGAACCTTCACCACGCTCTCCGACTCGAGTACCTGGTAGACCAGTCGGTGCTGGATGTTGATGCGGCGCGAGTAGGCCCCTGCAAGGTCCCCGACCAGCTTTTCGTAGGGTGGCGGGTTGGCGTACGGGTTGTCAGCCAGGACGGAGAGCAAAGCCTGCGCTTTTTCCTTCAAGCCGGTGGCGGCCAGTTTTTGGGCATCCTTCTGCGCGTGCTTCGCGAACATGACCCGCCAGGTCACCAACCGGGCTCCGTGGCGCACTCGTTGACCGTTTCGGCCATGCCGGCATGAATGCTCTCGCGCATCCCTGGCACGGTCAGCAGAAACAGCGTCTCCTGGATCGCCGCCCAGTCTTCCGCAGACACCAGCACGGCGTCGTGCCGCTTGCCCGAGATCAGGATCGGCTTGTGCGACTCCGCAGCTTCATCGATTAGCCGGTACAGACTTGCGCGGGCTTCGCTGGCGGTGAGGGTGGTAATGGTGATCTCCTGTCTCGGCAAAGCGTACGCGCTTACGTACGTTACCGCAACGCCGATGAGCGGTTGCGAGGCGGAGGAAAGGTCAACCGCGAGGCGGGGGACGCGCGCTAGGCCATTGATCCAGCGACCTTTACGTCACCGGAAATAGTGGGTGTCCCGGATTGCGTGTACGTCACCGCAAATGGTGGGTGTCCCGGATTGCGTCCCTGGTTACGAGGGGTCGACGTGCCTCTACCGGTGCTGGAGCGGGAATCTGCGCCAACGTAATGTTTCTAAGGGGAAAAGCCAAACTGGCCGAGCTGCCCACTCACCAGATGGTGGGTGTCCCAGACTGCGAATCATGGGTGTCCTGGAATGCCCATCTCCTGACTCGGCAAAGCGTACGCGCTTGCGTACGTTACCGCAACGCCGACGCACGGCGGCGAGGCGGGCGAAAGATCAACCGCGAGGCGGGGGACGCGTGCTATGCCATTGATCCAGCGAGCTTTACGTCACCGCAAATGGAGGGTGTCCCGGATTGCGCTTCTAGACGTCCGCGAGGCGCGCAAATGATGGGTGTCCCGGATTGCGTACGCGAATCATGGGTGTCCTGAAATGCCCTAGATTGCCTCTGGAATGTCGAAACCCTGTCCAAGACTTCTACAGCGTTTGCGCGCGCCGCAGTCCTGTCCAAGCGAGCACCGCAAGGAGGAAGAGCCACGCGGAAATCGGGATCGGCACGGTCGTCGCCGAAACGGTCAGCGGAAAGCGCTGGACGGAGGGGAGGAGCGGGGGCTCCCGGTTGTTGACGAGGACCGTGTACTGGCCCGGCGGCAGCCTGCCGACCTTTGCGGTCGCGCAATGGGGCGGGTTCGGTGAGAAGTCGATGCCGTCTTGGACGAACAGAACATCGATCTCGAGGCCATTGCGCTGCACTGCCATCGTCTCGACGAACGGCCCGGCGGCGTAGCACGCCGTGACCGCGACCGAGTCGAGCGAACTCGGATTCTCAGGCCGGATGCTCACCGCGGGGATGCCCGACTGCCCGGACGCATCGGACGCGACAATGAGTAGGAGGACTGCGCAGCGACCTGCAATGGTGAACGTCCGGTTGTGAGCGAGGATCGACCTGTGCATCGATGGTCCTTCAGTTCGAGGGATTGACTCGGCCTAAGGTGACTCGGCGCGCTGCGATGGCGATGCATGCGCCCGCCGTTTGGCTCAGCGCGAGGTTCCTCATGAGGGACGCGCGGGGGTGCTGGATCCCCCAGGGCGCCGCGCGTCGCGCAGGGTGGTTACCTTCGGTGGAGGCGGATCGCGGTCCCGCTAATGCGTGGGTGTCCCCGATTGCGCCAGATTGAGTCTCGACTACGCTGCAGCCTTCAATCGACCATGCAAAGTCGGAGGCGCAGTCAACAAGCGAGAAAGTACGAGTAACTCATTCGCCTTGCGCTTAACCTGTGCGTAATACATGAGGGCCTTGCGGTACACCGGGAGTCCTCGATAAAGCTTGAGGACCTCCGGCACGTCGTCGTAAGTCAGCATCCATCGACACTTCAGTCGCCGGATCGTGGACGCGAGTAGCGCGTGGTCTTCCGGTCCATAGAAGTTGACGTAGAGCTCCCGGCCCTGCACGTAGTACGGCGGATCGATGTTCATCAGCGAGCGCGGAGGCAGCGCCGCGGCCCACTTCGGAATGCATTCGCCAGCGTCCAGGCGGCTTAGCGTCACGGCATCGCGATAGCTCGCAATTCGTTGGATCTTGGCGATGAGCTCCTGTCGATTGAACCGGCAGTCCAGCTTGTAGTTTCCCGTCTGCTCCTTGCCACCGATGACGCCGCCGCTCACGATCCCCGACCTGTTCGTACGATTCAGAAAGAGCGTCGCGAATGCGAGGTTCAGCCGCTTCGGCCGCGACGACAAGAAAACGGTCCGCTGCCGGTGCCACTGGTCCATGTCAATGCTCGTGGTCTCCACGAGTTCGCACAGATCGTCTGCATTGTTTAGGGCTGCGTGCCAGACCGAGAAGATCGCCGGGTCGATGTCGTTGAGCCACAGTTCAGCCACGTGCCCAGCGAAGAGAAGGCGCCACGCCAAGCCGGCGCCGCCGGCGAACGGCTCTGCGTAGATCCCTCGAGTGAGGTCATTAACCCGCAGTAGCTCAGCCACGAACGGCGCGAGCTGTGTCTTGCCGCCAGGGTATCTGAGAGGGGAATCAGTAGTAGGCATTCGCGGCGGAGAATGGCGACAAAAGGCGCTGCTGGTCGGACGCCATCATAGCCGAGCCAGCATTAGCTTCACGGCCTCCTCCCAGTTGTCCCACACGGCGATCAAGCCCTTGCGCGTCGGAAGGTGGGAGGCGTGGACAGCTGCGCCGAGCGTGTCCAGGCTGGTCGCGTGGTCCTTGCTGGAGTGTGCGATGCGCATGTTCTTAAGTTGCCCATGCGTACAGCCATCGGCTCCGAGTTTCTCCATGCACACCTTGACCAGCAAGTTGTCAGCCATCTTCGGCTGATACACGCCGCGTTGCCTGGCGAACAACACCATGACGCGCTCCAGCACTGCGCGCAGCAGGTAGTTGGCCGCGTACTCAAAGTTCTCATCGGGCTTCGCCCTGCGCAACTCATCCACGAGCCGACGCAACGCCTTGTCCGAATGGGTCACGACGAAGTCGGAAGGGACAACCGTGGGGCGATCGCTCGGGTGACGCGGGCGGCGCTTTTTCTTCGCCTCCGGCGTTGCTGATGCGGGCGGCGGAGTGATCGGCGAGGGCAGTGGCGTTCGCGGCGACACGCCATTGGTCTGAAGCGATCCGGCATAGGCCACGCGGGCCTTCTGGTCCGACCGTGAATTGACCGGCGGCAGATTGTCTGGGTCACGACGGGGAGCCGCATCCAGCACAAAGCGCTTCAGGGCCGCGTCAACCTCGTCCGGGTCGTGCGTAAACACTAGCTCGCCCCGGTGCCCCAATCCCAGCGCAGCGCGGACCACGGGATTGCTGAGGTACCGCGTGAGGGTAGTGACGGGGATCTTGGCGCGAATCCCCGAGTCGATCCATCCGGCCGCCTCCGCTCGATCGAGAATCGCTACAGCAAGATTGTCGGGAGACGCACCCTTGGCGAAGCGTGCCTTCTGGGTTGTGTCCCAGGGGCGCGTTCCAACGCCATCCTGTTGGCCCAGGTGCCGCAATTCGAGCCACTGCCGCGCGCTCTCTCGTTCCTTGAACACGACGATTGAGAATTTGACCGGAAGCGTAGCGTTAAGTGCCTCAAGCGCGGCTTTCGCGGCCGAAGTCGGTGCCTTCTTTGGGTCCTTGAGCACCTTCAAAGCAGCGGTGCGCCGATTGCCTTCGAGCACGACATAGTGTCCGGGGTTGTCCTCAAGTTCGATTGCGCCCATCGTCTCGAGAGGACTGATGCCTCCTTTCTTCGCTATGTCCTTGGCCATCGACATGACACGCTCCGACTTGAAGAGCTGCGCGATGATCTTCGCCTCGTCCTCGATCGGCTTGTGCCGCGGGTTCTCCGGGTCCAAGTGAAGGCGCGACAGAGCAACTTCGACTCGCTCGCCTTGCGTCTTGTTCATGGACATCTTCTGTTTTCCCCGGCGATCCGCGCGGCGTATAGGAAGTTCAAACGCCCGTCCCGGTGAGTCTGCCGGGTAGGCGGTGGTCGCGCAATCGCCCTGCTTGGCACGGAGGGGTGGCACCTATGTTTGGGGGAGAGGTGTGCGACCGTTGTCGTCGCGGGTACGCGGGGCAGGTATGGCCATTGGTGCGCCCGATCCGTATCTACCCACAGCTGACCCTCACGTCCGTTCCGGAGCAAACTTCGCAAAGCGCCGCATTCCTCATCCACGTTCGGCCTAAGCCAGTCCACCAACTGCCCCGCAGTGCCTACGCCGCAACCTATGGATGTCCTGGATTGCGTGTCAGCTTCGCCCGGATTCGAGCCAGTGCTTCATCGCACTGCACCAACGTGACCGTCCTTGCTTCGACCGCGTCGCAACGGCTGTTCGCCCGTTCCAGCCATTCAGCCTGCGCGGCCAACTTCGGCGCCGGGATCGCCGTGAGCCGCTTCACCGGTCTCTCCCGGTCCGTCGCCGCCCGGACCAGTTCTCGCGCCGCCCGGTCATCGATTTTGCTCGTCATCGTGCAGCTCCGTTGCGGCGGACGTGTATCGTGATGCGGCGCGCGATGGGGAGCCAGTGCCGATGGCTGCTGCGCGGGCACCCGACACTGTACTCTCGGTCCGGCGTGCCGGAGTGCATAGGAGCGTCGACCCGTGAAACTTCCGGTCCTGAAGCCTGCCGAGGTTCTGGCCCGGCTGAACAAGCTCGGTTTCGAAGAGGTGCGCCAGAAGGGTTCGCACAAGCAACTGCGCCATGTGGACGAACGCGGAACGACGATGCCGTTCCAGAAAGGCAAGGATATTGCTCCCGCGCTGCTGCGGAAGTTCCTCGCCGATATCGGCGAGTCCGCCGAAGACTTCCCGGCGTAAGGACCTACGCGACTTCGAGTTGTCGAACGCCGACGAATTCGCCTTCCAAGGTCGGGTTGCCGTCTTCGAGCAGCATCGCCACAACCTCCTGCAGGTTGCCGAGGGCGTCGTCGACGGTGTCGCCTTGGGCGTGCGCGCCCGGAAAGCCCGGAACGGAGGCGACGTAGTAGCCCGTGTCGAAATCGCGTTCGATGACCACGTTGAATTTGCGCATGGATTGTGCCACCAGTTCCGCGAGGTGGAAGTATTGCACAGTGTTCTGGAGGGCAGCCCGGATGTCTGCGCCCGGGCTGAAAGGGGGGCGGTACGGGTAGCGATCAATCCTCCTCCACCCGCGGCCTGAACGCTTCAACGAGCCCCCTCTGCACCCCCGCCGGCACCGCCTCGTAGTGCGAAAACTCGATCGCATACCGTCCACGCCCGCCCGTCAGCGCCTTCAACTCGTTCGAATAATCCCCAATCTCCGCCAGCGGCACCTGCGCTTTCACCACGATCTCGCCGCTGCGCGCGCTGTCGGTCCCGTTGATCCGCCCGCGCTTGGATGACAGCCCGCCGGTCACGTCGCCCATGTGCGCGTCGGGGATGGTGACGTCGAGGTTGACGATGGGCTCCAGGATCAGGGGGCGGGCTTTGCTGATGGCGTCCATGAAGGCTTTCTTGCCGGCGCTCACGAAGGCGACTTCCTTGGAGTCGACGGGGTGGTACTTGCCGTCGTAGACGATCACGCGCACGTCCTGCAGGACGTAGCCGGCGACCGCACCGTGGTCGAGCACCATGCGCACGCCTTTCTCCACCGCGGGGATGAACTGGTGGGGGATGGTGCCGCCTTTGACCCCGTCGACGAACTCGAAGCCCGCGCCGCGCGGCAGGGGTTCGATGCGCAGGAAGACTTCGCCGAACTGGCCGGCGCCGCCGGTCTGTTTCTTGTGGCGGTGGTGGCCGTCGGCGCGCGCGCTGATGGTTTCGCGGTAGGCGATCTTGGGCGGCTGGGTCTTGACCTCGACCTGATAGCGCTCCTTCATGCGTTCGAGCATCACCCGCAGGTGCAGCTCGCCGAGGCCGCGGATCACGGTCTGGTTGAGCTCCTTGTCGTGTTCGATGCGAAAGCACGGGTCCTCTTCGGCGAGGCGATGCAGCGCGGTGGCGAGTTTCTGTTCCTGGCCACGGGTGGCCGGTTCGATGGCAAGACCGAACATCGGTTGCGGAAAGTCGATCGGTTTCAAGTGGATCTGGTCTTCGTCGTGGCTGTCGTGAAGC
>JBBRFN010000044.1:0-21843 GCA_038224265.1 Lysobacterales bacterium
TCCTCGCTCGCCGACCTCTACGATCCACGCACCATGCCGCCGGTGCTGGTCAAGGCGCATCAGGCGCTCGATCGCGCCGTCGATTCCGCCTACATCGCCGGCGAAGTTGCGGCCGGCCGCAAGAAGCCCGCGCTCAAGACCGACGCCGAGCGCGTCGCCTTCCTGTTTACGCTCTACCAGCACTACACCTCGCTGCTTCCAGTTCTGACGACAAAGCTGAAGCGTCCGCGCAAGGCGCCGGCCGCGCCCGAGTCGGCGAACGGCTGATCCGTTCCGCGCCCGCCATTCGTTGGGTGCAATGAGCGCGGCGAATTGCACCGCGTGGATGGGGCGGTGCAATTCGCTGCGCTCATTGCACCCAACGAATGGCGACGGGACGCGCATTGCGCTTCCGGGTATTTGCTCACCGCGGTAACACAGACAGTGCGTCTCGAATGAGCTTTTCTTGCCGGATCGTGGCGTCGGGTGCCCCGGCCGCACATGCCATGGCAGCGCGCAGCAAGGCACTGTCGAGTTGCAGAGTCGGCTGGATCAGCCCCCTCGACGCGTCCCGCGCGAAATCCCATCGGTCCATGTCATCGCTGGGCCGCAGGTCGAGCCAAGTGGGCAGGCTCAAGCCGCCGCCGGGCGTGCCCAGGTAGAACCCGGGATAAGGGTCGCCGTGGGAGCACGGCGGGTCCCTCGGCCGCAGGCCGGCGTAACGGCTGGTGAGCAGGCGGATGACGAGGTCGTCCCCGGGTGGCGCGGCCAGCACCATGAAGTACTTCGGCTCGAACGCGCCTGTTTCCGGATTGACGTAGAAAGCCGAGTGCCGCAAAACGGCGCCGACCACGGGCTCCATGGCTTAGCGCGCCGCTGCTGCGGCGCGAATGCCCTCGAACTCTGCGGCGCTTTCAAGCACAACCTCGCGGTGCGGATCATCGGTACGGACGGCGAGGGTGTAGGGAATTCGTTCCATCGCGCCGCGGCCGTTATCCCAGATGGCCGACCACGGACCGCTTTCCGCGTGCGTCACGTTGACCATCGGTTGCGAGTAGTCATCGCGGAACCGGGCGGCAAGCGTCTCCATGAGCGCCAGTTCGCGGCGGCTGAAGTGTGAGCCGTCAAATGTCCGACGTGGAACAACGGTCTCGCGGACGTAGTCGATGACCTTTTCCGGTTGGATCGCAATTGCCTCAGCCAGGTCGGGCTCAAGCGCGTCCCACTCCTGGTAAAGGCCAATCGGGACCGGACCCATCTTGAACGCGCGGTACTCCGAGCCGGTCACGCTGCGGCCGGTCTGTCGGAAGTGCTCGAAGTCGAGCAGGTAGAGCAGCTTGATCAGCTTGATCTTGCCGCAGTACTTCGTCTGCTCGGCGAAGTACACCGCGGCATCGATCAGTTTTTCGCGCTCGTGGGACTTGAGCATGGTGTATGCCTGACCCCAATTGGCGAATGAGACTACCGCCCGGAAGTCGATGGGACAAGTAAAGCCGATGGCGCATGCAGGATCGAAATGGCGGGCTGCAGGGCGGGCCTTGGCCCGCCGGCATGTTGCTGAATGCGTGAATGGCGGGCCGAGGCCCGCCCTACAGCCCCAGCGCGAACAGCACCAGCAGCAAGATCAGTCCCAGCAATGGCACCACTACCGTCATCGCCGCCATCGGCCCGTATGCAGCCTTGTGGGTTTCGCCGCAGATCGCGCGGATCGTGGTTACCACGTAGCCGTTGTGCGGCAGCGAGTCGAGTACGCCCGAGGAGACCGCCACCGCGCGGTGCAGTTGTTCCGGATCGGCTCCCTGATCGAGAAAATGCGGCGCCAGGATCGGCAGCGCGATCGCCTGTCCACCGGAGGCCGAGCCGGTCATCGCGGCGATCACGCTGACCGCGATCGCGGCACTCACCAGCGGGCTGCCCGGCATGTGGGTCACCCATTCGACCGCAATCGCGAACGCCGGCGACAGTTTTGCCACCGCGCCGAAGCCGACCACTGCTGCCGTATTGCCGATCGCCATCAACGCACCGGAGCTGGCTTCGGCGAGCGCGCGCCCCGGATTGCGCAGCCACTTCAGATTGACCAGCCATGCCGTCAGCGAACCTGCGAGCAGGGCGAGGATCAGCGCCGAGGTCTTCAGGCTGTCGTGCCAGATGAACGACACCGTGAGCACCACCGCCAGCGGAATCATCGCCAGCGCCGGATGCGGCAGGTGTTCGCGGACTGCGGTGGGGTCGCTGTCGCGCGCTTCGAAGCGTTCGCCGCGGTCCTTGGCGCGCACGATCAGGCGCTTGAGCCACCAGTAGCCGAACACCGCCATGAACACGGCCACCACCGCGCTGGCCTGCCATGCGGCGTACGGCGTGGTGCCGAGGTAGGGGATCGGAATCCAGTTCTGAATCTCGGGCGAGCCGGCGCTGGTCATGGTGAAGGTCGCCGAGCCGAACGCGAGCGCGGCGGGACTGAAGCGCCGCGGCAGGTCGGCCTGGCGGAACAGCGACAGCGCCATCGGATAGACCGAAAACGCGACCACGAACAGGCTTACGCCGCCATAGGTCAGGATCGCGCAGGCGATCACTACCGCCAGCGCTGCGCGCTGCATGCCCAGCTTGCCCGTGACCCAGCGCGAGACCGAATCCGCAGCCCCGGAGTCCTCCATCAGCTTGCCGAAGATCGAGCCGAGCAGGAACATGAAAAACCAGTTGGCGATGAAGCTGGTGAAGCCGCTCATGTAGGCACCGACCAGGTTCGGCGCACCCGCGGCCGCCAACGGTTCCAGCACTGCCAGGCCCGAGGTCAGGGCCACCAGCAGGGCGCATAGCGGCGTGGCAATGAACAGGTTCATGCCGCGCATGGTCAGCACGATCAGCAGCGCGAGCGCGCAGAACAGGCCCAGCATGCTGAGCATCAATGTCTCCGGATTGCGGGTCGGCAGCGAGCATGGACGCGACCTCAAGCGGCGGGTAACTGTACGAAGGTACAGATTCGCCCGCAGCGCTGGCGGCCTAGAGTCTGCTCCAGTCCGGCCCTGCATTGTGGGGGTCCGCGCGCCTGCGCGGATCGGGAGCCGGCGGCATTTTCCGAGGAGCACACGCCATGACCCGATTCAAACTCTCGCCGCTCGCGCTGGCGATCGCCGCCGCCTGCCTTGCAGCGCCGCTTGCCGTGCATGCGCAGGACGGAGCCGCCGACGACACCGATGGGAAGAAGTCCGAGGCTGCCAAACTCGGCGAGATCACCGTCACCGCGCGTCGGCGCGAGGAGAATCTCAACGAGATCCCGGTCGCGGTCACCGCGCTCAGCGAGGCCAAGATCGAAAATCTCAACGTGCAGGACATCAGCAACCTGCAAGGTCTGGTGCCGAACCTGACCATCTATGCCGCACGCGGATCGTCGTCGACCCTGACCGCCTACATTCGCGGTATCGGCCAGTCCGATCCGCTGTGGGGCGTGGAGCCCGGTGTGGGTGTGTACATCGATGATGTGTACCTGGCGCGTCCGCAGGGCGCGCTGCTCGATGTGCTCGATGTCGAGCGCATCGAGATCCTGCGCGGCCCGCAGGGCACCCTGTACGGCAAGAACACCATCGGTGGTGCGATCAAGTACATCACCAAGCCGCTGCTGCCGGAGTTCTCGGGCAAGGTGCAGGTGACTGCCGGCGAATACGGCCAGGCCGACTTCAAGGGCAGCGTCAATACGCCGATCGGCAGCGATGCCGTGGTGGCGCGGTTTTCGGCCGCCTCGCTCAACCGCGATGGTTTCGGCAACAACCTGCGCACCAATGCGCCGGTGTCCGACAAGGAAATCCTGGTCGCGCGCGGTTCGCTCGGCTTCTACCCGTCCGAGATCCTGAGCATCGTGCTGTCGGCAGACTGGATGGATGACCAGTCCGGCGTGCGCGGTGCGCAGATGCTCGCGCCGAATCGGTTTGCGCCCACCTTCCTGCCGCTCGGCGACCGCTACGACGTGCGCAACGGCATGCTCAATATCAACGACACCACGATGCAGGGCGCATCGGTGACCGCCAACTACCAGCTCAACGATGCCTGGTCTCTGAAGTCGGTCACCGCCTATCGCGAATCGACCACCAAGACCAACATCGATTTCGATACGCTGCCCAACATCATTGCCGACGTCAGCGCCAACTACGAGGACGACCAGCTCACCCAGGAGTTCCAGGCCAACTACCTGAGCGACAGCCTCGCTGGCGTGATCGGTCTTTACCACTTCAACGGCACCGCCGGCGGCACCGTACTCAACAACTTCTTCAATGCGCAGTTCGGCAACACCAACGGCTTTGTCGACACCACCCAGTGGGCGCTGTATGGCGAGGGTACCTACAACGTGAGCGATCGCTTCAGGATCACGGCCGGCGCGCGCTACACCTACGAGAAGAAAGAAGCGCTGGCGCTGAACCAGTTCTTCAGCAATGCGACCTATACCGTGCCGATCGCGACTGCGGCCGATTTCAACAGGGCTATCAGCACCAACAACGTATCGCCGAAGATCGCGCTGGACTACCAGGCGACCGAGAACACGTTGGTCTACGCGCTGGCGACCCGCGGCTTCAAGTCCGGTGGTTACAACATCCGCGCGAACACCGCCGCGGTTCCGGCGTCGGGGCGTCCGTTCCTCGACGAATCGGTGACCAGCTACGAGGTGGGTACCAAGTCGGCGCTGGCAGACGGCACCGTTTTCCTTAACCTCGCCTACTTCATGAACAAGTACAAGGATGTGCAGCTGTCGGTATTCACCTCGTTCGTCGGCGCCAACGGCGTGACCAACTTCTTCGGCGATTTCACCAATGCAGGTGCCGCAGAGGTCAACGGCCTGGAGGCAGAACTGGTCGCCAACCCGACCGAGCGGCTGACCATCAGCGGCAATTTCGCCTATCTGGATGCCGAATACACCAAGTTCATCAGTCGTGGGGTGGATATCTCGGATGTGCAGGAGCTGACCAATGCCCCGAAGTACCAGGCCGGCTTGACCCTGCAGTACGTGTGGGATCTGTTCGGTGGCGAGCTGACCGGGCGGGCGACCGGCAGCTACCAGGACGACGTGGTACCGACCACCGATCTGTCGACTGTAATCGCGCAGCCGGGGTACACGCTGTTGGGTGCAGGCCTGGTCTGGCGCGCCAGCGATTCGCCATGGACCGTGTCCCTGCAGGGCAGCAATCTGGCCGATCGCGAATACCGCACCACCGGCTACAACATCCCGGCGCTGGGCATCCTGACCGGCTTCTACGGTCCGCCGCGTCAGGTGTCGTTGACCGTCGGTTACGAGTTCTGATCGGGCAGCTTACGCAGCACGCCGCATAGCCCGCGGCCCTCGCTCGCGGGGGTCGCTGCGCTGTATTCGTTGCCGTCCACTCGCAAGGCTGCGCATGTCGCATCGTACGTGTCGCGTTGCCTCTGGCCTGCTGGCCTGCGCAGTGCTTGCCGCATGCAGCGGTGATCCAAGTCCAGCCGCACTGCCGGCACTGGACATCGATCCCGCGCGAATCGCCGTAGCCGGCGTCTCCTCGGGTGCATACATGGCTACCCAGGTGCACCTGGCCTTGAATGCGCGCATTCATGGTGCGGCCCTGCTGTCCGGAGGACCCTACGGCTGCGCGCGCGGCGACCTGCAAACCGCGCTCGACGCGTGCATGGTGCCGAAGGGCGCTGCGCCGAATGTCGCCGAACTCGTGGCAGCGGTGCAAAGCCGCGCCAACGCCGGCAGCATCGATCCGGTTTCCGCGTTTGCTGGCGACCGGGTCTGGGTGTTCCATGGCGCACGCGATGCCACGGTCGCGCCGGCGATGGGAGCAGCCGCCGCAGAACTGTACCGGACACTCGCGCCCGGTCTATCGATCCAGACCGATTTCGAGCGCGCCATCGGTCACGTGCTGCCGACCATCGATGCAGGTGTCGACTGCATCGCAGGCGGCACGCCGTGGCTCGGGCGCTGCAGCTTCGATGCGGCATCCGCAGTGACGACCGCGCTGTTCGATGCCGCGCCTGCCGATCCAGCGCTGCCCGCTCATGGGCAGGGCCAGACCGTGGGCTTCGATCAGCGCGGCCTGTTTGCCGCCGACGCCGATCCGCAGCTGGCCGATGAGGGCTTCGTCTACATCCCGCCGCAATGCAGCGGTGCGACTTGCGGCCTGCTCGTGGTATTCCATGGGTGCCAGCAGTCGGCCACCCAGATCGGACGCAGCTTCGTCGACTCCGGCGGCTTCAATCGCGCAGCAGACGCCGCATCGGTGGTAGTGCTGTATCCGCAAACCAAGGCCAGCTGGATACCGCTCAATCCGAAGGCGTGCTGGGACTGGTGGGGCTATACCGGTAGCGATTACGACACCCGCAACGGCGCGCAGATCCGTTTTCTCGGCGCGTTGCTGGATGCGGTGACTGCACCGCGTCGAACGCCCTGACGACGCGCACCCGAAAGCGCACGGCGCGACGCGCGTTCGCAACGCCAGCGGCGTACACTGCGGCGATCATTTCCCCGCCCGCCAGATGGAATCCCGATGACCTCGACTGCCCGCGCTTTTGCAGCATTCGCCCCCGACCGGCCGCTTGGCCCGCACAGCCTCGAGCGGCGCGATCCGGGTCCCAAGGACGTGGCGATCGAGATCCAGTTCTGTGGCATCTGCCACTCGGATATCCACTACCTGCGCGGCGAGTGGGGTCCGATCCAGTACCCGGCCGTGGCCGGTCACGAGATCATCGGTCGGGTGACGGCGGTTGGCGCCGAGGTCGCCGGCCACACGGTGGGCGATGTAGTCGGCGTCGGCTGCATCGTGGACTCCTGCCGCACCTGCCCCGCGTGTGGCGAAGGCCTCGAGAACTACTGCGAGGCCGGCATGACCGGGACCTACATGGGTATCGACAAGCACACCGGCGGCCCGACCTACGGGGGCTATTCCTCCGCGATCGTGGTCGATGAAAACTACGTGCTGCGGATTCCCGCCAACCTCGATCCGGCGGGCGCGGCGCCATTGCTGTGCGCGGGTATCACGACGTACTCGCCGCTGCGTCACTGGGGCGTGGGCAGTGGCAAGGTGGTCGGCATCGTCGGCCTCGGCGGCCTCGGACACATGGCCGTCAAGTTCGCCGCGGCGATGGGCGCGCACGTGGTTGTCTTCACCACCTCGCCGAACAAGGTCGCCGACGCCAAGGCACTCGGCGCGCATGAAGTCGTGATCAGCACCGATCGGGCGCAGATGGCCAAGCAGGCCGGACGCTTCGACTTCATCCTCAACACCGTCGCGGCCCCGCATTCGCTCGATCCGTTCATCGTCTCGCTCAAGCGCGATGCGACGATGTGCCTGCTCGGCGTGCCGGCCGCCCCGCATCCGTCGCCATCGGTGATGCCATTGATCTTCGGCCGCCGCAACATCGCCGGCTCGCTGATCGGCGGTATCAAGGAGACGCAGGAGATGCTCGATTTCTGCGGTCAGCACGGCATCACTTCCGACATCGAGAAGATCACCATGGACGGCATCAACGCCGCCCATGAGCGGGTCCTCAAGAGCGATGTGAAGTACCGCTTCGTGATCGAGATCTGAGTTCGGCGCCTTGTATCCGATAGCGGGCCGCTCGCCGACGCCGTTGGCGAAGCGCGCGCGGCTTGCAGGCCACGCCCGACAAGTGTGATCATCGCAGTGGCGGGCAGACCGCTGCTGCCGGGGAAACCGGCAGCAGCGGCTCTGCCCGCAATCGGCAAACGGAGCACGGACGCATGCCCGCTCGATGCGTTCTCGTCCGCTGGATATCCACAACCCCGAGCCGGTAGGGGTCCATGCGAAGGAGGCGTCATGTACCCGATCCGTAGTCTTGGGTTTGTCGCAATGTTGCTGGCGGCGCCGGCATTCGCCGCGCCCCCGCCGATCGCGGACTTCCTGCGCCGTCCCGAAGCCGGCGACGTGCAAATCTCTCCGGGTGGACAGTATCTGGCGATGACGGTCCCGCTGGCGTCGGGCAAGACCAGCCTGGTGATCATTGACCGCAAGAATCTTGAGCTCACCGCCAGCGTGCGCGGTCGCGAACAGGACGACATCGACGACTTCGTCTGGGTCAACGATACCCGCGTTGTTGCCAGCATGGCCATTCGGCTCGGTGGTCGGGATCGTCCGCAGCCCACCGGCGAGCTGTATGGCATCGATGCCGACGGCAAGCGCTCGACGATCCTGTTCGGACTCCGCGCGGGCGAGATGTCCACCGGGACCAGAATCGGCAAGCGCAAGGGAAAGCGCGCTTCAGCGCTGTTTGTCAGCCGGCTGCCGGATGACGACAAGCGCGTCCTGATCGTGTCCTACGACTGGATCTCGCCCGAAGGCGACACGCCCGAGTACGGTTTGCTCGACGTCTACAGCGGAAAGTTCACCCGCCAGGGTGTGGTGCCGCTGCGCAATGCGCGGATCATCGCCGACCATGCGGGCGAAGCGCGTTTGGCCTTTGTCGACGACGACGAGCTGAAACGCCAGGTCATGCTGCGTTCCGGCTCGTCGGACGAATGGAAGCCGTTCACGGTCGACGGTTCCGACGGCGCGATCATGACCCCACTGGCATTCGCAGGCGACAATCGCCACTTCTATGCGACCTTCTCCGAACCGCAGGGCCCGGACGGTTTGTATCGCGTCGACAGCCGGCAGCGAACGCGGGAGCTTCTGTATCGGGGCGCTGCCGACCCGCAGGGATTGATCGGCACCCGCGATCGCAAGGATTTCTTCGCGGTGACCACAGCGGATGGCGTCGACGGCTCGCATATCTTCGATCCGCAGTCGCCGGATGCGCGTTTGCTGCGTGCGGTGAAGGCCAGCTTCAAGGGTCAGCAGGCGCTGATCTCGAACTTCACCCGCGACGGCAAGACTGCGTTGGTGCATGTCTACAGCGACCGCAATCCCGGCGACTTTTTCCTGTTCGACATCGACAAGATGGCCGCCGAGCATATGACCAGCCCGCGGCACTGGATCGATCCCGAGCAGATGAGCGCTACCCGCCCGATCAGCTTCATCGCGCGCGATGGTCTGCTGATCCACGGCTATCTGACCGTGCCCAACGGCAGCGATGGCAAGAACCTGCCGCTCATCGTCAACCCGCATGGCGGCCCGTTCGGCGTGCGCGATAGCTGGGGTTTCGACCAGGAGGTGCAACTTCTGGCAAGTCGCGGCTATGCGGTGCTGCGGGTCGATTTTCGCGGCTCGGGCGGCTATGGCGATGCGTTCGAGACGGCCGGCTATCGCCAGTGGGGTGGCACGATGCAGGACGACCTCACCGACGCGACCCGCTGGGCGATCGAACAGGGCCACGCGGATTCCAAGCGTATCTGTATCTTTGGCGCCAGCTATGGCGCGTTCGCCGCACTGCAGGGCGCGGTCAAGGAGCCAGACCTGTACCAGTGTGCGGTCGGCTATGTGGGCGTCTACGATCTGCGGATGATGTACACGCGCGGCGACATCCCGGACTCCACCTTCGGCAAGAACTTTCTCGCGCGGACGCTGGGCACGGATGGCAATACGCTGTGGGCCAACTCCCCGGTGAGCCGGCTCGAGCGGCTCAAGGCCAAGGTCATGATCGTGGCCGGCGGCCAGGACGAGCGCACCCCGCCGATCCACAGCGAGCGCCTGCGCGACGAACTGACAAAGCGCAAGATCGAGCACATCTGGATGTACAAACCCAACGAAGGCCACGGCTTCTACGCGCAGGAGAATCTGCTCGATCTGTACACGCAGATGCTGGCCCTGTTCGACGAGACGATCGGGCCCAAGCGCAGCGTGGCACAGGCGCCCTAGCGCTTGAGTTTCGGTCTGCGGGAGCCGGCATGCCGGCGGGCGCACCCTCCGCCATCGCCGAGCCTCCTGCCGTTGCCATGGCAGCTCCGACACCCTCTGCCATGGCGACTACTGCTGGTACTGCCATCGCCCGTCGTTCGATCGCGCGCTTCGAAACAGCAACAGCCATTGTGCGACGCCAAAACAGCCACTCAGCTCACGCGCTGCAGCATTCGTTGATGGCCGATCAGGCGCGCGTATCGCGCGCCCACGTCGAGCCACAACATCAGCAGCGCCTCACTCGAGAGCGCCAGCAGATTCGCCGGATTCCATGCCATGCGCTCCTCGGCCGCACACACTTCGTGCTCGAATCCCAGGCGCTTGGCGAACATCGCGCAGCGCGCGAGGTGATAGCGGCTGCTGATCAGCGCCACCCGGCCGCCGCCGTCGCGCGCGATCAGCTCGCGCGCGTGGCGCAGGTTTTCCAGCGTGTGCGCGGAAGCGGCTTCCAGCTCGATGCGGGCAGTCGGCGGCACGCCCAGCAGCATGAGCAAATCCAGCGCGATTTCCGCCTCGCTCGCTCCCGGACCGGTGCGACCTCCGAGCAGCCAGACGACTCGCGCAGGATCGGAGTCGATCAGCCGCCGCGCGCGCTGCACGCGTGCCTCAAGTTCGGCATGCGCTCGACCAGCGACCAGCTGGCGGCCGAACACCAGCAGGTGCCGTGCACGCGCCGGCGCGGTCGGCGCACGCTGCGCGACGCGTACGGCATGCACCCAATAGACCAGGTACAGCAAGCCGCCGGTTGCGAGCATGGCGATGCAGGCGGCAGCGAGCGCGTGCAGGGCGTCGGGATCGCGCCACTGCCAGCGCCTGGCCGGGGGCTGATCGGAACCGATGGGAGTACTCGACATGATCGTGCAACCGGCTGCTGGCGGGCGCAGCATGGCCGGCAGGCATGTCGATGTCTATACTCAACAGCCCTCAAGAGCTGCTCCAACGTGCCTCAGGTCATCGCTCCACTGCGGATTACCGCCTACTCCACCGTGTCGGCGGCAGGCAATGGCAAGGCTGCCCTGATCGATGCCCTCGAGCGGCGCAGCAGTGGGCTGCGGCGCAACGATTTCGGCGCGCAGCCGCTGTCGACCTGGATCGGTCGCGTGGCCGGCGTCGAACACGCGCCACTGCCGGCACGGCTGGCCGAGTGGGAATGCCGCAACAACCGGCTGGCGTGGATGGGGCTCGACAGCGATGGTTTCCTGGATGCAGCGCTGGCCTGCGCCGAGCGATACGGCGCGCACCGCGTAGCTTTGGTGCTGGGCACCTCGACCTCCAGCATCGGCGCCAGCGAAGAGGCCTACCAGCGGCTCGAACCCGATGGCAGCTATCCGCCCGACCTGCGCCGTCCGATCGTGCATACGCCGCATTCGCTTGGCGATTTCGTGGCTGCCGCACTGGGCATTCACGGCCCCTGCGTGACGGTCGCCACCGCATGCTCGTCGAGCGCCAAGGTGTTCGCGCAGGCCGAGCGCATGCTGCGCATCGGGCTGACCGATGCCGCCATCGTGGGCGGCGTCGATACGCTGTGCGGCAGCGTGCTGTTCGGTTTCAATTCGCTGGAACTGGTCGCACCCGATCCGTGTCGGCCTTTCGATCGTGCGCGCCGCGGCATCAGTCTCGGCGAGGCCGCAGGCTTCGCGCTGCTCGAGCGCGGTCGCGGGCCGCAGCCGCAACTGCTCGGTTATGGCGAATCCTCCGATGCGCATCACATGTCCTCGCCGCACCCCGAAGGCGTCGGCGCGCGGATGGCGATGATCGCGGCGTTGGCGCGCGGTGGCATCGATGCCGCGCAGATCGACTACATCAACCTGCACGGCACCGCCAGCCGCAAGAACGATGAGGTCGAAGCGCAGGCTGTCGCCGACCTGCTGCCAGCGCGCACGCATGCGGCCTCGACCAAGGCGTGGAGCGGCCACACGCTGGGCGCGGCCGGAATCCTCGAAGCGGCGATCTGCCTGATCGCGCTGGACACCGGCCTGATGCCGGGCAACATGAACGCCGAGGATCTCGATCCGGCCTGCGGTCCGCAGCTCAAGGTCGACAACGCGCAGGCTGCGCCGCGTTACGCGCTGTCCAACTCGTTCGGCTTCGGCGGCAACAATTGCACCCTGCTGTTCGGTGCCGGGGGTGCCGCATGAGCGCCGCGCGCAGCCTGTATGTCGACGGCATCGCGCTGTGGGCCCCGCTGTTGCCCGGCTGGGACGCGGCGCGCTCGATCCTGCGCGGCGACCGCGAGGCTGCAGCGACGCCCGCGCTGCGTCCGGCGCCGCTGCTGTTGCCGGCCAACGAACGCCGGCGCGCACCCGATACCGTGGCGCTGGCGCTGGAAGTGGCGCTGCGCGCGAGCGAAGCGGCCGGCGCCGATCCCAAACTACTGCCCAGCGTGTTCGCCAGCACCCATGGCGATCTGGCGATCAGCGACTACATGTGCGAGACGCTGGTCGCCTCGCCGAACCAGATCTCGCCGACCAAATTCCACAACTCGGTACACAACGCTGCTGCCGGTTACTGGTCGATCGCGACCGGCTCGCATGCGCCCTATACCTCGGTCAGCGCCTACGAGCACACTTTCGGCCAGGCGTGGCTGGAGGCCGCAGGACTTGTCGAATGCGAGCGCGGCAGGGCGCTGCTGGTGGCCTTCGACATCGAAGCGCGCGGCCCGATGGCCACCCTCGTGCACTGTCGCGGGATGTTCGGCGTGGGGTTGGTGCTGGCCGCCGAACGCAGCAGCGCCTCGAGCTTCGAGGTGCAGTGGCGGGTCGACCCGGGTCGCGCTGTGCCGACACCGGCGCGCTGTGCGCAGCTGGTCGACGCCACCGCGCTGTCGGCGTGTCTGGCGCTATTCGAGGGCCTGGCATCGAGCGAGTCCTCGCATGTTCGGCAAACTCTCGGTCCCGAGCTGAGCCTCGATCTGGTGCTCAGGCCCCTGCAATGAGCCACGCGATCGTGATCCCGGCGCTCAACGAAGCGCGCGCGATCCGCGCGGTGGTCGAATCGGCGCTGGCGCAATGTCCGCATGTGATCGTCATCGATGATGGTTCGACCGATGGCACCTCTGAACTGATCGCCGACCTGCCGATCGTGCTGCTGCGGCACGCGACGCCGCAGGGCAAGGCGGCCAGCCTGCGCGATGCGTTCCGCGAGGCGCTGCAGCGCGGGTTCAGCGCGGTGATCACCATGGATGGCGATGGCCAGCACGCGGCCGAGGACATCCCGCAGATGCTCTCGGCGGCGGCGCACTATCCGGGCCGCATCGTGATCGGCGCACGGGTGATCAATCGCGAGCAGCAGCCCGCGCGCCGGCGCCGCGCCAATGCGGTGGCCGACTGGGGCGTGAGCTGGGCCAGCGGGCACCGGGTGATCGATTCGCAAAGTGGGCAGCGCTACTATCCGCGCTCGGTCATGCAGCTGGTCGAGGTATCGACGCGCTTCGGATTCGTGTTCGAAAGCGAGATCCTGATCGAGGCCGAATGGCGGCTCGGCGTGCGTACGGTGTCGGTGCCGATTCAATCGCGCTATCCGGATGATCGCCGCGCCAGTCACTTCCGCGCGGTGCGCGATACCACCCGCATCACGCGGATGATCATCTGGCGGATTCTCAGGCGCGGTCTGCTGCTGCACTACTATGTACGCTTCCTGCGCGAGCCACCGCCGCTTCTGGACGCTTCCGGCACGGCTTCCGTGCCCGACTTGCAGGACAACAAGCAAGGATCTGCCGATGTTCGATCGTGAGCATGACGTGGTGCTGATGGGCGGCGGCCTGGCCGGGCTCACCCTCGCCCTGCAACTCAAGCAGATCGATCCGGCGCTGCGCATCCTGGTGCTCGAACGGCGCCCGCATCCGGTGCCGGTGGCCGCGCACAAGGTCGGCGAATCCTCGGTCGAGATCGGCGCGTTCTATTTCGATACCGTGCTGGGGCTGGGCGACCACCTGCGCGAGCACCAGCTGAAGAAATTCGGCTTCCGCTTCTTCTTCTCCGAAGGTCGCCACGATATCGACGGAGTGCTCGAACTCGGCGCCAGCCGCCCTCTGGCCACGCCCAGCTACCAGATCGACCGCGGTATCTTCGAGAATGCGCTGGGCGAGCTGGCGCGGGAGCGCGGCATCGGCTTCGTCGACGGCGCGATCGTGCGCGATTTCGTGCTCGATGAGAACGGCGGCGAGCATACGGTGGTGTTCGAGCACGCCGGTGCAACGCACACGCTGCACTCGCGCTGGCTGATCGACGCGGCCGGCCGCGCGGGCCTGATCAAGCGCAAGCGTGGTCTGGCGGTCGGCAACGCGCACGATGCCAACGCGGTGTGGTTCCGGATCGCCGATCGGATCCGGATCGACGACTGGTCGGACGACAGCGCCTGGCGTGAACGCTGCGACCCGAAGGCGCGTTGGCTGTCGACCAACCATCTGGTTGGACGCGGCTACTGGGCGTGGTTGATCCCGCTGTCATCGGGCTCGCATTCGGTAGGCATCGTGTGCGATGCCAAGCTGCACCCGCTGGAGGAAATGAACACCTTCGACAAGGCGATGGACTGGATCGCGCGCCATCAGCCGCGCCTGGCCCGCGAGCTGGAAGACAAACGCGCGCTGCTGCAGGACTTCGCATTCTTCCGCCGCTTCTCCTACGGCTGCCGGCAGAACTTCTCCGCGCGGCGCTGGGCCCTGACCGGCGAAGCCGGCGTGTTCCTCGATCCCTTCTATTCGCCGGGCAGCGACTTCATCGCGATCGCCAATACCTACATCTGCGAGCTGATCGCCAAGGATCGCCGCGGCGAGGACTTCGGACCCTACGCCGAGGTCTACGAGCAGTACTACCAGTCGTTCTACGAAAGCACCCTGGCCCTGTACACCGACCAGTACGATCTGTTCGGCGATCCCGAGGTGCTGCCGATCAAGGTGATCTGGGACTACACCTATTACTGGGGCGTGCTGTGCCAGCTGTTCTTCCAGCGCCGACTCACCGAGGTCGCCTTGCTGGGACGCATGCGCCAGGAGCTGGGGCGCTGCAAGGCGCTCAACTTCGCCATGCAGGACTTCCTGCGCGCATGGTCGACGCTCAGTGCGCGCGACAATCCTGCCGCGATGCTCGATCAGGCCGCACTGCCGTGGTTTGCCGAACTCAACCGCGGGCTGCGCGACGATCTCGACGACGCGGCGTTTCGCACGCGCCTGCGCGAGACCTCGGCACTGATCGTGCGACTGGCGGCAGATATAGTCGAGCGCGCGACGGCGATGCATCCCACGCTCGATGCATCGGCGCTGCGTGCAGTGCTCGCGCAGCAGCCGGCAGTTGCGAGTACCCATTCGCTGCTGTTTGCCGCTGCGGCCTGAGCGCGCAGTCGTGACGGCGGGTCGGGACGACCCGCCCTACGCGCTGGCCGCGCAGATTCATTCTCGCCGTAGCGCGGGTCGCCCCGACCCGCGGCGATGTGCACCGCAGCGATCGATGTTGCCGCAAGCGTGACGGCGGGTCGGAACGACCCGCCCCAGGCGCTTCCTGTTCGCCATTCGCCGTCAATGCGTCGGCCAACCAACCTACACCATCCCCCCATTCACCCCGATCACCTGCGCAGTCACATAGCTCGCTGCATCCGAACACAGGAAGCGCACCACCGACGCGACTTCTTCCGGGCTGCCCGCGCGACCGGCCGGCACCATCTGCTTGACCAGCTCCGGCGCGAACGCGCCCTCGCTCATGCGGCCGGCGATCAGGCCCGGCGCCACCACGTTGACCGTGATGCCGCGCGAGGCCATCTCGCGCGCCAGCGAACGCGTGGCGCCATGCAGCGCGGCTTTCGCGGCCGCGTAGTTGGTCTGCCCACGATTGCCCAGTTGGGCGGCCACCGAGGAGATGCTCACGATGCGTCCCCAGCGCAGGCGCGCCATCGGCAGCAGCAGCGGCTGGGTGACGTTGAAGAAACCATGCAGCGAGACATCGACCACACGCTTCCACTGCGCCTCGCTCATGCCGGCCATCGGCGCATCGTCGTGGATGCCTGCGTTGTTGATCGCCAGCTGGATCGGCCCACGCGCGAGCAGGGCCTCCAGCGCGGCCCGCGTCTGCGCGCCATCGGTGACATCGAAGGCCACCGCCTCGGCGCTTGCACCGGCCGCGCGCAGTTCCTCTGCGATGCGCTCGGCGCGATCGATGCCGCTGTTGGCATGCACGATCACGTCGATGCCCTCGGCGGCCAGTGCGCGACAGATCGCCGCACCGATGTCGCCACTGCCGCCGGTGACCAATGCGCGGCGCGCGGTGTTGGGTTGGTTCATGTCCTGGATTCCATCTGGATTGGTTGACCCTGTGCGCTCTGGTCGCGACGCAGCATCACCGCTGCCCGACCCTCGGCCAGCATGTTCTCGCCGAACGACACCTTGAACTCGTACTGCCAACTGTCTTCGGTGGTCACCAGCCGGCGCGCGATCACCAGCAGCGCGCCATGCAGGTCATCGAGGTATTGCACCTCAAGCCGCACGCTGCGCACGGCCACCAGCAGGCCCGGTGCGGCGCGCTGTCCGCTGGCGCGCGCCAGCAGTCCGCCATGCACCGCCATCGCCTGTGCGCCGTACTCGCACAGATGCAGCGCGCGCAGGCCGCGCGCACTGCGCAGCGGATGATCGTGTTTCAGGTGCGAGCGCGTCGACAGCACCACGTGCTCGTCGTCGAACGACTCGATCCGCTCATTCAGGCACATCGCGCCCTGATGCGGAATCAGCGTCTGCAGGTCGATCTGATCAGCCATGCGCGCGTGCCCCCGGAGTTCGCGACAGCAACAGCGCCAGTACGAAGTTGGACACCACACCAAGGGTGACGGTCAGCCCGATCGCACGCAACACCGGCAGCGAGGAGCTGGCCAGCAGGGCGAACACCAGCAGGGTCGACACGGTACACACCAGCACTGCGTGCAGGGTGCGCGCCTGTTCGGCGGGATCGTCGTCGGCGCGTTCGAAGAACAGCGCGTAGTCGAGGCCCAGACCCGCCGCCAGCACCAGCGCGATCAGGTGGAACAGACTCATCGGAATCCCGCTGGCGTGCAACAGCGCGACCACGATGATGCTGCTCAGGCTCATCGGCAACAGCACCCGCCACGCGCGCGCGCCGCTGCCCAGCGCCAGTCGCACCAGCACCACCAGCAGCACCGCAGCGATCGCCAGGCACACCAGGATGCGCTCGCGATAGCGCACGATCAGCTGCTCCGATGCGCCCTTCATGTCGAGCAGCACCAGCTGTCCCGCGCTGCGCGCAGCGAAGCCCGCGAGCGCCTGCGGATCGGCCACGCCGACCAGCGCGATCAGCCCGATGGCGGAGTCGGTGCGCGACACCAGCAGGCTGCCGACGCGCAGTTCCAGCGGTGTGCCTGCCAGCGCGGCATCATCGAGTGCAGGCAGCTGGCGGGCGCGCTCGATGTCGGCCAGGAACGGCTCGAAGGCTGCGGTTGCGAACGGCAGGTCGACGCTGGCCTCGGCGAGGGCTGCGCGCAGACTCACCGGGTCCGGCAGTGCGGCCTGACGCGCCTGCTGCACGCGGATCGGCGGCAAGTAGCGTGCGGCAAAATCGAATCCGCCGATCGCGCCGCTGGCCTTGAGCTCCTGCAGCGCAGGCTCAAGCCGCAGTTGGGCTTCCAGCACGCCCTGCACCGATGGCGCTTCGCTCACCAGCAGGTAGCGCACGTCGGGCGCACCCAGCTGCGTGCGCAGTGCGATATCGCGCTGGAGCAATTCCGGGGGCAGCGGCGTCAGCGCGCCGAGGTTGTTCTCCCACAAGGGGCCCGGTGCAAACACGATGATCGCGATGCCAACTGCGGCGATCGCTGGCGCCACTGCGCGCGGCACCTGTCGTGGTGCGACTGCATCTGCGAACCAGCCGGGCGCGGACAGCGCGCCGTGATCGCGACTGCCGGCAGACATCAGCTGCGGCAGCAGGAACCGCGTGCTCAACGCAGCGACCGCCAAGCCACTGATGGTGAAACAACCCAGTTGCGCCAGGCCCGTCACGCCGGAGGCGACGAACGCGGCATAGGCGATGCAGGTGCTCGCCACGCCGGTGACCAATGTGGGCCACAGCGCGCGCGCATTGTCCCGTGGTGCGACGCGTGGATGCTGATGGCTGAACAGATGGATCGGGTAGTCCTGCGCCACGCCGATCAGGGTAAAGCCAAAGGCGAGGGTGATGCCGTGCACGCTGTCGAACAGCGCGCCGACCACGGCCAGCCCGGCAACGCCAGCCGACAACAGCGGCAGCGCGCTCAGCACCACCGGCTGCCACTGGCGGTAGGCCACGATCAGCAGCAGCAGCATCGCCGCAGTGGCGGCAAGTCCGAGAGTGGTGGCTTCACTGGCGGTGCGTTCCTTCATCAGCACCGCAAACGCGCCGGGTCCGCTGATCGCCATGCGCTGCGGCCGTGCGCCGCGCGCCGTGTCGAAAGCGCGCTGCAATGCATCCAGCGCGATGCGCTGGCGATCCGGATCGAAACCGGGCGCGACGGTTTCGGCGATCAGCAGGGCGCTGGTCTCATCAGTGCTGAACCACAGATCGTGGACCCGGTGCGGCTCGCGCGCTGGCTGCCAGGCTTGGGCCAGTTGCAGCGTCTGCAGGGTCGGATCGCGCGCCAGCCACGGTTCGACCATCGCGGCCGCAGGCGATGCCAGATCGCGCAGTCGCGCATTCAAGGCCGCGCGCAGGCTGGCCGCATCCAGCCGCTGGCGATCGAAGCCGCTGCCGAGCAGGTAGCGATACGGCAGCAGCGCGTCGTCGATCGCTGCTGCCGAATCCTCACCATTGGTCAGCAGACGGAAGTTCGGGTCGTCCGCGAGCAGCTCGACCAGAGTGCGCGAAGTCTGCGCCAGCGCATCGGTGCCATCGCCATCGATGGCCAACAGCAGCAGGCGCGAGGCGGGCCCTTCGCCGAGTTCCTCCAGCAGCAGGCGTTCGCCAGCGGTTTGCGCGGCGGGCATGAACAGACGCAGGTCGGTGCCGACCTTGAGCGAGGCGGCGACATGGGCGCCCAGTCCTGCAAGGCAGGCCAGCCAGACCAGCCCGATCGCCCAGCGCCGCAGCCGCGGATTCACGGCGCGGGATCGCGCGCGCACAGCGCCAGCAGCGCGTCGCGATCCGGAGTGGCCCGCGGCACCGCGTCGACGCTGTCGCCCACGATCAGCACGCTCTGTGCGCCAGCGGCCTCGCGCACCACGAAACAGTTCGGCTGCCCGGCGTGGCCCAGGATCTGAATCGCATCGATGCGCCGGTTGCGCGCACTCCCACGCGGAGTGAGCGACAGCTGCCACGCCCGCTCACCGCCGTCCACGGTGACCGTGAAGTATCGTTCCAGCGTCGCACGATCGCCGCCGAGGATCGCGCCGAAGCTCGACAGCACGCCGCGCAGTTCCGGCGCGCGGCGCAGCGCGAAGCGGCGCTCGCTGTCGCCCTCGCGCTGCAGGTATACGATCTCGCCCTCGATCCGGGTGGTCTCGCGATACGGGGTGTCGATCTGCCGCTGCAGGCGGTCGACGGCGAGAAACTTCAGATTGCCCGCGACCCGCAGCGGTTCGCGCAGCAGGCGCGAGTAGCGCACCTCGATGAACTGCGTGTCCTGCGGTGCGTCGCGTTTGAGGCTTGCCAGCAGCGCGTCGAGATCAGGAGCGGCCGAGAGCACCGGCAGCGGAACCAGACTTGCCCACGCCAGCAGCAGCCCCTGCAGGGGTCGTATCGGCTTGCCAGAAATCATAGAAATTGAACCAGTTGTAGGGGGCCAGCATCGTGTAGTGCGCCAACCGGTCGGCATACTGCTGGACCAGGCCGGCGAGCAACTGCGCGCGGTCGCGGCGCGGCACCACCAGGTGCTCGGACATCACCTCGAAGTACATATCGTAGCGATTGCCGCCGCGATAGAGGCCGAAACACAGCGCCACCGGCACACCGAGCGCGGCACCGATCAACCATGGTGCGACCGGAAAGGCCGCCGGAGCGCCGAGGAACTGCGCTTGGATGCTCGACTCGCCGGAGCGCACGCGGTCTGCGAGCAGGGTCACCAGCGCGCCTTCCTCGACCGCGTTCCTGATCGCAAGCACGATCGAGGTGCCGTCCATGCCCGCGTCGATCACGCCGGCGGCCAGCTTTGGATTCAATGCCGCCAGCAACTGCGTGATCCCGGGATTGTGCGCGACGTCGAGCACTACGCGCACCGCAACATCGGGCCGCTGCAGGCTGAGCACGCGCAGCACGTCGAAACTGCCCAGATGCGAGCCCAGCAGCAGCACGCCGCGCCCCATATCGATCGCACGGTGCAGCTCTTCAAGCCCCTCGGTGCGCACATCGAAACTGCGGAACTGCCCGGTCAGCAGGAACACCCGATCGAGGATGGTCGATGCAAAACTGTGGATGTGTTTCGCCACCGGCCACCAGCCGACAGCGCGCCCGTGGATGCGCGACAGATAGGCGCGCGAGGCGCGGCGCTCGGGGCCGCGGCGCAGCAGGAAGTAGGCGGTGATCGGGTACAGCAGTACGCGGCTAAGGCGCCGCCCGCATAGCAGCGCGATGCTGCGGAGCAGCCACAGGGCGAAGCGGCCACCGCCTTCGGGACGCTCCTTCCAGCGCGCGTCGCGGTTCATCCGGGTGTCGGCTCGCGCAGATCCAGCGCACCCTGCGCCACCAGTCGCCCACCGCAGCGCACCACGAACTGCACGCGGTTGCCGCGAAGCTCCAGCGCGATATCGGCCAGCTGTGCGGGCAATAGCGGGCTCAGGAACTTGACCTGCGGCAGGCCGTCGATTTCCAGCGCACGACCCAGCGATGCCTCGGCTGCATCCACCACGCGGTCGAGAATCAATACCCCCGGGACCACCGGCTGACCGGGAAAATGACCCGCCAGCGCAGGGTGCGCGGGATCGATCTGGAACTGCAGCAACCCGGATTCGCTCATGGGTTCGCCCTGTGTCGCAGCTGCCGCCACAGCGTCGGCCCGGCCGCGATCAGGCGCTGCAAAAAGTCGCCGATATGCCGGTACGGCTGCTGCGGAAACACGCGGCGCCTCCACGCGTATTCCAGCACGAAAAGCGCCGCGACCAGCAGATAGTTGAACACGTTCGCGCACCACGACCACAGCGCCAGCGGCACCGGCATCGGGTTGTTCAGACCCAGCAACTCCAGCACGCCATCGGGCGTGGCCAGCAGGGCGAGTGCGAAGTTGATCGCCGCGAGGCTTGCGAACAGGATCGCCCATACCGCGGTCAGGCGCCGGGTGTAGGGCACCACGCGCGCTTCCAGCGGTGTCTGGTTGCCATGCACCAGACGCGCCGCGCGTTCGATCACTGGCATCTCGCCGGCTGCGAGGCTGCTCGCGAACAGCCACGCGAGGAACAGATTGATCGCCACGGGCGGAACGAACAGCAGGGCTGCGACCGTGGCGTAGCGCCATAGCAGCCATTGCAGTATTGCCGCCAGCAGCAGGCCGATCCATGCCCAGGCGCGGCGCGCCAGCAGTCCCGGCAGCAAGGGCAACAGCAGCAGGATGGCCGTGCTGGCCAGCGTCAGCGCAACGCTCTGGGTATACACCGCAAGGTGCGCGAGTGCGGGATAGGCCACGCCGAGCGCGACCGACAGGCGTCTCACGCCGGTCGCGATTGATCGATGTAGTTCGACAGCGAACGCAGCGATGCGAATATGCTGCGATTGTCCTCGCCGTCGGCACGCAGCTGCACCCCGTAGCGTTTCGACACCGCCAGCGCCACTTCCAGCGCATCGATCGAATCCAGGCCCAGATCGGATCCGAACAGCGCCGCTTCAGGGCTGATCTGTTCGGCGGTGATGGTGTCCAGGTTCAGACATTGCACGATGAGCTGTGCAAGCTCGAGTTCAGCTGCGGTTTGGATGGAAGACATAAGACCCGGATCGGTACGAACAGGACGATCTTGCCGATCGCGGCGAACTTGCCGACTGCGGTGAAGCGGACCTCGCGGGGCGCTCGCGCTGCGTAGTCGTGCGCGCGTGTGCGCGCTGGCGGCGGCACTGTATCATAAGCACCCAAGCAGTCTGCCTTGCCATGCTACCCGACC
>JBBRFN010000045.1:0-20474 GCA_038224265.1 Lysobacterales bacterium
TGCAAACGCGGTGATCTTGCGATCGCGCAGCGCACGCGTGCGCTCCGGCGCGGTATGCGGCTGCAGGATCGACAGCAGGATGGTGCCCTCGCGCATCGCCGCGATCTCGGCCAGGGTCGGCGGCTGCACCTTGAACACCACGTCGGCGCGCCCGAGCACGGCCAACGGATCGACCTGGGTCTCGACACTCTCGCCGTAACTGGAATCCGGCAGATGCGTCGGATCGCCAGCACCGGTCTGCATCAGCACCTGACCGCCCAGCGGCTTGAGTTTCTTGACCACGTCGGGCACCAGTGCCACGCGACGCTCGTGCGGCGCGGTTTCGCGCACGACTCCGATGGTGACCGCCATGACTTCTCCCCAAGCCGGCAACGAGCGTCGATCCTACCCCATGCGGACCGGGGTTTGCATCGCTGGCGATCGATCGACCCGGCTTTCCTTCGCTCGATGGCGCCTCAACCGACGCAGGTCGCGCGGCACATGGGGCTACACTGAGTGCCCGCAATGCGACCGCAGCCATCATGTCCGCCCAAGCCTGGGAGTTCCTGCAGCAACGCCTGTCCGTACCGTCGCGCCTGCTCGGCGAGCCCGGCCCGGATCCGGCGCAACTGCAGGCCTTGCTCGAATTGGCCGTCCGCGTGCCCGACCACGGTCGGCTGACCCCGTGGCGATTCGTGCGGGTGGCGGGAGCCGCGCGGCATGCGCTCGGTGAGCAGCTGGCAGCGATCGCGCTCACGCGCGACCCGCAGGCCGATGCGGCAACCCTGGACAAGGACCGCAAGCGCTTCAGCCACGCGCCCGTGGTGCTGGCAGTCGTCGCCTCGATCGTGCGCGGGCACAAGATTCCCGAACAGGAACAGCTGCTGTCGGCGGGCCTTGCCGCCTACAACCTGCTGCTCGGAGCGCAGGCCCTGGGCTTTGGTGCCCAGTGGTTGACCGGCTGGGTGGCGTACGACGCGGCCGTCGGCACGCTGTTCGGGCTTGCTGCCAACGAGAGCATCGTGGCCTTCGTGCATATCGGCACGCCACGCGAGCCGGCCACCGAACGGCCGCGACCTGAAGTCGCGAGCCTGCTCTCCGACCTCATCCTGCCAAGCAGCTGAGGCGATCATCGTGGCGCGCGAGACCCTGCACCTGGTCGATGCGAGCATGTACGTGTTTCGCGCCTACTTTTCGGTCGCGCCGGAATTTCGCGATCACGAGGACCAGCCGGTGCACGCGGTGCACGGTTTCCTTGGATTCCTGCTGTCGCTGATCGAGCAGGCGCGCCCGAGCCACCTGATGGTGGCCTTCGACCAGTCGTTGACCAGCTCGTTCCGCAACCGGATCTATCCCGAGTACAAGGCCAATCGCGAACTGCCGCCGCCGGACCTCGCGCGACAGTTCGACTACTGCCGCGAACTCGTGCACGCGCTCGGCGCCTGCGTGCTGTCCGATCTCGAATTCGAAGCCGACGATCTCATCGGCAGCGCGCTCGAGCAGGTCCGTGCGCATGGATTCCGCGGAGTGATCGTCAGCGGCGACAAGGACCTGACCCAGCTGCTGGGCCCGCACGACCAGGTCTGGGACTACGCACGGCGCGAGCGCTTCGGCGCGGTGGACATGCCGGTCAGGATGGGCGTGCGTGCCGACCAGGTGGCCGATTTCCTCGCCCTCACCGGCGATGCGGTCGACAACATCCCCGGCGTGCCGGGCATCGGGCCGAAGACCGCTGCCGCCTTGCTGGCGCACTTCGACAACCTCGATGCGCTGCTCGAGCGGATCGACGAGGCGGCCTACCTGCGCGGAATCCGCGGGGCTGCGACCGCAGCGGCGAAGATCCGCGCCAATCGCGACTTGGCGCTACTGTCGCGCCGGCTCAGTGTCATCGCGACCGACGCACCGGCGCCGGCGGCACCGGCGGACTATGCGCTGCGCGCGCCCGACATCGAGCGTGCGGACGCCATCCTCGACCGACTGCGCTTTGGCCCGCTGACCCGCCGCCGCGTGCGTGAACTGGCAAGCCGCGCAGTCTGAGAGCGACGCTGCTCAGCCGGGATTGCGCACCCCATCGAGCACGCTGATCCAGATCCGGATGCGCTCCAGCGCGGCCGCATCGCGCGGCACGCCCAGCGAGTCGTAGCCGCCCTTCTGCGAATTGGCGATCACGTACAGGCGATCGCCGGCCAAGGCACCGCGCGTGATCTGGCCGAACTCCGGCTGCGCGACATCGATCGGCTGCAACTCGGTCACGCCAGTGCCATCGGGGGTGACACGCAGGCGCACGATGCGCATCGGACGGGTGCCGTTCTGTACCGCAATCAGGCTGTTGTCCTGCCAATACAGGCTCTCGATGCCGAACAGGTTGGTGGTGGGACCGACCTTGACGTCGAACGGTTTGCCGGTTGCCAGTTCGAGCCCGAACAGGCCCAGCTCATGATCGGAGAAGTACAGACGCTTGCCGTCACCGCTCACCACCAGACCGCGGATCGAGGTCAAGCGCTGGTTGTCGACCACGCTGCGCATGCTCTCGCCCTCGACCTTGAAGATCTGCCGGGTCTGGCTATCGGCCGCGTACACGCTGCCATCAGGCGCCACCGCGAGTCCGGTCAACAAATGGTTGCGGCCATCGCTGGGCAACAGCGCGCGTGAGACGAACTTGCCGCTGGACAGCTTGAACTGGAACATACCCACGCGGCCATAGTCGACGCCCTTGGCATGGCGCACGTGCGGGATCGCGGCGCTGGCTACCCATAGCGCATCGCGTTCGGCGTCCACTGCCATCTCGAACACGCCCCACAGCCCGTTCTGTGCGTCCGGCTCGATGAAAGCAGTCAGCTTGCCGTCGGCATCGACGCGCGAGATCGCTCCGCTGCGCACGCTGCCGGCCAGCAGACTCTTGCGCTTGGGATCCCAGGCCAGGGCCTCGACCAGTAGATCGCCGGCCGGCAACTGCATCGCAACGCGGCCCGATCCGCTCGGCGCACCATTCTTTCTGAATCCGTCGACCAGGAAAGTCCACACCTCGGTGCCGTGCAGATTGTCGAAGCGGGCGTCTTTGGCCAGATCGGCGGAGTAGCCCTGATCCTTCAGGTACAGCAGTTGCTCGTAGCCGCCCGACTTGTTGTCCTGCATTGCGAGCGCGGCGGCAAGCTCGAAGCGGATGTTGCCGGCATGCGGGCGCAGCTCGCTGACCCGCTGCATGGTCGCCTGATACAGCGGCCAGTTGCCCTCGCTCTCGAAGCGTCGACCCAGCGCCAGCAGCGGTTGCACCACATTGGCTTTGGCGATCTGTTCGGCGATGTCGGCCGGCAGCGGCGGCGGCGTGGGCGCGCTCGCCGCAGGAGTTGGCGCGCCAGCAGGCGCTGGCGCTTGCTGCGCGGACGCAGCGCCCGCCAGCAGCAAAGCGACCACGGCAAAACGGGCAATGATTCGGGTCATGACTGGATTCAACGAAGAGTAGCTACAAGGGACCCCGGCAAGGCGGGAAAGTTCGCGTCAGGCCTTACCATGCGGGGGAACGGGCCACACGGCCCGAAGGGCGCGCACCATGACCGAAACCGAAACCCTTTTCAACGGGCGCTGGCTGCGCATCAGGCGCCGCGGCACCTGGGAGTTCGTCGAACGGGTCAATCCGCAGGGCGCGGTGATCATCGTTGCGGTGACCGAGCACGACGAAGTGCTGTTCGTCGAACAGTTCCGCGTTCCGCTGCAGCAGCGCACGATCGAGATGCCCGCCGGACTGGTCGGCGATCTCGCAGGTCAGGAACACGAAGACCTGCTCGCCTCGGCCGCGCGCGAACTGGAGGAAGAAACCGGCTACCGCGCCGCTCGCCTGGGGATCGTCATGGGCGGCCCCTCGTCGGCGGGCATGAGTACCGAAGTCGTTACCTTCGTGCGCGCGGACGGTCTGCAGCATGTCGGTCCCGGCGGCGGCGATGCGAGCGAGCAGATCCTCGTGCACCGCGTGCCGCGCGCGCAGTGCGCGGCGTTCCTCGCGCGCGCCATGCGCGATGGATTCGCGATCGACCCGAAACTCTACGCCGGCCTGTACTTCCTCGAACGCGATGCCTCCGGCAATCCGTGGCCGCAAGGTTGAGCGGGTCTGCCGGCGCGCCGGCTGCTACTTGATCTGGACTGCCAGCGCGTCGATCTGCCACTCGATGGATTCGGCGGCCAGCGCGGACGCCGGCTCACCCGCGTCCTTGGCCATGTGCGCCGCGCTCTTGGCGTCCATGGTCTCGGCGGTCAGCGTGCCGTACACCACCGCATCGCCCTGTGCATCGGTCGGAAAGAAATAGCGATAGCCAGTCATCACGCGGACCACCGCGTCGCCTTCGGTGAGGGTCATCCAGCAGCCCTTCTTCTGGCAAACCTTGCCGATCCGACCGCTGAATACGTGTGGACCTTCGGCCAGCGCCGGGGCGGCGGCCAAGGCTGCGGCAATCGGTACCGGCTTGGCATCGGCCGGCATCGGATCGCCGAAATCGGCAGCGGCGAGCGGGCTGCTGGCAAGCAACAAAGCAATGGTCATCAGGCGCATGGCGTGTCCTTCGGTGCAGATTGGCGGGAATTCATGCGGCGAGCGGCTCGCCACGCAGTACATCGCGTTCATTGCAGGTGCCGTAGCGGCCCTTGGCGTCGAGCGCGACGTTGGCGACCGCGCACTCGTGATCGTGGGTGAAGAACAGCCGCACGCCGCGCGCGAGTTTGTCGGCGAGAAACCGCCGCTTCTCGTCAATCAGCAGCTCGGGGAAGCGGTCGTAGCCCATGGTGATCGGCACATGCACCCACGCACGGCCGGGAATCAGGTCGGTGCAGAAGCTCAGCCCGCCGTCGCCGCCGACCGTCGCCAGCATCAGGCCCGGCGTGTGGCCATCGCTGAACTCGAACTGGACGTCGCTGCCAAGGAACGCGCAGTGCGCCGAATCGACCAGTTCCAGCCGGCCACTGGCCTCAAGCAGCGCGGGCAGTTCGGGAATGAACGACGCGCGATCGCGCGCATGCGGCGCGCATGCGCGCTCGAAGCACGCGCGACCGACGATGTAGCGCGCGTTGGGGAAAAGCAGTTGCGGCGGCTGGCCTTCGCGCCAAGCTGCAAGCAGGCCTCCGGCATGGTCGAAGTGCAGGTGCGACAGCACCACCGCATCGATGTCCTCGTGCCCCAAGCCCGCTGCGCGCAGCGAATCCAGCAGCACGTGTTCGGCCTCGATCACGCCATAGCGTTCGCGCAGCTTCGGCTCGAAGAACGCACCGATCCCGGTCTCGAAAAGCACCCGCAGTCCGCCGTTGACGCCCTCGACGAGCAGGCCGCGGCAGGCCAGCGAAACCCGGTTCTCCGCGTCAGGCTGCAGCCACTGCGACCACACCGAGCGTGGCGCATTGCCGAACATGGCGCCGCCGTCGAGGGCCTGCGAGTTGCCGAGGATGCTCCAGATCTTCATCGGGTCAGGATCGCAGGATGTCAGCGGTAGATCGCATCGCCGGTGCCGGCCTTGCCGACACCCTTCCAGCGCGGATCGGTACCCGCCTCGATGCGACCGGCGACACGGTCCCACAGGACCACCTGCATGTTGCCCCAGGCACGTTCACCAGGCGATACCGTGTGGCCGCGCGCCTTCAACTGTGCGATCTCGTCCTCGGAGAACGCACCCGGCTCGGCTGACAGCACATCCGGCAGGTACTGATGATGGAAGCGTGGCGCATCGACTGTCGCCTGTGCACCCTTGCCGTCCATCAATTCCAACAATCCGATCAGGACCATGGTGATGATCCGGCTGCCGCCGGGCGTGCCGATCACGGCCGTGCGATCGGCGCCGATCAGGAAGGTCGGCGTCATCGACGACAACGGGCGCTTGCCGGGCGCGATCGCGTTGGCATCCTCGCCGACCAGGCCAAAGGCGTTGGGCACGCTCGGCTTGACCGAAAAATCGTCCATCGCGTTGTTGAGCAGGAAGCCGGTGCCCGCCACCACGAAGGCGTTGCCATACGGCAGATTCACCGTCTGGGTGACCGCCGCCATGTTGCCTTCGCTGTCGATGATCGAGAAATGTGTGGTGTCGTCACCCTCCGGCACGGCGCTGATGCCGGGCAGCATGTCGCTGGGCGTGGCCCGCTGCAGGTTGATCGAGGCGCGCAGACCGGCTGCGTATTCGGGGCTGGTGATCAGGCCGACCGGGATCTTCACCTGGTCGGGATCGCCCAGATAGATCGCGCGATCGCGATAGGCGCGCCGCATCGCCTCGGTCAGCAAGTGGATTCGCTGCACGCGCGACATCGAGGCAAGCTCGTAGCCGGACAGCACATGGAAGATCTGCGCCAGCGCCGCGCCGCCGGACGACGGCGGCGGCGCGGTCACCAGGCGCCAACCGCGATAGTCGAATACAAGTGGCGTGCGCTCGACCACGCTGTACTGGGCAAGATCTTCCATCGACCAGTTGCCGCCTGCCGCGCGCACTCCGTCAACCAGTCGCTGCGCGAAGGGCCCGCGATAGAAGCCGTCGTGACCCTGCTTCGCGAGCAGCTCCAGCGCTTTCGCGTAGTCAGGATTGCGCATGCGCGTACCCTTGGCAGGCACGCCACCGGCGCGCAGGAACAACGCTGCCGCCGCGGGGGACTTCGCCAGCACATCCTTGCGATAGCCAAGCATCGCGATGTTCTTGTCGCCGAATTCCCAACCGCGCCGGGCCAGCCGGATCGCCGGCGCCATCGACTTGGCCAGCGACAGGCGGCCGTAATCGCGCGACACGTGAACCAGTCCCGCCGGCAGTCCGGGGATCGCGGCCGCGAGCGGTCCATTGACGGTCTGCTCGCGGTTGGGGTTGCCCTGCGCATCGAGATACATGTCGCGAGTGGCGGCCAGCGGTGCGCGCTCGCGCGCATCGATGAACACCTCGCGACCGTCGCCCGCCAGGCGCAGCAGGAAAAACCCGCCGCCGCCGAGGCCAGAGCTCTCCGGCTCGACCAGCCCCAGCGTGGCGCTGACGGCCACTGCAGCATCAAAGGCGTTGCCGCCCGCACGCAGCACTTCCAGACCCGCATCGGTGGCCGCCGCGTTGGCGCTGGCGACTGCTGCAGCCGGCGGCCGCGCAGCGGGCGCATCGGCCGCCCGTGCTGCGGGCGCCAGCAGCAAAAGCATCGTGACAAGGCAACGCAGGCTCATGGGGTGGCTCCGGTCAACCGCTGGTATTTCGATTCGAGGGTCGCGCGCGACTCGGCATGCTGCGGATCGATGAAGATGCACTCGACCGGACATACCTGCACGCACTGCGGCTCGTCATGATGCCCTACGCACTCGGTGCACAGGGCCGCCGCGATCGTGTACACCTGCGGCCCCTGACTGATCGCTCGGTTGGGACAGACCGGCTCGCACACATCGCAATTGACGCACTGATCGGTGATGTAAAGCGCCATCGGCGGACAACTCGCAGGAAATCGAACGCTCGCGCCGAGCGTGCTGTCACAGGGTACAGCAGCGCCGTTGCGTGAGGTGGCTCACGCCCGGCGCCATCACAACCCCATCGGGAGCTACTGCATGTCGACCCAGATGAACTCCGGCTCGGCGGGCAGCACTGCGGCCTCGATCCGCGCGCGTTCCTCGGCCCGTGCGATGACGACCACGCGCACGCCCTTGAGCGACTTCGGGCCCGCGAACGCGAATGCCGCGACGATCACGTCACCGACCTTGGTCGAGTTCGGGCCGCCGAAGGCGAGCATCGATCCGGCCTGCACGCCGCGACCGACGGTGTTTTCGACCGCCTCGAGCTGCGAGTCGTATTGGCGCTGCTGCTCGGTGGCGTCCGGCGAGGCGGGATCGACATCCGGGATGAAATACAGGAACGGACGGCGGTAGCGACGATCGATGTACGGCTGCAGCTGCTGCGCAAGAAAAGCCTTCCAGGATTCCGGATTGCCGTCTGCGGGTGTGGTCAGCACGACAACCGGTGCCGCGGTCGGCGCTGCGGCCGTGTCTTCGGTTTTCTGACAGGCGCCGAGTACCACAGCGAGTGCGGCGGCGACAACGAAGCGAAAGCTTGGGGACATGACGAACCTCTTGTGGATGCGGACCACGAACGCAGCGGCCTTACGCCCGCTGCCAGCGCTCGCGCAGCGCCTGCTGCACCGCGGGATGGACGAAACCCGACACATCGCCCCCAAGGCGCGCGATCTCGCGCACCAGCGAGGATGAGATGAAGCTGTACTGCTCGGCCGGAGTCAGGAACAAGGTCTCGACCTCGGGAATGAGATGCCGGTTCATGCTGGCCAACTGGAACTCGTACTCGAAGTCCGACACCGCGCGCAACCCGCGCAGGATCACGCCGGCGCCGACGTGATTGACGAAGGTCGCCAGCAGCGAGTCGAAGCCGAGGACTTCCACATTGCTCAAGCCTTCCAGCGCCTGCTGCGCCAGCGCGATGCGCTGCGCCAGCGGCAAGGTCGGACCCTTGCCGGGACTCTCGGCGATTCCCACCACGATGCGGTCGAACAGCGGTGCCGCCCGCGTCACCAGATCGGCGTGACCGTTGGTGATCGGGTCGAAGGTGCCGGGATAAACGGCGGTTCGGGCGGACTGGCGGGTCGGGCTCATGACGGCGACAAGCTTACCCGAGCAGGGCCGCCAGCCGAAAGCGACTCATCCGGCCGCCGCCAGCGGGGCCCGCGCGGCATGGAACGCGGCCACGAAGGACTCCAGCCTGCGTTCGGCGATGGCATCGCGCAGCCCGCGCATCAGGTCCTGGTAATAGTGCAGGTTGTGTATCGTGCCCAGCATCGAGCCGAGGGTCTCGTTGCAGCGATCCAGGTGTCGCAGATAGGCGCGCGAGAAGCCGCTCGCGCAGGCGTGGCAGCCGCATTCGGGATCGATCGGCCGTGGATCGGATTCGTACTTCGCATTGCGGATGCGCAGCGTGCCGAAGCGGGTGAAGTAGTGCCCGTTGCGCGCATTGCGGGTCGGCATCACGCAGTCGAACATGTCGATGCCGCGGCACACCGCTTCCACGATGTCCTCCGGCCGACCGACGCCCATCAAGTAGCGGGGGCGGTCGGCAGGCAGCAGCGGCACGGTGTCCTCGAGGGTTCGATTGCGCTCGTGCTCGGGCTCACCCACCGCCAGGCCACCGACCGCATAACCATCGAAGCCGATTGCAACCAGCCCGCTGGCCGAGCGCTCGCGCAAGGCCGGAAACACTCCACCCTGCACGATGCCGAACAGGGCGTTGCGGTTGCCCTCATGCGCGCGCGCGCTGCGCTCGGCCCAACGCAACGACAACTGCATCGAAGCGCTGGCCTGCGCTTCGGTGGCCGGATACGGGGTGCACTCGTCGAAGATCATCACCACGTCGGAATCCAGCGCGCGCTGGATCCGCATCGACTCCTCTGGCGACAGGAACACCTTGGCGCCATCCACCGGCGACGCGAACCACACGCCGTCCTCGCTGATCTTGCGCCGATGGGCCAGCGAGAACACCTGGAAACCGCCGGAATCCGTGAGGATCGGACCATCCCAGCCGATGAACCGGTGCAGCCCGCCGAAGCGTTCGATGACCTCGGTCCCCGGGCGCAGGAACAGATGAAACGTGTTGCCGAGGATCATCTGCGCGCCGAGCGCGCGCACGTCGCGCGGCAGCATCGCCTTGACCGAACCGTAGGTGCCGACCGGCATGAACGCCGGGGTTTCCACGTTGCCGCGGCCGAAGGCAAGCGTTCCGCGGCGGGCAGCGCCGTCGGTGGCGTGGAGAGTGAATTTCATGGGGAGGATTGTATTGGGTTCGAGGATTGATATCGTCTCGCCGACCGTTTGCCGCGTCGCGTGTGTTTTCAGTGCCGAGCGGTTGTTTTTTTGCAGTGGAATCGGGGCGCTTTCCACTGCAAGGAAACCTGGCCTCGGCTCTAAAAAACGAGCAACTCAAACCGCAGCAGCGGCAATAGACCGCCCTGCTTCCATCGCAAAATCAAACCTCCGGAAACAACATCATCGCGTCTCCATAGGAGAAAAATCGATACCCCTCCGCCACCGCATGCCGATAAGCATCCAACACAAACCGCCTCCCCGCGAACGCCGCAACCAGCATCACCAGCGTCGACTCCGGCAAGTGGAAGTTGGTCACCAGTACATCGATGCTCACGAATCGGTACCCCGGCACGATGAAGATCTGCGTATCGCCCGCGAAGGGTTGCAAACCGCCACCCTGAGAGGCAGTTTCCAGCGCGCGCACCACGGTGGTGCCCACCGCCACCACTCGTCCACCGCGCTCGCGCGTCCTGTGCACCTGTGCGACCAGGCCGGCATCAACCTGCAGCCACTCGCTGTGCATCACGTGCTCGCCGATGTCCTCGCAACGCAACGGCTGAAAGGTGCCTGCGCCGACATGCAGGGTGATGAAGCCGAAATCCATCCCCATCGCGCGCAGGCGATCGAGCATCGGCGCGTCGAAATGCAGGCCGGCGGTGGGTGCGGCGACTGCGCCGGGTTGCGTCGCGTATACCGTCTGATAGCGCTCCTTGTCGGCGGCTTCGTCGGTGCGTTTGATGTACGGCGGCAGCGGCATGTGGCCGACCCGCGCCAGGATCGCATCGAGCGAATCGCTCGATTCGAAGCGCAGCGACTGGAACTCGCCCTCACGGCCGAGCACGCGGACCACGGTGCCATCGGCAAGCGTGATGCTGCGCCCGGCGCGCAGCGCCTTCGATGCACGCACCTGTGCGAGCACCGTATGCGGGCCGGTGATGCGCTCGAGCAGGATTTCCACCTCGCCGCCGGAGTCCTTGCGCCCGAACATGCGCGCCGGAATCACGCGGGTGTCGTTGAACACCAGCAAGTCGCCGGCACGCAGCAGCTCCGGCAGGTCGCGAAAGCCGGCGTCGCGCAGCGACTTGTCGCGCGGATCGACGACCAGCAGGCGGCTATCGGCGCGTTCAGCCAGCGGCTGCTGCGCGATCAGCGCCGCAGGCAGGTCGTAGTGGAAATCCGATCGCTTCATGGATGGTGGCGACAACGCTTTGGATGACCACCGATTTCAGCACGAATCGGCGTGCGCCGCGAAGCCGGGCGGCACGTCGTGCGACTACAGCCAGCCCTTCTGGCGCGCGAGCCGGTAGGCCTCGATGCGATTGCCGACGCCGAGTTTTCCGATCGCCTCGGACAGATAGTTGCGCACCGTGCCCTGGGTCAGGCCCAACTTGCCGGCGATATCGCCGGCCGACTGGCCCTCACCGGCCAGCCTGAGCACCTGGCGTTCGCGGTCGTTGAGCGGATCGGCTTCCGACCAAGCCTCGACCGCCAACTCCGGATCGACCGCACGGCCACCGCGGTGCACCTTGCGCAAGGCATCCGCGAGACGATCGGCGGGCGCGTCCTTGAGCAGGTAGCCACTGGCGCCGGCGTCCAGCGCGCGGCGCAGATAGCCCGGCCGCGCAAAGGTGGTGAGGATCACGACCTTGCATTCGAGTGCTGCCTGCTTGATGCGCAGCGCCAGTTCGAGCCCGGTCAGCATCGGCATCTCGATGTCGGTGAGCACCACGTCCGGCTGC
Organism: Lysobacterales bacterium; assembly: GCA_038224265.1. Taxonomy (GTDB): domain Bacteria; phylum Pseudomonadota; class Gammaproteobacteria; order Xanthomonadales; family Ahniellaceae; genus UBA4656. The sequence goes on from JBBRFN010000045.1 coordinate 11,509, forward strand.
AGCCGCGCGATCTCGCGCCACGCGGTTTCGCCATCGGCAACCGTGCCGACCACATCGAGATCGGACTCCAGACGCAGTAGCGCTGCCAGCGCGCCGCGCACCATCGCCTGGTCTTCGGCGAGCAGGACACGAATCACGACACACTCCGAAAGCGCTTCATGCTGCGACGTTAGCACCGTGCACGCAGCACCCCAAGCAGCGGGCCGCAATCAGTTGACTACGCGCAGGCGGGGCGCAGGCGCGCGCGCCGCATCGTCGTCCGCGCCGCGTTCCGGATCGACCGGCGCTGGCGGGCGATATGGCAAGGCGATGCGCAGCCGGGTGCCCTGCCCTGCGAGCGATTCGATCGACAGGCTGCCATCGAGTGCGGCTACCCGCTCGCGCATCCCGCTCAAGCCATTGCCGTCGACTCGCGCACCGCCGACACCATCGTCGATCACCGCCAGCACCACGTTGGCACCCTCGCGCTGCAGCTCGGCGCTGCAGCGGCGCGCCTCGGCATGGCGGATGATGTTGGTTGCCGCCTCGCGCAGGGCCAGCGCCAACACGGTCTCGATCTCCGCATGCAGGTGCAGATCCGGTGCCCGATACTCGAAATCCACCGCAACTGCGCCCAACGCGAGCCGCGCGTTGGCGAACTCGGCACGCAAGCCGACGGCCCGCATGCCGCTGACTGCGCGTCGCACCTGCCCCAGCGCCTCGCGCGCGATCCGCTCGACATCGGCAATCTCGGCCTGTGCGGCCGCAGGATCTCGGGTGGCCAGCTTGTTGGCCAGTTCCGCCTTGATCGTGATCACCGACAGGGTGTGGCCCAGCAGGTCGTGCAGGTCGCGACCGATGCGTTCGCGCTCGGCGACCTTCGCCAGGCGTTCGATTTCCTCCTGCGACAGCCGCAGCGCCGCCTGCTTGCGCGCATTGGCGGCATAGAATCGCACGGCGATGAACGAGGTGGTCGAGATCAGTATCGTCAACAGGGTTACGAACAGCGCAGCTTGGGTATCCGAAAAGAGCAGTGCGCCGAGCAGCATGCCGATCGACAGCAGCAAAACCAGCAGCGCGCGCGGCAGCGGTAGCTCGGCCGCTGACAGGACGCCGTAGATGGTGAAGGTGTTTGCGAACGGATTGGCGGGAATCAACGCCGGCGCCAGCGCAGCGATAGCCAGCGCGATGGCCACACGTCGCCATCCACGAAGCCAGAACGACAGAAAATGCAATGGCAGAAAAGCGGCAATAGCGACGAAGGTCATGCTGAAATCGACCGGTGGCATCTGCGGAAACACCGACGGCAGGAACAGAAACCCCAGGTAGAGCAAGGGCATCCACGCGCCTTCGACAACGCCCAGATTGGGCGGCAACAGACGCGCGTCCAGCCAGCGCTGGCCGGCGCGCAAGCGGTCGAGCATGGTCCAGCGATCGAACACCGTCATGGCAAAGTCCGGATAGCCCAGTAGGTCTACATTGCCCGCGCGCGGCCGCCCGCGCCAGCGATACTCCTCACACTCCGTACATGACGAACGTCACCCCGTGGCGGGGGTACCGGAGCGCGCCCCGTGCATGTTATTCTTGAACTCCGCAAGCGTATGATTTTCCAACGTTCTCGACACGCTCGGGAAGGTGTTGGAAGGTTCGGAGGAGGCCACCATGACTGTGTTGCAGAAGCTCGACGTGTTGCGCAAGAACGCAGGCCAGCGGATTACCCAAGGTCTGCCGGATGCAGTCATCCTGCGTTTCGCCGCCGCGCATCCGGCGCTGACCCAGGCGATCGACGAAGCGCTGCTCGCCATGCAGCAACTGCGCCGCGATCTGCCGGAACTTTCGGCCATGAATGAGGCTGAGCAGATCGAGGCCGTGCAGGCGGATTTCATCAACTTCTACCAGGAAGATGCGATCAATCCCTTCGTGCCGCTGGCCGCGCGCGGTCCGTGGGTGATCACCACCAAGGGTGCAGTGGTGCATGATTCGGGCGGCTACGGCATGCTCGGGTTCGGACACGCGCCTCAATCGGTGCTCGACGCGCTGGCGCGTCCGCACGTGATGGCCAATGTGATGACGCCCAGCGCGTCGCAGCTGCGCCTCGCGCAGGCGCTGCGGCGCGAGATCGGCCACACCCGCGGCGGTTGCCCGTACAGCCGGTTCCTGTGTTTGAACTCCGGTTCGGAATCGGTCTCGCTGGCCGGTCGCCTGGCCGATGTGAACACCAAGCTGATGACCGACCCGGGTGCACCGCACGCGGGCTGGCGGGTCAAGCGGATCGCGGTCAAGGGCGCATTCCATGGCCGCACCGAGCTGCCGGCGCTGTACAGCGATTCTTCGCGCAAGGCCTACGCGCAGCATCTGGCCAGCCACAAGCACCACGAAGCGCAGCTGATCACCATCCCTCCCTACGACATCGCCGCGCTGCGCGAGGCCTTTGCGCATGCCGAGCGCGAGCATTGGCATATCGAGGCGATGTTCCTGGAACCTGTGATGGGCGAAGGCGATCCGGGTCGCGCGGTGCCGGCCGACTTCTACGCAGTCGCCCGCGAACTGACCCGCGCGCATGGCACCCTGCTGCTGGTCGACTCGATCCAGGCCGGCCTGCGCGCGCACGGCTGCCTGTCGGTCGTCGACTACCCGGGCTTCGAACACCTCGATGCGCCGGACATGGAAACCTATTCCAAGGCGATCGCCGCGGGCCAATATCCGCTGTCGGTACTGGCAGTGAACGACCGCGCTGCAGCGCTGTATCGCAAAGGCATCTACGGCAACACCATGACCAGCAACCCGCGCGCGATGGATGTCGCGAGCACGGTGCTGGCCCAGATCACGCCGGAACTGCGTCGCAACGTGGTCGAGCGCGGCCGCGAATTCGTCGCCAAGCTGGAACAGCTCGGCAAGGAACTGCCGGGTCTGGTGGTGCGCGTGCAGGGCACCGGCCTGCTGGTGTCGTGCGAACTGGCCCCGCAATTCAAGTGCTTCGGCGCCGGATCGACCGAAGAGTTCATGCGCCACCAGGGCTTCGGGGTAATCCACGGTGGCACCAATTCGCTGCGCTTCACGCCGCCGTTCACCATCACCAGCGAAGAGGTCGACCTGCTGGTCGACGGCGTGCGCCAGGCTCTGCTGCACGGTCCGCGCATGACCCAGGACAGCGCCGCACCGACCCAGGCTGCAGCCTGATCCGACCCGCGCAGGCGAAGCGGCGCCAGTGGCCATGACCCTGCGCCGCCGGATGGCCGAGTTCGGCTTCGAGTCGAACGAGGACTACGAGTTCCAGGTGCGCGCGCTGTTCGCCGCGCGCCTTGCGCACTTGCGCTGCCTCGCGGTGTGTGGCGAATCCGGGCGCCGCAAGACCGCTTTCGCCAACGCGCTGGCGCAGGCACTGGAGTATCCGCACAGCGTCTATCACGACTTCAGCCTGCCGCACGCGCCCTCGCCACAGGTGATCGTGGTCAGTGCCGAGGAGCAGGAACACCCGCAGCCCAGCGAGGCAGCGCTCACGCGATTCGAACGCGCGGTGGTCGAGGCCTGCGCGTTCAGCGAGGCGGCGCGCACGGTGTTGATCCTCGACCAGCTGCAGGTGGCCGATTTTCGCGACCAGATGCGCCTGAACGCCTTCGTGCGCACCAGCGAATGGACGATCGGCGATGCCGGCGTGCGCGCCAATCCGCGCAACCTGCTGCTGGTGCTGATCTCCGAGCAGCCGCTGTACCACTCGCTGGCGCGCGTGAGCTATAGGGTATGGACCGACGCGCGCGGATCGCCGTTCACCCAGCGCCCACAGGACCTGGGGCTCGGCACCGACGCCAGCGCCCTTTTCGATGCATTGGCTGCATTGTTCGACAAGATCGGCGGCGCGCCGACGCCCTCGGAGTTCAAACGCATTCTCGACGATCTGACCCAGCACGTGCGCACCGAAGACCAGCTGCGGCAGACCTTGTTCGGCTGGACCGAGCACATCGACCGCGACGCGCTCGCCTCGCCCGCGGTAGCGCCGCTATTGCGCATGGTGGTCGATGCGTTGAGCGAGTGGCTCGGCGCGGAAGAAGTCGTGGTCTCGGGCGACTCGCTGGCGCAGCAGGACCATCAGGCGCAGCAATAACGGCACTACCGACCGCGGCGCCGCAGCGCCGCTGCGCTACACGCCGCGATACATGTCGGTCGCTTCCAGCAGCGCGTGGGCGATGCCCGGCTCGAATGCGGAGTGTCCCGCCTCCGGCACGATCCTCAGCGTCGATTGCGGCCACACCTGGTGCAGGTCCCAAGCGCTGCGTGGTGGGCACACCACGTCGTATCGACCCTGCACGATGGTGCCCGGGATGCCATGCAGTCGATCGGCGTCGCGCAGCAACTGGTCGTCGCATTCGAAGAACCCGCCGTGCACGAAGTAGTGGCACTCGATGCGCGCGAACGCCAGCGCGCGCTCATCGCTGCCGAACGCGGCCACGAAATCGGCGTTTTCGCTGAGGAAGCTGGTGCGCGCTTCCCACACCGACCATGCGCGCGCCGCTTCGATGCGCAGCGCCTGGTCGGGGCCCGTCAATCGCCGGTGGTAGGCGCTCATCAGGTCGCCACGCTCGGCGAGCGGAATCGGGCGCAGGAAGTCCTCCCAGATGTCGGGGAACATCCGGCTGCAGCCATCCTGATAGAACCATTCGAGCTCCCAGCGCCGCAGCATGAAGATACCGCGCAGCACCAGCGCGCTGACCCGCTGCGGGTGCTTCTGCGCATACGCCAGCGCCAGGGTTGAACCCCAGCTGCCACCGAACACCAGCCAGCGATCGACGCCCAGATGCGCGCGCAGCTGTTCGATGTCCGATACCAGGTCCCAGGTCGTGTTCTGCGCAAGTTCGGCATGCGGCGTAGACAGCCCGCAGCCGCGCTGATCGAACAGCACGATGCGATAGTGGGCCGGATCGAAAAAGCGCCGCATGCGCGGACCGGTTCCGCTGCCGGGGCCTCCGTGCAGGAACAGCGCAGGCTGGCCGTGCGGATTGCCACTGACCTCGTACCAGATCCGGTGCAGCGGACTGACCTGCAGTAAGCCGGAGTCGTGCGGATTGAGGTCGGGATACAGCTGGCGCAGCTTGCTCATGCGCTGAGTCTACGCCGTCGTGACGGCGTGTTCTGCCGTGTGCAGGAGCGCAAATCCATACTCGACCGGCGCAACGAATTCTTGCCGCGGCATTGGTGGCCCACGAGATGATCCCTGGAGGGGACCCGGAACGGGCGTTGAGCGCAGTCTTCGAAGCGCCTGCCGAGGAAATCGCGAGATTGGAGTTCGGCGGGGAAATCTGCCCCGTGGGGCGACAGGCGCGGCGCCGATGCACGCTGCGCGTGCGGCGGCGTGGAGGCTTGGTCTCCGCCTGCCGGTGCTGCGAGTTGGCTTCTCTCTCTTCGCGAATTGGTCGGGGCGGAGAGATTCGAACTCTCGACCCCTACAACCCCATTGTAGTGCGCTACCAGGCTGCGCTACGCCCCGACGACGCGAAGAACCGATAGTGTAGCCGAAGTTCCGCCGCCAGATCAGCGGCGCAGGATCAGCAGGACTTCTTCCAGTTCCAATCGGACCTGCTTGACGATCTGCCCGGAGATGCTGGCCTCCATCCGGCCCTGCTCGCCCTCCAGACGCTGCCGCGCGCCGCCGATGGTGAAGCCCTGATCGTAGAGCAGGCTGCGGATCTGGCGGATCATCAACACGTCGTGGCGCTGGTAGTAGCGGCGGTTGCCACGCCGCTTGACCGGCTTGAGGTTCGGAAACTCCTGCTCCCAGTAGCGCAACACATGCGGCTTGACCGCGCACAGCTCGCTGACCTCACCAATGGTGAAGTAGCGTTTGGCCGGGATGACCGGCAGCTCGCTGTTTCCGCCTTGATCGAGCATGCGCGCCTACCGGAACCCGGACCGTGAATGAAAGGAAATCGTGCGGCTCAAGCCGGGCTGCCAACGACGGAACGATCCGCCTGCGGGCCCGCAAATGCTTCCACCCGAACCTTGAGCTTCTGGCCCGGGCGAAATGTCACCACGCGACGGGCCGAGATCGGGATTTCCTTGCCGGTCTTGGGATTACGCCCAGGGCGCTGGTTCTTCTGGCGCAGGTCGAAATTGCCGAAGCCCGACAGCTTGACCTGACCACCTTGCTCAAGCGACTCGCGGACCACTTCGAAAAACGCGTCGACGAATTCTTTCGCCTCGCGTTTGTTCAGCCCAACATGGTCGAACAATCGTTCGGCCATCTCCGCCTTGGTCAGCGCCATCGTCGCCCCCTCGCCTGCCCTCACCGGACCCGGAACCCCCCGAGCCCATCTGCCTCAGCTGCGCAGTTCCGCCCCAAAACCGCGAGCCAACGCAGCCACCACTGCCGCCACGACCAGATCGCCATCGCGGTCCGTTAGGGTGCGGGAATCATCCTGCAAAATCAAGCCTATAGCGAGACTTCGTGTGTCGGGCCTGAGGCCCTGCCCACGATATTCGTCGAACAGGACCAGATCGCGCAGGATCGTGCCGGCTGCAGCGCGGATTGCGGCCTCGAAATCCGCATATCGAACAGCATCCGGCACCACCACGGCCAAATCTCGCCGCACCGCCGGAAAGCGCGAAACCTCGCCTGCCCTGGGCACGAGGCGGGCACCCAGGCCCGCGAGATCGAACTCGAACCCGGCTACGTCCACCCCCAGGTCCAGGGTGGCCAGCAGCCGCGGATGCAGCATCCCGACATCGCCGATATCGATGCCGCTGCGCCTGACCACGGCCCCGCGCCCCGGGTGCAGCCAGGCCACCGTGGCCGGTGCATAGGCCGCGTCGCGCGCAGCGCTCAACGCGAGCAACTGCTCGACATCGCCCTTGATATCGAAAAAGTCCACCGGCCGCTTGTCGGCATCCCAGTGCTCGGGCGTGTTGCGCCCGATCGCCAGACCGGCCAGGCGCAGGCGCTCCCGTGGACCGCTGCTGGTCGCCTCGAACACGCGCCCGATCTCGAACAGCCGCACGCGCGTGTGCTGTCGTGCCAGGTTGCGGCGCGCCGCCTCGACCAGTCCGGGCAGCAGCGCGGTGCGCATGCTGCCCAACTCGGCGGACAGTGGATTGGCCAGCGCCACCACACCATCGGCCACGCCCCAGTTCACCAGCAGCTCGTTCGCCACGAACGCGAAGTTGATGCACTCGCTGTAGCCGCGTTCGATCAGCGCGCGCCGCAGTGCGACTTCCTCGACCCGCGTCTCGGTCACGGTTTCGACCTGCAGCACGGCGCCGGGAACATGCGTCGGCACCTGCTCATAGCCGTGCACACGCACTACTTCTTCGATAAGGTCTTCCTCGATCGCAACATCGAAACGCGCACTCGGCGGGCGTACCGACCAGCCGTCCGTGGTCGTGCGCACCTGCATGCCCAGGCCGCGCAGGATTTCCGCTACCCGCTCGCCGTCGATCGACATCCCCAGCACGCGCTGCAGGCGTGCCGCCCGCAAGCCCACGGTCGGAACCAATGGAATCGCTGCGGCGTGTTCGACGGCCACCACCGGCCCCGGCCGGCCGCCGACGATCGACAGCAGCAGCGCGCTCAGGCGCTCGAGCGCCAGTTGCGGCAGCGCGGGATCCACGCCACGCTCGAAGCGATGCGAGGCATCGGTATGCAGGCCGAGCTTGCGCGCGCGGCCAACGATCGCATGCGGCGCAAAATGCGCGCTCTCCAGAAACACGTTGCGGGTGGTGTCGGTGACCCGCGAGTCATGCCCACCCATCACGCCAGCCACCGCCAGCGCCTGTTGCGCATCGGCGATCACCAGAAAACCGGGATCCAGCTTGACCACCCGCTCGTCGAGCAGCTTCAGCTCCTCGCCCTCGCGCGCACGGCGCACCACGATGCCACCGTGAATGCGTTCGAGGTCGAAGGCATGCATCGGCTGACCCAGTTCGAGCATCACGTAGTTGGTGCAGTCGACGACCGCGCTGATCGGGCGCACCCCGGCGCGGCGCAGGCGCTCGACCATCCACGGCGGAGTAACTGCTGCAGGATCGATCGCCTCGATCACGCGCCCGAGATAGCGCGGACAGTCCAGTGGCGCGTCGAGCGTGATGCTGCGCAGCGCATCCGACTGCACGGCCACCGGCGTGGTGTCGATCGACGCCTGCGCGACGCCGAACAGGGTCGAGACTTCGGCCGCCAGTCCACGCATGCCCAGGCAATCCGGGCGATTCGGGGTCAGCTTGATCTCGATCGATGCATCCGGGAGCCCGAGAAAGCTCGCCAGTGCGGCGCCCACTGGCGCATCCGCGGGCAGCTCCAGCAGGCCGCCAGCGTCGCCATCGAGACCCAGCTCGCGGGCCGAACACAGCATGCCGGCCGATTCCACCCCGCGCAGTTGCGCGCGCTGGATCTGCACGCCGTTGGGCAGCGTCGCACCGATGCTCGCCAGCGGCGCCTTCAGCCCGACCCGCGCATTCGGCGCGCCGCACACAATCTGCAATGGCTCGGCTGCGCCGATCTCGACGCTGCATACCTGCAGCTTGTCGGCCGCAGGATGGCGCTCAGCGGCCACGATCTCGCCGACGACTACACCATCAAGGCCTTCGCCGAGCACCTCCACGCCCTCGACCTCCAACCCCGCCATCGTAAGGCGGTGGCACAAGGTGGCGCGATCGACCGTGATCGGGACCAACGAACGCAACCAGTTCTCGGAAAACTTCATCTGAAACCGCTCTTCATCCGGTGGGCGCGAATTGCCGCGCCGCCATGCCCGCCGCTAGTGGGCCCTGTACCCTGGGCCCTGGGCCCTGCTCTTCAAGCGAACTGCCGCAAGAACCGCAAATCGTTGTCATAGAACGCACGCAGATCGGCCACGCCATAACGCAACATCGCGAAGCGCTCGATGCCCAGACCGAAGGCGTAGCCGGTGTAGCGCTCGGCATCGATACCGCAGGCGCGCAGCACGTTCGGATGGACCATGCCGCCACCGAGAACCTCCAGCCACGCCTTGCTGCCATCGGGC
>JBBRFN010000046.1:0-20131 GCA_038224265.1 Lysobacterales bacterium
CACTGGTACGCTCCACGGTCATCCAAATTTCTGATTTCCTTCGGGAAAAGAGGCAACATGGCACGCATTACCGTAGAAGACTGCCTGCAGGCGGTCGACAATCGCTTCGATCTGGTGCTGATGGCGACCACCCGTGCGCGGCAGTTGGCCAACGGCGCCGAGCCGATGCTCGAGCCGCACAACGACAAGCCGACAGTGCTGGCGCTGCGCGAAATCGCCGAACGCAAGATCACCCACGAGATGATCGCCGAAATTGCGCGGCAGGAGCGCGAGAAGGCCGAGCGCCAGGCCCTCGAGTGGGCCGCTGCCGAAGTGGTCGACGACGACCTGAACAAGGGCGGCGACGACATCTGAGCCGGCTCACACAGCCGGTCATGCGAGGCGCGGCAGGCTGATCCGAACAGGAGACCGGAGATGGCGGCGGTGAGTCCACCCCCTGTGACCGGTCCCGACGAGCTGCCCGCGTATGCGCGGGCGCTCGAAACCAAGCTCGCGGCATATCTGCCTCCTGCGTCCGTCGCGCGGGTTCGCGAAGCGTTCCTGCTTGGCGCCGAGGCGCACGCGGGACAGACCCGCAAGAGCGGCGAGCCGTACATCACCCACCCGGTCGCGGTTGCGGGCATTCTCGCCGATCTGCGCCTCGACGCCGAGGCCGTGATCGCAGCGATCCTGCACGACACCATCGAAGACACCGGACTTTCGCGGGCCCAGATCGAGGCGCGCTTCGGCGCCGATGTCGGCGCCCTGGTCGAGGGCGTGACCAAGCTCGACAAGGTGCAGTTCCAGTCGCGCCAGGAGGCCGCTGCCGAGAGCTTCCGCAAGATGCTGCTGGCGATGGCGCGCGACCTGCGCGTGATCCTGATCAAGCTCGCCGACCGCCTGCACAACATGCGCACGCTCGACGCGATGGCCGACGATTCGCGCCGCCGAATCGCGCGCGAAACCCTGGAGATCTACGCACCGATCGCGCAGCGCCTGGGCATGAACCGGATCAAGGCCGAACTGCAGGACCTGGGTTTCCGCGCGCTGTATCCGATGCGCCACCGGGTACTGTCGAATCGGATCCGGCAGACCTACGGCAGCCGCCGCGAGGGCGTGGCGCGCATCGAGTCGGCGATCGCCACGCGCCTGGGTCAGATGGACATCGCCGCGCGCATGGTCAGCCGGGTCAAGTCGCCGTGGAGCATCTATACGAAAATGCGTTCGGAGAACAAATCCTTCGCCCAGGTGCTGGACGTGATCGGGGTGCGGGTGGTGGTGGCCGACACCATGCAGTGCTACGTCGCGCTGGGTGCCGTGCACTCGCTGTTCAAGCCCGTCGACGCACGCTTCAAGGACTTCATCGCGATCCCCAAGGCCAACGGCTACCAGTCGCTGCACACGGTGCTGTTCGGTATCAACGGCATGCCCATCGAGGTGCAGATCCGCACCGAGGACATGGACCTGCTGGCCGAACGCGGGGTAGCCGCGCACTGGGCCTACAAGACCGATTCGGGCCCGGCGAACACCGCGCAAACGCGCGCCCGCGAGTGGCTTTCCGGCCTGCTCTCGCAGGAAGCCGGCAGCAGCACCTCGTTGGAGTTCGTCGAAAACGTCAAGGTCGACCTGTTCCCCGACGAGGTCTATCTGTTCACCCCCAAGGGCGACATCCTGGCCCTGCCGCGCAACGCCACTGCGCTCGATTTCGCCTACGCGGTGCATACCCGGGTCGGCGACCACGCGGTCGCAGCAAGGGTCGACAAGAAGCTGGTGCCGCTGCGCACGCGGCTGTCCAGCGGGCAGAACGTGGAGATCATCACCGCGCCCTCGGCCGCGCCCTCGCCCAACTGGCTGGAATTCGTGGTCAGTGCCAAGGCGCGCATCGCGATCCGCCACTTTCTCAAACGCCTGCAGCACGAGGACGCCATCGAGCTGGGGCACCGCATGCTCGACAAGGCGCTCGACGAGATCGACAGCTCGCTGGATGCGATCCCGCCGAAGGTGCTCGAGGCCTATCTGGCCGACAGCCGTCTGCGCCGCCTCGAGGAACTGCTGGCGGAAATCGCGCTCGGCAATCGCATGCCGCAGCAAGTCGCGCAGGCGCTGACCCGCGAGCAGGGTGAACTGGAATTGGGCCGCACGCCGCGGCGCGGCGAGAAGATCCTGATCACCGGCGCCGAGCGCGGCGTGATCAGCTTCGGCGCGTGCTGCCATCCGATCCCCGGCGACGAGATCATGGGCTTCCTGTCGGCCGGCAAGGGCGTGGTGGTGCACCTGCTGTCGTGCCCCAACGTGGCCGAATTCCGCCGCAATCCCGAGCGCTGGGTGGCGATCGACTGGGACCGCAACGTGCAGGGCGATTTCCGCTGCGCGCTGAAGATCGTGGTCGACAACAAGCCGGGCGTGCTGGCCACGGTGGCCGCCGCGATCGCGGCGGCGGGATCGAACATCGAGAACGTCGAGTATCAGGAGCGCGACATCCACACCGCCGCCATGCAGTTCACGATCGAAGTCTCCGGTCGCAAGCATCTGGCCAACGTGATTCGCCTGGTGCGCCGCTCCAGCGTCGTCCACGCGGTCGCCCGCGCGGGAGCGTGAGCGCCTCCGGATGGTGGCCCGCGCCGTCGGACCAATAGCGCGAAGCGGCGCAATCGCAGTCTTTACTTTTTTCCGCCGCGCGCCGATGGTGGCGCACCATTACGCGAGGTAAGCCATGTCCCGCCAATACATCCACACCCCCAATGCGCCGGCCGCAATCGGCACCTACTCGCAGGCCGTGCGCGTCGGCGACACGGTGTACCTGTCGGGTCAGACGCCACTGGACCCGGCTACCGGCCAGCTGGTCGATGGGCCGATCGAGATGCAGATCCGTCGCGTGTTCGACAACCTCAAGGCAGTTGCCGAGGCCGCCGGCGGCGACTTCAGCAAGGTCGTGAAAGTGCATGTGTTCCTGGTCGATCTGGCGAACTTCGCCATTCTCAGCGAGGTAATGCAGCGTTACTTCCAGCAGCCCTATCCGGCGCGCTCGACGATCGAGGTCAAGGGGCTACCGCGCGGCGCGCAGGTCGAGATGGACATGATCATGGTGCTCGACTGAGGCGCCAGTCCGCGTTATCGACATGCCAGCGCCCCCAGTAGCCACAGATCCCGGCGTGGACCCCGGCGAGCAGCCGGTAACGACGCTGCGCGGGGTTGGTCCGACGATGGCGAAATCGCTGGCCGATGCCGGCATCGAGCGCCTGCAGGACCTGTGGTTCCATCTGCCGCTGCGCTACGAGGATCGCACCCGGGTGGTGTCGATCCGCGACCTGCTGCCGGGCTTGCGTGCCCAGATTGAAGGCACCATCGATGCGACCGAGCGTGGTTTTCGCTTCCGTCCGCAGCTGAAGGTGGCGATCTCGGACGCCAGCAATGCCACCGTGGTGCTGCGCTTTTTCCATTTCACCCGCGCGCAGGCCGAGCAGTTGGCGCCGGGCACGAAATTGCGCGTGTATGGCGAAGTGCGCCACGGCCCGCAGGGTCTGGAGATGGTGCACCCGAGCTGGCAGCGCTTGCTGGCCGATACTCCGGTGGAGCAGGCGCTGACGCCGGTGTATCCACTTGCCGATGGCTTGCAGCAGCGCAGGCTGGCGGCCCTGATCGCGCAGGCGCTTGCCCTGCTGCCCGATGACGAGCGGCTGGAATGCCTGCCGAGCGCGCTGCGTGCGCGGCACAAGCTGACCTCGCTGCGCGAAGCGCTGCGCTATGTGCATCGTCCGCCGCCGCGCGCCGATGTCGATCAGCTGCTCGGCGGCCAGCATCCGGCGCAGCGGCGCCTGGCTTTCGATGAGCTGATCGCGCACAACCTGGGCTTGAAGCGCCTGCGTGCCGCGATCCGCGCACGCAGTGCGCCGCAGATCGGCGCGCCCGGCGCGCGCCGCGCAGCATTTCTGGCCGCGCTGCCGTTTCAGCTCACCGGCGCGCAGCAGCGCGCCCTGGCCCAGATCGATGGCGATCTGGGTACCGGCGTGCCGATGTTGCGGCTGGTGCAGGGCGATGTGGGTTCCGGCAAGACCGTGGTTGCCGCGCTGGCAGCGCTGGCCGCCGCCGACGCCGGCTGGCAGGCCGCAGTCATGGCACCGACCGAAGTGTTGGCCGAACAGCACCAGCGCAACTTCGCACGCTGGCTCGAGCCGCTCGGCGTGCGCGTGGTGTGGCTGGCCGGCAAGGTCAAGGGTCGCGCACGCCGCGCCGCACTCGCCGCACTCGCCGGCGATGCCGACGTGGTGGTCGGCACCCACGCGCTGATGCAGGAAGGCGTGGCGTTCCGTCGACTGGGGCTGGCGATCATCGACGAGCAGCATCGCTTTGGCGTGCACCAGCGACTGGCCTTGCGCGACAAGGGACAGGCAGGCGAGATGCCGCACCAGTTGGTGATGACGGCCACGCCGATCCCGCGCACGCTGGCAATGACCTCGTATGCCGACCTCGATATCTCGGTGATCGACGAGCTGCCGCCGGGGCGCACGCCGATCAAGACAGTGGTGCTGGCCGGCAGTCGTCGCGAGGAAGTGATGCAGCGCGTGCGCCTGGCCTGCGCCGAAGGTCGCCAGGCCTATTGGGTGTGCACCCTGATCGAAGAATCCGACAAGCTCGAAGCGCAGGCTGCCGAGGCCGTGTTCGAGGGGCTGCAACAGGCGCTCGGCGATGTGCGTGTGGGCCTGGTGCATGGGCGTCTGCGCGCGGCCGAAAAGCAGGCGGCCATGGATGCCTTCGCCAGCGGTCAGGTGCAGCTGCTGGTGGCCACCACCGTCATCGAAGTCGGCGTCGATGTACCCAATGCAAGCCTGATGGTGATCGAAAATGCCGAGCGGCTGGGACTGTCGCAGCTGCATCAGCTGCGCGGCCGGGTCGGCCGCGGCGTTGCGGCATCGAGCTGCGTATTGCTGTACCAGGGGCCGCTGTCGGAAGCCGCGCGCGCGCGTCTGGCAGTGATGCGCGAAACTGGCGATGGATTCCGGATCGCCGAGAAAGATCTCGAGCTGCGCGGTCCCGGTGAAGTGCTGGGCACCCGCCAGACCGGCGAGGCGGCGTTCCGGGTCGCCAATCTGACGCGCGATGCCGCACTGTTGCCGCAGGTCAATGCAGCAGCCGATGCGCTGCTCGCTGCCAGCCCGCAGGCGGTCGAGCGCTTGATCCGGCGTTGGGTCGGGCGCGCCGAGCGTTTCGCCGAAGCGTGAACGCCGCCGCGTAGCCTCAGGCTACGATAGAAGGCCCAGCCGAGTTCCTGCCATGCAACGATTGCTGATCGATACCGACCCCGGGGTGGACGACGCGCTGGCTTTGTTGATGGCGCTGTCCGATCCGGCCGTCGAGGTCGTTGCACTGACGGTGGCGGCCGGCAACGTCGGGCTTGCCCATACGGTGCCCAACGCGCTGCGGGTCTTGCAGCTGGCCGGCTGCGTGGCGCCGGTGTATGCCGGCTGCGCGGCGCCGCTGTTGCATGCGGCTGCGGATGCCGCGTTCGTGCATGGTCGCGACGGCCTGGGCGATGTGGGTCTGCCTGCACCGCAGCGCCATGCCGAGTCCGAGCACGCCGCACTCGCGATGCTGCGACTCAGCCGCGAGCATCCCGGCGCGCTGACTTTCGTGATGCTGGGTCCGCTGACCAACCTGGCACTCGCCCTGCGCCTCGATCCGGAGTTGCCGCAGCGGGTCGCGCGGCTGGTGGTGATGGGTGGTGCGGTGACCGGGCGCGGCAACATCGAGCGCATACCGGTCGAGTTCAATCTGGGATTCGATCCGGAAGCCGCGCACATCGTGTTTTCGTCATGGCCACGGATCGAAGTGATCGACTGGGAGGCGACCCTGGCGCACGCGATCGACTTCGAGCGCTTCGCCGGCTGGTTGGCAGCGGGGGACCATCGTGCGCGTTGGTACGACGCGGTCTCACGCAAGACCCGCGAGTTCATGGCCAATACCCCGCATCGTGGCCAGTGGGTGGCCGCCGACGCCCTGGCAATGGCGGTGGCTATTGCGCCGCAAGGCGTGCACGATGCGCTGGAACGCCCGTTGGCGATCGAGCTTGCCGGCACACTGACCCGCGGCGCCTCGGTGGTCGATTGGGATCGGCGGGGTGGGGCGCCTGACAATGCCCGCATCGTGCGGCGCTTCGATCCGGCCCGCTTCGAGGCGCTGGTGGCGCGCGCGCTGGGCGTTGTCTGAGCCGGGCCCGATGGCTCGCTGGCAGCCGCGACTTGCGCTGCAGGCGTCGAGCTCGGTATCCTAGACATCTTTTCCTCAAGGTGCCGCCATGAAGGCTGACATCCATCCGAAATACCACAACGTGGTATTCCAAGATATTTCCAGCGACTTCAAGTTCCTGACCCGGTCGACCATGACCAGCAAGGAAAAGACGACGTGGGAAGACGGCAAGGAGTATCCGATCATCAAGGTCGAAATCTCCAGCCATTCGCACCCGTTTTTCACCGGCAAGCAGAAGGTCGTCGATACCGGCGGCCGGCTCGAGAAGTTCCGCCGGCGCTACGCTGCGAAGTAGTCTTGTCGCCCCGGCAAGGGGCGCGCGAGCGCGCAACAGCGGCGGCTATCGGAGCGCCGGCCGCATGGCCGGTTGCCGGAACCGGCGTCAGCAGGTGGACCTCCCCGCATGACGAGCTCCAGGGTCCTTGTGCAAACACTCCCCAGTTGATCGGTAGCGACACGGATGGTTGCGACCACAGGCGGAACAACGCCGCACCCGCGAGGGTGCGGCGTTTTTCTTTGCGCGCCCAACCAGCCGACTGGCCCCTCCGGGCGGTCGCAGCGAAAGCCCGCTGTGCGATACTCGGTCGTATGTGGGCGGGGTCTGCGACTGCCCTGCAGTCCGCAGCCTTCGCACGTTGGCGGGTCTCCGGATTCCCAGCGTTCGAGTGCCGAATCGATCACCCGAAATCTTCCCGCGCCAGCATCGAGGAGCCCCGCCGTGGCCAAAAGCGTCGTCCTGACCGATACCAACAACAAGGCCGTCAGCCTGCCGCTGGTCAGCGGCAGCGTCGGACCTGACGCGATCGATATCGGCAAGCTGCACAAGGAGACCGGGCTGTTCACCTACGACCCCGGCTTCATGTCCACCGCCAGCACGCGCAGTGCGATCACCTACATCGACGGCGACGCCGGCGTGCTGCTCTATCGCGGCTACCCGATCGAACAGCTGGCCAAGCACTCGAGCTTCCTCGAAGTTTCGTACCTGCTTCTCAATGGCGAACTGCCTACCGCAAAACAGTTCGGCGACTTCGACCACGAGATCACGCATCACACGATGATGCGCGAGTCGATGCGGCATTTTCTCAACGGCTTCCACTACGACGCGCACCCGATGGCGATGATGTGTGCGGTGGTCGGCTCGCTGGCGGCCTTCTACCACGACTCGACCGATATCGACGATCCGAAACACCGCTATCTCGCCGCGATCCGCCTGATCGCCAAAATGCCGACCATCGCCGCGGCCGCCTATCGCTACACCATTGGATGGCCGATCCGCTTCCCGCGCAACAACCTCGAGTACTGCACGCGGTTCCTGCACATGATGTTCGAGGTGCCCTCGGAACGGCTCGAACTGCCGCCGGTGGCGGCCAAGGCACTCGACCTGCTGTTCATCCTGCATGCCGACCACGAGCAGAACGCATCCACCTCGACGGTGCGCCTGATCGGCTCCACCGGCGCCAATCCCTACGCCTGCATCGCCGGCGGGATCGCGGCGCTGTGGGGCCCCGCGCATGGCGGTGCCAACGAGGCGGTGCTCAAGATGCTGGAGGAAATCGGCACGCCCGACCAGGTCGGCAAGGCCGTGGAGAAGGCCAAGGACAAGAACTCCGGCTTCCGCCTGATGGGCTTTGGACACCGCGTGTACAAGAACTACGACCCACGTGCGGCGATCATCCGCGAGATGACCCACAAGGTGCTGGCCGATCTCGGCGTATCGGACCCGCTGCTCGACGTGGCGTTAAAGCTCGAGGAGGCAGCACTCAAGGACCCGTATTTCATCGAGCGCAAGCTGTATCCGAATGTCGATTTCTATTCGGGTCTGATCTACAAGGCGCTCAAGATTCCGACCGACATGTTCACCGTGATGTTCGCACTCGGACGCACGCCAGGCTGGATCGCGCATTGGCTGGAACAGAACGTCACCCCGGACTCCAAGATCGGTCGGCCGCGACAGGTCTACACCGGGGCTGCACAGCGCGACTACGTGCAGATCGGCGAGCGCTGAAGCGCAGGCTCAGTCGAAGCTGCTGACCTCGGCCAGCAGGCGCTGCAACTCGGACACGCTGGCGCGCGGGCGCGGCTTGCCATCGAGCCCGTCGCGGGGCGCGGTGCGCTGCGCGGACAGCGGCAACAGGGTCAGCAGGAATTCCACGCCATCGGCACTGAAGCGGTACTCCGGCGCTTCGATGGCAGGGCCCGATGCGAGTACTACGCGTCGGCTGCGCTCGTCGATCGGGATTCGCCGTTCGGCAAGGAAGCGCTGCAACGCGGCGCTGTCGTCGCTATGCAGCTGCAGGCAAACCGGTGCGCCGGCGTCGGCAGTGCCGTCGAGCACGCTGCCGACCAGGCGCGGTTCGAACAGGGCGAAAAAGCGCATTGCCTCGACCGCCGACTCGCGCAGGCTGCGCAGCGCATTCGGTTGGCGTTCGCCGCGGAACAGACGCTGATGCTGGCGCAGTGCGGCCTCGATTTCCTCCTGGTCGGGCAAGTCGCGCGGGTCGTCTATGCCGAGTCGCTCGGCAGCCTTGCGGCGCGCGCCCGCGAAATCGCCATCGCCGCGCTCGGACAGCAGCCGCGCCGCCGCAGCGGCGACCTGTTCGCGGCGTCCGCGCGCACCCGGTGCATGGCGTCGCGGTGGCAGCTCGCGTGCCATCAGAAGATCTCGTAGCTGTTCTTGTCGCCGTCGGCTTGCGCGTCGAGCTCATCGCGCATGGCCGCCAGTCGCGCAATGTCCTCGACCTTGAACACTTCCAGCACGCCGCCATCGCCGTCGAGCGCGCCGAGCAGGCGTCCGCTGGAGGGGTCGATGCGCGCGGTGGTGATGCCGGTCGGCACTTCCAGCGGAGTCTCGGCAACACCATCGAGCGCCACCCGCATGAAATCGGTCCACACCGGCAGCGCGGTGCGGGCTGCGAATTCGCCACGCCCCAGCGGGGTGAAATCATCGTGACCCATCCATGCCGTGGCGACCAGGCGGTCGTTGAAGCCGGAGAACCAGGCGTCGCGGAACTCGTTGGTGGTGCCGGTCTTGCCGGCCAGATCGTTGCGCCCGAGCACCATCGCGCCGCGACCGGTGCCGCGGCGGACCACGTCGCGCAGCAGCGAAGTCAGCAGATACGCGTTGCGCGCGTCGATCGCGCGCGGTGCCAGGCGTATTGCGACCGGTGCCGCGGCGGACGCCGGCGCGCCGCCTTGCACCGGCGCGGTATCCGGTGTCGAGGCCGCGACATTGCCGAGCAGGGCACCGAGGTCCTGCGCGGTTGCGGTAGAACCTCCGCTCTGGGCCAGGCGTTCCGGACAGCGTGCACAGACCCGCGCCGGGTCGGCGCTGAACACCACCTTGCCCTGGTCGTCTTCGATGCGACTGACGAACCAGGGGTCGATCAGATACCCGCCGTTGGCGAATACCGCATAGCCGCGCGCCATCGCGATCGGCGGCACCGAACTGGTACCCAGCGCCAGCGACAGATTCTCCGGCAGCGCTTCGGGCGTAAACCCGAAGCGACCGATGTACTCGCGCGCATAGCGGATCCCGATCGCGTCGAGGATGCGCACCGATACCAGATTGCGCGACTTCACCATCGCTTCGCGCAGCCGCATCGGACCCTCGAACTTTTCGTCATCGTTGGATGGCCTCCACATGCCGTCCGGACGCGAGGGGTCGGCGAACACCAGCGGTGCGTCATTGACGATACTGGCGGCGGTGAACCCACGCTCGAACGCCGCGGAGTACACGAACGGCTTGAAACTCGAGCCCGGCTGGCGATTGCTCTGGGTCGCGCGGTTGAACTTCGACAGCCCGAAGCTGAAGCCACCGACCAGCGCCTGGATCGCCCCGTCCTCAGGCGACAGGGCGACCAGCGCGGCTTGCGCGCGCGGCAACTGGGTGAGCGTCCAGCCGCCCTCGGCGCCACGCATCAGACGCACCACATCGCCACGCGACAGCAGATCGGAGGCTTTGCCCGGTGCCGGGCCGCGCGAGTTCTCGTTGATGTACGGCCGTGCCCACGTCAGCTCGGCCAGCGGCAGTTCGATGGTCTGGCGATCGAACAGGTAGACCTCGGCCATGTCGTCGGACACTCCCGTCACCAGTCCGGGGATCAGACCCGCCAGCGGGCGGAAAGCGGCCAGTTGCTCGTCCCATTGCGGTGGGCCGCTGCCTGCGGCCAGTTCTAGGCGCGCTTCGGTGCCGTGCCAGCCGTGGCGGCGATCGTATGCGGCCAGCGCGTCGCGCACGGCGCGGTTGGCGCCTTCCTGCAGGCGTGAGTCGATGCTGGTGCGCACCACATAGCCCGCGTCCAGTGCCTCGGTGCCGAGCTTCTCGACGGCGAGAAGGCGCACCATCTCGGCCAGGAACGGCGCCTCGACTTCGATCGGCGGTTCATGCGGCGTCGCGGTGTCCGCCAACGCGACTGCCGCGGCATGCTGATCGGCCGTGATGAAGCCCTCCTCCAGCATGCGCTGCAGTACGTAATCGCGCCGCTGCAGCGCGCGCGGCGGATTGTTCACCGGATTGCCGCTGCTGGGGAACTTGGGGATCGCCGCCAGCATCGCGCCTTCACCCAGCGTCAGTTGGTCGAGCGTCTTGCCGTAGTAGAAATCGGCTGCCGCCGCCACGCCATAGGCGCGGTAGCCGAAGAAGATCTTGTTCAGGTACAGCTCCAGGATCTCGTCCTTGGACAGCTCCTGCTCCATCTTCAACGCAAGAAAGATCTCGGTCAGCTTGCGGGTGAACGAGTATTCCGCGCTGAGGAAGAAGCCGCGCGCCACCTGCTGGGTAATGGTGCTGCCACCCGGTACCCGCTCGCGGTCGGTACTGGCCAGCAGCCACACGGCGCGGGCGATGCCGATCAGGTCGATGCCCGGGTGCTCGTAGAAGCGCGCATCCTCGATCGCGATGAAGGCCTGGCGGACCTTCTCCGGGACCGCCTCGACTGCGATGGGCGTCCGCCGGGTCTCGCCGAACACCGCCACCAGCTTGCCGTCGGCGCTGTAAACCCGCATCGGAACCTGCAAACGAATGTCACGAATCTCCGCCACATTGGGCAGGCGGGGTGCGATCAGCCAGTAGGCTGTGCCGATTGCGGCAGCTGTCAGGACCACCCCAACGACGGTGAAAATGAGCCCCCACTTGATGATTCGGCGGATCCAGCGCATCGGAAACGGGTTCGAAGATGTAGGGGGAGCCGCTGAAAACGCGGCCGGCCGCACAGTATAGATCGGGACGAGAACGCATCCTCCGCCACCGGGATGACCATTCCCGGGCGGGTTGCAGGCCCGCGGTCGGGTGGGGTTTCGCGGGGGGGCAGGGGCGGCCAATAACGTGCCCGTTGCCAAGTGGTTAACTTTTGGATTTAATGTAGTGGCGCATCTTTGGCTCGTAAGAGCCCGTGGGAAGGGGAAAAAGTGTGGGCCTGCTCAGCACGAATACACCGCCCTTGATCGGGGTGGACATCAGCTCGACAGCCGTCAAGCTCCTGCAGCTGACCCAATCCGGTGGTCGCTACCGGGTGGAGCACTATGCCGTCGAGCCGCTGCCGCCGAACGCGGTGGTGGAGAAGAACATCGTCGAGGTCGAGGCGGTCGGTGAGGCGATCAAGCGGGCATTCGCCCGCTCTGGCGCGCGCACCAAGTCCGCCGCCGCGGCCGTCGCCGGGTCGGCGGTGATCACCAAGGTGATCCCGATGCCGGCCGACCTGTCCGAGGATGACCTCGAAAGCCAGATCCAGGGTGAGGCCAACCAGTACATCCCCTACCCGCTGGAGGAGGTCAGCCTCGACTTCGAGGTGATCGGTCCGGTCAAGGACAACCCCGACATGATGAACGTGCTCCTGGCCGCGTCGCGGACGGAGAACGTGGACGTGCGGGTTGCGGCGCTCGACATCGGCGGGCTTTCGGCGAAGGTCGTCGATGTCGAGGCCTTCGCGATGGAAAACGCCTACAAGCTGGTCGCCGACCAGTTGTCGGTGCCCAAGGACGCCACCGTGGCGGTGGTCGACATCGGCGCGACCATGACCACCCTGATCGTGCTCAAGAACCAGCGCACCATCTACACCCGCGAACAGGTGTTCGGCGGCAAGCAGCTCACCGACGAGGTGATGCGCCGCTACGGACTGTCGTACGAAGAGGCGGGCCTTGCCAAGCGCCAGGGCGGCCTGCCCGAAAGCTACGAGATCGAAGTGCTGGAGCCGTTCAAGGAGGCGATGGTCCAGCAGATCAGTCGTCTGCTGCAGTTCTTCTTCGCCGGCTCCGAATACACCAAGGTCGATCAGGTCGTGCTCGCCGGCGGCTGCGCTTCGATCTCCGGCATCGCCGAGATGGTCGAGGAGCAGCTCGGAGTGCCGGCGATCGTGGCCAACCCACTGGCCGGCATGGCGCTGTCGCCGCGGGTGCAGGCGCAAACGCTGCAGCAGGACGCGCCGGCCCTGATGATCGCCTGCGGGCTGGCACTGCGGAGTTTCGACTGATGGCCAGAATCAACCTGCTCCCATGGCGTGAAGAGCGCCGAAAACTGCGCAATCGGGAAGCGCAGACGGTATTTTTCGCGACCGCGTTCGGTGCCGTGCTGGCAGTGCTTCTGATCGTGTTCCAGTACGGCCGCCTGATCGATGGCCAGCTGGCGCGCAATACGCTGCTGCAGACCGAAATCGCCGCCGTCGATCGCAAGATCAAGGAAGTCGAAGAGTTCGAGAAGGAGCGCTCGCGCCTGCTCTCGCGCAAGCAGATCATCGAGCAGCTGCAGTCGAGCCGCTCGGTAATGGTGCACCTGTTCGACGATCTGGTCCGCACGTTGCCGGAAGGTGTGCGCCTTGCCTCGATCAAGCAGGCCGGCGACACCCTGACCATGGAAGGATCGGCTGAATCCAACGCGCGGGTGTCGGAGTACATGCGCAAGCTCGAAGGTTCGCAGTGGATGGGCAATCCCGACCTGCAGATCGTCGAGGCCAAGGGCGCCGACAAGCGCAACCGCTATGTGTTCATCATGCGCGTGGCGCTCAAGCGTCCCAAGATCGAGGGTGAGGAGACCGGTCTCGACGGCGCCGAGCCGGCGCTGGCCGGAGCACCGGGGGGGGCTGGGCGATGAAACTGAGCGAATTCGACCTCAAGGATCTCGACTTCCAGCGGATGGGCTCGTGGCCGACGCCGGTCAAGGCGATCTTTGCAGCGCTGGTATTCGTGGTGATCGTCGGCGCCGGCTGGTGGTTCTATGTGCAGCCCAAGCGCGAAGCGCTGGCCGGACATGAGGCCAAGGAAACCGAGCTTCTCGACCAGTTCCGCTTCAAGCAGGGCAAGGTGGTCAACCTGCCGGAGCTGAAGAAGCAGCTGGAAGAAATGAAGGAACTGCTGCGCCAGATGTTGCGCCAGCTGCCCAGCAAGACCGAAATGCCCGATCTGCTGGTCGACATTTCGCAGACCGCACTGTCGACCGGCATCGACAACCAGAAATTCGAGCCGGGTCCGGAAATCGTCAAGGAGTTCTACGCCGAGAAGCCGATCAACCTGCGCATGGTGGGCACCTACCATCAGTTCGGGTCGTTCGTCAGCGGCGTGGCCTCGTTGCCGCGGGTGGTGATCCTGACCATGCACGATATCTCGCTCAAGCCGCAGGAAGCTGCCGCCGGTCGCGGCACCAATGCGCGCGCATCGGCGGGCGGAGGCGGCAACCTGGTGCTCGAGGGTACGGTGCGTACCTATCGCTATGTCGACGAAGACGAAGCGGCGGAAGTTGCCGCAGCGAATGCTCCGCCAGCGGCTGCTGGTGCGCCAGCGCGTCCTGCCGTGGCACCGAAAGGGAGCAAGTGAGATGCCGACTCCCGCCATCCATTCGACATCAGCCAGCATGTTTCGACTGCTGGCCGTTGCGGCCCTGAGTCTGCTGATTGCAGGCTGTTCGCGCGGCACCGGCGACCTGCAGGTCAAGATCGACGAGATCAAGGCGATGAAGGGCGCGCCGCTGGAGCCGTTGCCGGTCATGAAGACCTTCGAGGTCTTCGAATACACCGCTCAGTCCATGCGCGACCCGTTCACGCCCAGCGTGGAGGAGGAAGTCACGACCCAGCAGGGACCGCGGCCGGACGTGAACCGTGCGCGCGAGGCGCTGGAAGCGTTTCCGCTCGACGCCCTGGACATGGTCGGCACGCTGGGCTTCAGCACCGACGTCACCGGGTTGGTGAAGGATCCCGACGGGGTCATCCACCAACTGCGTCAGGACAACTACATGGGCCAGAATTTCGGCCGCATCACCGGCATCTTCGAAGACCGGATCGAGCTCGTCGAGCTCATTCCCAACGGCGTAGGCGGCTGGATCGAACGCCCTGCGTCGATCGCGCTCGGCGATCAATAACCCCCTGGGGGTATTTGGCATGATCACCACCAATCTGTTCCAGGCCCGTCGGACCGAAGCGCACCTGCTTCGATCCCGCGGTTTGGCCGCGCGCCTCATCGTGGCAGTGCTGGCGTTGCTGCCGGCAGCGGCGATGGCGCAGAACGTCCTCGAGGCAGTCACCTTCAATCCCGGGCCCGGTGGGCAGGTCGATGTCGTCATGACGCTGTCGCAACCGGCATCCGGTCCGAAGTTGTTCACGACCGACACCCCGCCGCGCATCGCGATCGATTTCGACAACACCCGCAACGGTCTGGCCGAGCGCCGCATCGCGGTGGGCGTGGGTGCTGCCACCGCCATCTCGGCGATCGAAGCGGCCGGTCGTACCCGGGTAGTGGTCGAACTGGTCCGACCGACCGCGTACACCACGCGGATGGAGGGCAACAACCTGATCCTGTCGGTGGGCACTGGCGGCACGGCATCGGCTGGCCAGTCGATCAACAGCAACGATCCCAGCAAGGCGGTGTCGGGGCGACCGGAGATCTCCAACGTCGATTTTCGCCGCGGCAAGAACGGCGAAGGTCGGGTGATCATATCGTTCACCAGCGATGGTGTTGCCGCCGACCTGCGCAAGCAGGGCGAGCGCGTGATCGTCGAGTTGCGCAACGTAGCCCTGCCGCCGCAGCTCGCGCAGCGGCTCGATGTGACCGATTTCGCCACCCCCGTCGAGTCGATCGAAACCCGTTCGCTGCCGAACGGCGTGCGCATGGAAATCGTCGCAGACGGCGAATTCGAACAGCTGGCCTACCAGACCGGTTCGGAGTACGTGATCGAGATCTCGCCCGTGCGCGAAGAGTCCGAAGCGGAAAAGTTGATGAAGGAGCCGGAGTACGTCGGCGAACGTGTCACCTTCAATTTCCAGGACATCCCGGTGCGTTCGGTGCTGCAGCTGATCGCCGACGTGTCCGAGCTCAACGTGGTGGTGGCCGACAGCGTCAGCGGCAACGTGACCCTGCGACTGGTCAACGTGCCGTGGGACCAGGCACTGGACATCATCCTGCAGGCCAAGGGCCTCGACAAACGCCGCCGTGGCGGCGTGATCTGGGTAGCCCCGACCGCTGAAATCGCCGCCCGCGAACAGGCGCTGGAAGATGCGCGCATTGCGCTGGAAGATCGCGCACCGCTGGTTTCGGAATACATCCCGATCAACTACGGCAATGCCAAGAGCATCGCCGAGCTGCTCACCAATGATGCGTTGCGCGGCCAGCAGGGCGGCTCATCCGGTGGCGCCGGTGGCGCGCAGGCGGCGCAGCGGCGGGGTGGGTTCCTGTCCACTCGCGGCAGCGTGACCTATGACGAGCGCACCAATACCCTGCTGATCAACGACACCGCGGAGAAGATCACCGAAGTGCGCCAGTTGATCGCGCTGCTCGACCGTCCGGTCGATCAGGTGCTGATCGAATCGCGGATCGTGATCGCCGATGAAACCTTCGGACGCGAGATCGGTGCGCGCTTCGGCGTCAGCGGCGCCTACGAGGACAGCAAGGGCAATGTGATCAGTACCGGCGGCAGTTCCACCGCGACCGACAACATGCTCAACGAGGTGATCGCCAATCGCCGCCAGGGCCGCACCAGCGGCTTGCCGGTCGGCGTACCATCACAGCCGGGCGGCGGCATTCTGGTGCCGAGTCTCGGCCAGCGCCTGAACGTCAACCTGCCGTTGACCAACGCGGCTGGCAGCTTTGCCCTGGCCGTGCTCGGCCAGGACTATCTGCTCGATCTCGAGCTCTCGGCCTTGAGCCAGGAAGGCAAGGGCGAGGTGATCTCCTCGCCGCGCGTGATTACCGCCAACCAGCGCGAAGCGGTAATCCGCCAGGGCGATGAGATCGGCTTTGTGACGATCTCGGCGACTGGCGGCGGCGGTGCAGCCGCGATCCCGAACGTGCAGTTCAAGGACGTGGTGCTCGAACTGAAGGTGACGCCGACGATCACCCAGGATCAGCGCGTGTTCCTGGCGATGAACGTCAAGAAGGACGAACTGGCCGGCTTCATCGACACCTCGATCGGCTCGGTCCCGCAGATCACGAAACGCGAGATCAATACGGCCGTGCTGGTCCAGAATGGTCAAACGGTAGTGCTTGGCGGTGTATACGAGTTCAGCAGTCGCAAGGATCTGAGCAAGGTTCCGTTCCTCGGCGACCTGCCGGCTTTCGGCAACCTGTTCCGAACCACCAGTTCCAGCTCCAACAAGGCCGAGCTTCTGATCTTCGTGACCCCGAAGATCCTCGACCAGGGCAACCGCTAGGACCGCCATGGGACCTGTCGGAACCAAATTTTCGAATCGGAGAAACCCCATGAGATTCCTGTCCAAGGCCGTATTCGGAGTGATGGCCAGCATGCTGCTGGCCAGCTGTGGCGGTGGCGGCGGCGGCGGCAACGACTCGGCCTTTCAGCCTCAGGGCATCCGGGTCACGGTGACGCCCGCCAGCACCTCAAGCACTCCCTCGTCGTTGGTTGGCGTCACGGTGCGCGTGGTCGGCGACAACGGCGCGGCGCTGCCTGATGGAACGGCCGTGCGCCTGCAGGTCTCGCCACCCGGTGTTGGCCTGCTGTCGACAGTGCAGGTCGGCGGCACGTTTCCGCCCAATCAGGGTGGCAGCGCGCTGCTCAATGAGAGCGTGACCGCGTCGCTCGCTGGTGGACTGGCGAACTTCCGTCTGCATACCCGTGCGGTCGGCACCGCAACCATCACCGCGTCGGTGACCGATCCAAACGCAGCGCAGCGGACCGTGACCGGTGCCGCCAACGTCGGTGTCGCCGCAGGCGCGCCGACCGATCCCCGGCTTTCGATCCAGGCGACCGCAACCACCCTGCCGGTCAATCCGATCGGGATCAACTACGGCTCGCCGTATTTCGCCGATGTCACCATTACCTGGCGCAACCTCGATGGCTCACTGGTGACGCCGCGCACTGACCAGGACTTCGTGGGCGCCTCGATCTCGCCAGTCTCGGTCGGCGTCTTCACCACGCTCGACGATCCGGCAACCACCGACATCAACGAGCGCCTGGTCTCACTCGGCCAGGGTCCGCTCAATGTGGTGGCAGGCCGCAGCATCATTTCGGTGTTCTCGCGCAACAATCCCGGTACGGCGACCTTGACGGTCAGTGCGGTCGACCAGATCACTGGCGAAACCGTGAGTGCCGTGCAGGAGTTCCGCGTCGTCAATGGCGTCGCAGCACTTCCGGGCGCGGTGGTGTTCGTGTCCGACACCTCGCCGCTTTACATCCAGGGAATCAACGCGCCGTCTACCAAGCCCGTCGAAATCGCCGTGTACGACGGCGCTGGCGCCTTCGTGCCCAATGCAGCGCCGGGGGTGAACAACTTGCGCGTGGAGCTGCAATCGCAGCTCAATGGTGGTGAGCGCCTGACGGGCGTGAACGCCGCGGGCAACCCGGTGCAGGGCGCATCGATCGTGACCAGAACGAACAACGGCCAGGCCAATCTCGCGCTGCAAGCGGGCACGGTCGCCGGTAGCGTCGTGCTGCGCGCCACCGCAGATCGCGCAGACAACAACGTCGACAACGGCATCACCGATCCGGTCGTATCCACGCGCCAGTTCACGATTTCCGATGGGCGCTTGTTCGACCTGCAGATTCAGACCGCCAACTTCGACCCGGTTAGCAGCCAGGTCGCGGGACCGCCGCCTGGCAACACCACTCCCGACGCGACCTACCAGTTCCTCGTCACGGCACTGGCTACCGACCGCTTCGGCAATCCGGTGCCGGCCGGCGCCGAGATCCGTTTCGGGCTGATCGACGAGCCGCAGGCCGCAGGCGAGTTCCTGATCCGCGGTAACGACGGCAACCCGCAGGAGAATGGCGTCAGCTTCGTGGCCGCCGGTGGTGCCTTTACCACCGCGGGTGGCGGCGTCGGTCCAGGCGACACCCTGGTCGTGTTTGCCGAAGACATTCCGGGCAACCGCGACATGGAAGCCGCACGCACCGTGGCCTCGGTGCAGAGCCCGAGCCAGCTGACCGTGGCCCAGCCATTCAACCCGAATGATGTCACCGGTACTTCGGTCGACGCAGGGTCGATCTATCCCTACGTCGTCGGTCGAGCCGCGGATGCCAATGTGGCCGCGAGTGGCCTGACCAATTCGGTCGGTGTGGCCGCCAGCGTCGTGACCTACCCGGCGCGCCGCCTCGGCAAGCGCATCATCCTGTGGGCGCAAGGCAATGGTGCCTTGATCACGGGCGGTCGCCCGCGCGTCGTCAGCGATGTCGAATCGTTCAACCTTGCCGGCGCAGGCCCGGGCGTGTTGACCGTGGCACCGGGCGGCATCACCGCCAATCGCACCACGCCGGTGCGGGTGTGCCTGCGCGATGCTTCCGGCAATCCGGTGCCGAACGCCAACATCGACTTCGCCTTCTCCAATGCCGCCACCGGCTCGGTCAATGGCGTGCCGCGTGCGGGCCGCACGCCAGCGACCGCCAGCGATGGCTGCGTGACGGTCAACGTATTGGCCAACCTCGCCCCAGGTGCCACTGGTGAAGCCACGCTGCTGTTCACCACCTCCGGTGCCGAAGCGGAAGTGGCGATCACTGCGGTAGGAACGCCGACGCTGGTGATTGGTCCCAGCCCAGTCCCGGCCTTTAACGGCGCGCCCGGCCAGCTGTCGAACATCGCGGTATGCATCAACGATGGCGGTGGCCCGATTCCGGGTGTCATCGTGGCTGGTACTTGCACCATTCCACCGCTCGACACGCCCCTGGCCAACCCCGGGTTCGTCACGCTCAATGTGCCGCAGACAACGACGCAGGATGGTTGTGCGGTGATTACTGCGACCTATACGGCGATGATCCTGCAGGATGGTGCCAACATACGAGTACGCACCTCGACCTGCACCATCACCACCAACATCGGCCTGACCGGCACGGTACAGGTGGTCGGTACGCGTCGCTGCGGCGATGGCCTGACGCCGGTGCCGGTGGGCTGTCCTCCCTGATCGACCCGCAAGGACCGACGAAAAGGCCGCCGCAAGGCGGCCTTTTTCGTTGGCCGCTCGCTCGGACGTGGCTGCCGCAACAATGTTCCGGCGCTGCCTGAGCTGCCGCGGCAGCGACCGCAACCGCAAGCGCAAGCGCAAGCGCGACATGCTCAGCCAACCCAGGAAAAGGCGAAGTTCCAGCAATCTTCGACCGCGATCGGCCGAGCCTGACCGCCCGGCCCATCAACGTTCGGGCTAAGATCAGCACAGGGGACCTCAGGAGGCTTCCGTGGCCAGCGCCCGCACCGAGCTTGCAGCCGGCGAGATCGTGTTTCGCGAGGGCGACGCGCCGACTACGGCCTATCTGATCGAATCGGGCGTGATCCAGATCGTGACCACCGCCGGCGGCGCACCGCGCGAACTCGGTCGCCTGGGCGCCGGCGACCTGCTCGGCGAGATGGCGGTGATCGACGCCGCCCCCCGTACCGCAACTGCGGTGGCGCTGACCGAATGCGTGCTGCTTCCAGTGGCGCGCGATCAACTGCATGAGCGGATCGATAGTGCCGATCCCGTGGTGCGTGCGCTGCTGCGCGCGCAG
>JBBRFN010000047.1:0-20095 GCA_038224265.1 Lysobacterales bacterium
CGCAGCATGGGCAAGCCTCGCCGGCGCGCAGCCGCCACAGGCCGTCGCGCAGTGCTTCGCCGCGTGCAACCTGCTCGCCTTGCCGAGCTATTCCGAAGGCCATCCGAACGTGCTGGTCGAGGCGCTCGCCTGCGGTCGCCCTGCCGTGACCACGCCGGTCGGCGGCATTCCCGAAGTGGTCGACGATACGGTCGCCATCCTGGTGCCGCCGCGCACGGTCGCACCGCTCAGGGACGCCCTCGCGCAGGCGCTCGAGCGTCGCTGGGACGCGGGCGCGCTCGGCGCGCGCTTCTCGCGCGACTGGTCGCAGGTCGCCGCCGATACACTGGAGGCCTGCACGCAAGCCCTTGACGAGCATCGCGGCAACTCCACCCGAGCGAAGGACTGACCCCCACCATGTGCGGCATCGCCGGTTTCTTCGGTCCCTCCGCCGCGCCCGCGGACGACCACGCCACCCTGCAGGCGATGATCGGCACCCTCAAGCACCGCGGCCCCGACGGTTTCGGCTATCTGGTCGAAGACGGCGTCGGCCTCGCGCACGCGCGGCTGTCGATCATCGACCTCAGCACCGGCGACCAGCCGATCCACAATCCCGCGCGCACCGCGTGGACGGTGTTCAACGGCGAGATCTTCAACTACGTCGAGCTTCGCGCCGAACTCGAGCGCGAGTGCCGGCGCTTCTACACGCAGTCCGACACCGAAGTGATCGTGCACCTGTACGACCGCGACGGCGATCGCTTCGTGGAGCATCTCAACGGCCAGTTCGCCATCGCGATCTGGGACAACCGGCGCCGCCGCCTGCTGCTGGCGCGCGACCGCGCCGGCATCCGCCCGCTGTATCTGGCGCGCGAACGCGGCCGGCTGTGGTTCGGCTCCGAGGTCAAGGCCCTGCTCGCAGCGCTGCCGCAGTGTGCGCGTCTGGATCCGCTGGGTCTGATCGAGGCGCTCAGCCTGTGGGCGCCGCTCGACCCGGACACCGTGTTCAGTGGAGTGACGAGCCTGCCGCCCGGCCACGTGCTCAGCATCGAGCGCGACGGCCGCGAGACCCTGACCCGCTACTGGGACTGGCAGTTCCCGATCCGCGCCGACGGCGAGCACTACGCCGACTACGATTCGATCGACGCGGCCGCCGCCGATTTGCGCGCGCTGCTGATCGACGCGGTGCGCCTGCAGCTGCGCGCCGATGTTCCGGTCGGCGCGTATCTCAGCGGCGGACTGGATTCATCCGGCATCGTCGCCTTGATCCGCGGCTTCACCAACACGCCGGTGCGCACCTTCTCGGTCGCCTTCGCCGACGCCGAGTTCGACGAGAGCGCGCACCAGATGGCGATGGTGCGGCATCTGAACACCGAGCACACCACGCTGCGCTGCGAGCGTAGCGACATTGGCCGCTTGTTCCCCGAGCTGATCCGCCACACCGAAGTGCCGATCCTGCGCACCGGCCCGCTGCCGATGATGATGCTCGCGCAAAAGGTGCGCGAAAGCGGCTTCAAGGTGGTGCTCACCGGCGAGGGCGCCGACGAAGTATTCGGCGGCTACGATCTGTTCAAGGAAGCCAAGGTGCGCCGCTTCTGGGCGCGCCAGCCGCACTCGCGATTCCGCCCCCTGCTGCTGCGAAGACTCTACGGCTACCTCGACAACTCGCCGGTCGCCAACGACGCCTTCGCCCAGCAATTCTTCGGCAGTGGCCGCGAACACCTGCACCGGCCGGTATTCGCCCACGCACCACGCTTCGCCACCGCACGCCGCACACTGGCCTTCCTCTCCAGCGAGATGAAGGCCGCAGTCGGCAACTTCGATGCACTCGACTTCGTCGAATCGCGCCTGCCGCCTGCGGTCGCACGCTTCGCCCCACTCGCCCGCGACCAGTACGTCGAAGCCAAAACCCTGCTCGCAGGGTACCTGTTGTCGTCGCAAGGCGACCGCGTCGGCATGGCGCACAGCATCGAAGGCCGCTACCCCTATCTCGACCATCGGCTGATCGAATTCGCCAGCCGCTTGCCGGAGCGCTTCAAGATCACCGGCCTGCGCGAGAAGAACGTGCTGCGCCGCGCGCTCGCCGGGCTGTTGCCCGAAGACATCCTCAAGCGCACCAAGCAGCCCTACCGCGCCCCCGATAGCGCAAGTTTCTTCCACCATGGCAAGGCGCTGGACTACGTCGAGGACCTGCTCTCGGCCGATGCGATCCGCAAGGCCGGCTACTTCGATGCCGGCGCGGTCGGCAAGCTGCTCGACAAGTGCCGCGCGGGCAAGGCAACGGGGTTTGCCGACAATCAGGCGTTCGTGGGCGTGCTGTCGACGATGTTGCTCGACAGCATGCGCGCCACGGGCTTGCACGACTCCATCCGCACACCGGCCAAAGTTCCGCTGCCGTAGTTCCGACGTCTGCTTCGTCTCGATCGGCAGTCCATCGGCGATGCAGCAGGCTGTTGCGGCAGTGGCCGTGTTCGACACCGCGACCAGCACGCGCAACCGCTGCGCGCCGTCGTGCAGTGCGCATGAACGAGCGCCGCGCCTCGGCGTCGATATGGTGTCGCGCCTCGGCGAGGTTCGCATGGTGCTCGGCAAGCAAACCCGCCACCGCGGCCACCACGCCGGGGCGGTCGGGACAGTCGAGGGCGAGCACGCAGTTGATGGTGGCGCGTATCAGGACACGCCAAGGGGCAACGCGTTGGCGCAACTGACCGAGGGTTGCCATGAGTTTCGGCCGCGTGCGACAGGCGCGGCACGGCCTCACCCGCGCATCGCGGACCGACTCCACGCACCTACTCGAACCCGTTCGCGAAAATCGGATCCGGAAGCGCCCCCGACACGGTCAGCGTGATCTGATCGAACGCCACGTCGATGTTGTTCGGCGGTAGCACACGGTCGTCGGTGGCCAGCAACACGATTTCGAGCGTGCTGTCGACCGTCCACTCTGCGATCGATATGGGAATGATCGCCGGCTGGGCGGCCCGTGCCCACGCGGTGGTGTTTGGCAGCGCAAGGGTGCCTTCGCGGAGCACGCCACCGCTGCAGTTGGCGCTGCTGGCGCGCAGTCGCCAGACCAGACTCAACGTATCGCGAAACAGCTGCGTCGAGTAGCCGCGGCCATAACCGTTCAGTTGGTACGTCGTCGGTCCCGGTAGATGCACACACTGGCGGCGCGCCTGTAGCGCCGCAATGGAGCCGCCATTCTCGGTCACCCGCAGTGAGCCGCTGATGCTGATGCCGGCGTAGTCTTCGCCCTGGAACTGCGACGCGTTGTTCACGACTTCGGGCCACAGCCGCACATCGCTGGCAAAGCCTCCATTCTGCACCAGCGGCAGCAGCGTCTGGCGCTCGAACGCGCCCAGATCCCGCGGACCGGCGAGATCAGTCACCAGTTCCAGATTCTGATCGCGCGGCAGGCCGTCGGAATCGCGATCATCGCCGGCGACGGGGGGTGCTACGTCGATCGCGCGCGAACCGGCCTTCAGTCGAAAGTCATCATTGGCTGGATCGACGAAGCGCGGATCGGCATTGATCGCCAACAGCGCAGTGTTCAGGCTCGCAACTTCGCTCGCGAGTACACGCCCTATGGTGGACGTGCCTGTGACCAGCGCGGTCTTGCCGGGCTGCCACAGAATGCTGCCGTCGAGCGTGGTGTGGCCGACGGCGTTGATGATCGCGTTGCCGGTCAGATTGTTGCCGGCAATGGTCGAATCGACGATGCGCGTGCGCACACCACGCACCACGCGGACGATCGAATCGCCGCGGACTGCATTGTTGGCGATCACCACGTTGTCGAGCCTGACCCGCTCCGAAGGTGAGGAGTCGGGATCGTCGCTGTAGATCGGTGGGCCGCCATCGTTGCCGAGGATGTGGGTGTCGTTCAACTCCATGCTCGACGCGTCCCCGGCGACGATGATGCCGCCGGTGGTCAGGGCGCCACCGACGGTTCGTGCGAGATTTCCAACGACCCGGTTGCACCCGTCCGCTGCGGTGCAGCCTTCGACTGGATTGAGATAAAGATATGGCCCAACAGTGAAGCCCAGTGAGCTGGCATAGTCGAGGTAGACCGCAGCGCCCGTTTGCGCCGTGTTCTCTTCGATGCTGACGCCATTGAGCTGCGCGACCACGGTCGAGACGCCCGGGGGGATCTCGCTTCGCGCGTACATCGCACCGCCCCTCTCCCGCGCGAGGTTGCCGCGGATGCGCACGATGTTCATCGGATTCATCGTCTCCATCGTCAGCGTGATATCACCGTCCGTGTCGGGCGAGCCTTGCAGGGCAAGGCCGCCGCCCATCCTTGCAGTGTTGCCGAAGATCGTGCCCAACGTCCCGAGGCCGCCGCTCTGGATGCTGACGTCGGATGGTCCCAATACCCGCAGTCCTCCGCCGAAATCGCCGGCGCTGTTGTTGGCGATCGCGCTGCCGGGTGCGTCCATGTGCAGATCGGCGTTCGACAGATAGATTCCACCCCCGCTGATCGTTGCCTCATTGCTGGCGATCAAGGTGTTGGCGCCAACATTCAGCAGCGCACGCGATCCCGCGCCATTGACGTAGATTCCTCCGCCATATGCCGCGGTGTTGCCCGAGATCACGCTGTCCTCGATCACCAGCACGGAATTGACGCTGCCGTTGTACAGAATGCCGCCGCCAAGATCGTCGCCGGCCACGTCGCCACCGACGATCTGCAGGAACTTCAGCGTGACCACCGAATCGCCGCTGGTGGTTATGCGCATCACCGGCAGGGCCGCACCACCGGCTCCGGAAATTTGCGTGCGCGAGCCGTCCGGCACCATGGCGCACTGGGCGGGACCACCACTGAGGGTCACCGACTGGCCGGTGATCACCAGCTGCTGCGCAGACCAGGTCTGGTTGCGTGCAATCAGGATCGTGTCGGTGCCCGGCGCTGCTGCCGCCGCATCGATCGCCGCCTGAATCGTCGAATGGGAACAGCTGCCGTTGCTGCCGACAGTGAAGACGGCGGCAGGCGATGCGAGCGGCAGAAGGGCGAACAAGCACGCCGTCAGGCGCGCGTGCACGACGTCTGTGCCTAGTGGAATCGACGGGCGCGGCATCGACGGCATTTCGTAACTCCGGTGGGGGTGAGCGAACAACGCGCAAGTTGAACCGAGAAACGCCGGATGGGGCCGGTTTGCGACATACGACCTGCGCTGCCGACCGCAGCCAAACCAGCTTGCGCTTCGCTCTGCGCCGGCTTGTTGCCCGACAACCCGCGAGAAGGGCTGTAGTGGGCCGGAATCCGTTTCGTCCACCGACGGCATCAGGCGTCTTGGCCATGCGACCAGGTTGGCCGGCGTCGCCTTGCTTTCCAGCGACAGAAACAGATCCAGGCGCGGCGCGCGGGACTTGTTCAGAATCTCGTTAACCCATGTTGCTATTGCAATGGCCCTTGGGCTCGCGGTCTGGGTACTGCGAGGCGGAGACGTGAGCCTATGGCGCTGTGGCGTTCATGCGTGCGCGCCGCATGGACGAAGCGTGCGCGAACCGGGTGCCGGAGATCGTGTCTGTTGCAGATCGCATCCATTCGTGGGCGTGCTGTCGACGCTGTTGCTCGACAGCATGCGCGCCACGGGCTTGCACGACTCCATGCGCACCGCGGCTAAAGCTCCGCTGCCGTAGTTCCGATGTGTGCTGCAGCGTTGACGGCGCCACAACGGCCGTGGCATTGCGCAGGCTGTCGCCGACAACGTGCGCGCGACCTGTTCAAAGGTCCCTTGCGAGCCCGAAGGTTGAAGCAAGCTCGCGCGTCCTCCACGCGCGAGCGCACCGCCGCTATCAGCGGCCTGCTGCGATCTCTGCGCCGAGCTGTTCGATCGACCGCCCAAGTTCCGCGGACTTGCGCGGATCCTGCGCATGCTCGGTCAGCGAAACCAGCGCGGCGAGCAGTTTGAATCGCGGCGTGCGCGGCGGAACCCTGTACAGCTTGCCCCCGATGATCACGAAGCCATCGCCGCCCCGGGATACGCCGCCGAACACCTCGGCCACCAGTTCGTCCAGTTCCGCCTCGAACTGCGGTCCCGCGACTGGCCCCAGCCGCCAGCCGGGCCGGATCGCGACCGTGTCCTGGCAGATCCCGTCCGCAGTCAGGCGCACCCACGGTCCGCTCTGGTCGGGATTGATCCGCTCGCGTTCGAGCACCGAGGCACCGCTGAACGGCAGTCCACGCAGGGTGTTGGTGTCCGAATCGCGCCCTTCCAGATGCAGGTGCGGATTACTCGATCGACCGGAATTTCCCGCCCGCCCAATGACCTGGCCGACTCGCACTGCCGCGTTGGGCAGCTTCAACTCCTCCGGGATACTGCCCTTGAGCAGGTGCGCGTAGATCACCGTGATCTCACCGTGCCGGATGTGCAGGAAGTTGCCGCTGCCCGGCGTGCCCTCGGGGCGTGCCGCGCCTGGGGTTGCGTTGTTCTCGTAGTGATCGGCGAACTCCTCGACGATGCCGTCGGCCACCGCACGCAATCGCTTGCCCCAGATCCGGTAGTCGGCATTGCTGCTCTTGGTCACGCCGTCGTTGAGCTGGGTCCATTCGCCGCGCACACGCTTTTGCACGCTGATGTCGTGCGCGTAGATCTGGGTGCCATTGGCCCCGCCGTTTGCCCAGTGGCGCGCTGATGTCACCAGGTACTCGCCATCGTCGAGATCGAACTGGCTCATGGGCAAACGCAGTGCGGCGCCACTCGCAGGCTTGGTATAGGCCGCCAGATCCATCGACAGTGTCTTCGGGCTGGCGAATCCATGACACGACACCTTGATCACGATCGACTGCGGCAGCGGCAACGGAAGGTAGACCTCGTTGCGGTGATGGTTCTCCCCAGCTTCGCTGACATCCAGATCCACGACACCGTTCGACCAGGTTGCGGTGGTGCCGGCCTTGATCACGCCATCATCGGGATCGTCGTCGCCGGCAGGGTCGACGGCGATCTTGACGCCTTGCATCTGCGAATCGGCATGCGCCGAGTTGGGGTAGGAGAACTTGATCCCGCTGAGGGTCAAGTCGCTGTTGCCGATATTTTTCAAGCGCAAGCGCAGCGCGATCTTCGCGTACGCCGGTTCGCCCTGCGCCTTTGCCGCGATCGGCAAATAGTACAGGCGCGTTCCATCGGTAGGTTGAACAGAAATTTCCAGACTGGGTATCGACATGGTCAGCTCCAAATGTTGGGTTCGCAATGTTTGCATCGTGAGCATCGCCCGCGGTGCGATGAAAATTGCAGCGGGCAACCGCCGGGTGCGCGTCGCGCTCTCCAGACACCGCATATCGTTTGGTGCTGGAAAGCGACGCGTATTCCAACGAACGCGAAATGCGTCGCTTGGGGGTCAGCAATCCGCGCGTTGTCATCGATGCCCGCTTTCCCTGTATTCGAAAGGGATGCAGAACGCATGGTGATGCCGCAATCGATACTTTCGACAGCAGTCCTGCGTGATTCTGCCGAGTTCAGCCCTGCTGACGGACTGACGGACTGACGGACTGACGGACTGACGGACTGACGGACTGACGGACTGCCGCGAGCGGGAAGCGGGCAGCGGGCAGCGGGCAGCGTCTTTAGTCGCCGCGTCCCAGAATGCCCGCGATCAAGCGCCTGAGCGCCATTGGCAACAGCGCCAGCACTTCGCCGCGTCGTGCGGGATCGAGCTTCCATGCGTCGCGCGCGAGACGCCACGCGTCGGCCCAGCGGCGCTGGAACAGCATGCCGCGCGCGGCGCGACGGCAGGCGATGGCGAGTGCGATGTTGCGCTCGCCGGCATCGACCAGTGGTGCGGCGTCGGCGACTGCGCGGCGCATCACGCGAAGGTAGTCGTCGTAAGTGCGCGCGAGACTCGACAGGCCGTCATGGCCACGCAGCGCGCGCACCAAGGGCTGCGCGATCACGCCGATCGGAAACTCGCGCGCAACACGCAGATGGAAGTCGAGGTCTTCGCCGGTAGCAAGGCTCTCGTCGAAGCCGCCGATGCGTTCATGCACCGCGCGGCGCATCAGCACCGATGCCGGCACCAACGCGGGATCGCGCAGCACGTGTGCGAGGATGAATCCGTCGACTGGCAACGCCGCGCGACGCGACAACACGTCGATCACGCGACCCGCCGCATCGACCCGTTCGACATCGCACAGCACCATGCCGAAGTCGGAGTTGGCGTCGAGGAATTCGCACTGCAGGCGGGTTTTCTCCGGCAGCCATTCGTCGTCGCTGTCGAGCAGCGCGAGGTAGCGGCCACGCGCGAGCGCGAGGCCGCGATTGCGCGCGGCCGATACGCCGGCATTGGACTGGCGCAGGTACACGATGCGATCGCCGAATGCGGCGGCCAGCGCCTCGCCGGTGCCATCGGTCGAGCCGTCGTCGACCACGATCACCTCGTCGACCCGGCGGGTCTGCGCCAGCACCGAGCGCAACGCGCGCTGCACCAGTTCGCGGCGGTTGTAGGTTGGTATGATCACCGAAACCTCGATGCTGCCCGCCATGCTGCCGGACCTTTTCAAGAAAGTGCTTTATGGTAGCGGTCTGCTCGGGCTGGTCCATCGCCTGCGCAACCGACGCACGCTGACCGT
Source organism: Lysobacterales bacterium (assembly GCA_038224265.1). Classification (GTDB taxonomy): domain Bacteria; phylum Pseudomonadota; class Gammaproteobacteria; order Xanthomonadales; family Ahniellaceae; genus UBA4656. The sequence continues at coordinate 8,537 of JBBRFN010000047.1, forward strand.
GATCATGTTTCACCGGATCCTGGCGCCAAGCGACCCGCGCTGGGCCAGTTGCGATCCCGACTACACGCTGGCGCACAACGTGTTTGCGCAGGTGCTGGCGTTTCTCGGCCGCCACTACCATGTGGTCGGCAGCCAGCAGGTGCTTGAGGCACGACGCGGCGGTGCGGCGCTGCCGGCGCGGGCGCTGCTGATCACCTTCGACGACGGCTGGCAGGACAACCTCGAATACGCGCTGCCGGCGCTGCGCGCTGCCGGCATGCCCGCACTGCTGTTCGCCGTCTCCGATGCGATCGACCGCGCGCAGCCGTTCTACCAGGAGTGCATTGTCGCGGCATGGCGGCGCGGCGCGCTGGGCACGATCGATCTGGCCCGTGCGCTGGTAGCGCAGGGGCGACCGGCAGCGATTGCGGCGGACAACGGCATCGCGGCACTGCGCGGCCTGATTGCCGAGCTCGAACAGCTGCCGATCGACACCCGACGTGCGCTGCTTGCCACGCTGCAGCCGCGTCTCGGCGATGGCCTGCGCCATATGCTCAACCGCGATGAACTGGCCAGCTTGCGCCGCGGCGGGGTGGAGATCGGGCTGCACGGCAAGAGCCACGAGCCATTGACCCGCGTCGACGATCTGGAGGCCGAGCTCGGCGGCGCGCGCGCGGCGATGACACAACATCTGGGCGGCGATGTACAGCCGAACACGATGTCGTTTCCGCATGGCAAGTTCGACCCCGGCATCGCGCAGCGCGCGCTGCAGTCGGGATACGAGCTGGTATTTACCAGCGTGCCGACGCTCAATCCGCTGCAGCCGGCACCCGGCTGGCTGCTGGGCAGGCTCGGCTTCGAGACCGCTGCGGTCGCCGAGCGCGGCGGACGCTTCAGGCCGGACTGGCTGGCTTTGTACCTGTTCCGCCGGCCGCAGCGCCTGCTCGCTTGATGCCCTCGAAGTCGACGGGCACCTCGCCGCGCGGCAGTTCGCGCGGCGCGCACTGCGCATCCACGGCGAACACCAGCGGCGCGCCCGCTACCTCGATGCCGTCGCTGCCGCCGACCGCGAATCGGCAATCATCGAGCACCCGCCCGCCATCGATACGGGTCTTCGGCGCACCGCCGGTTTTTGCCGGCAGCACGATATGGGTCGCGACACCCGGCGGCAGCTGGTACACCAGCGGCTCGCTGCCATCGGCACTGGCCACCACCCAGCGCTTGGTGCCGCGTTCGATCAGCCACGCGTGGCCACCGCGGGCGACCAGCTCGCGCGGTTTGGCGGGCTGGGTTCCGGTCAGCGGTGCGACCTCGATCGCAAAAGCGGCGGATGCGGCGGTGCCGGGCACCAGCAGGCGTACCTCGCTGGCCGCGAAGCGCGAGGCGTCGCAGTTTCCGCGCGTATAGCGATCGTTGAAGCAGTCGCCTGCCGGCAGCCGCCGTACTTCGGTCTCGCCACCTGAAGCGGCCAGACGCAGCACGCTCAGTCGCGTATCGCGCAGCTTCGCATCGCCGCCGTGGCCGATCTGGTCGAGATCAGCGCGCGTGCGAAAGCGCAGGTGCAGCGCATTCTCCGGCTTCTCGGTGCGCGCGCGGTCGAGCACCAGCAAGGTGGCCGAATCGCGACCATCCGCGTCGGTCCATGGCAACAGCACGAAGTCGCGATAGGCCAGTTCGATCGGACTGGCCACCTCGCGGAAGCGGTACTGGTCGGCATAGTCGCAGCGCGCCAGCAGTGCGCCATCGGCGAGCGTGTGCTTCCAGCGAAAGCCGGTGTCGACGCTCCAGAATGTCTGGCTGGGCACGTAGCCCTCGGGCTGGCCGCTGGCGGCTACGGTGGGTGCATTGCTGGTCAGGGTCGACAGACTGCCGTATGGCGCGGGGTCGACGATCGCGTGATCGCGTCCACGCGAGAGCACGAAGTTGCCGGCATGCGGCGGCAGGTGGTCGACATCGATCGTCGATGAACAGAAGGCCGCAAACCACACCGCGTGTTTGTCCCAGCGGGTCCGCGCATACAGGATGGAGGTGCCGCGCGCGAAAAAGGTGTTGCCGGCGCTCTCGCGCGGGAAGGCCTGCGGTGGCTCGGGGGTGGCCTCGGCCAGCGCGCTGAACAGCACATAGCCCAGATCGTCGGAGGCGAAATCGCCGATGCGTTCGATTTCCGCGCGCGCCCACGATTTTGCGCGCGCGGGCGCCGGTCCGAGGGCGACCGCTTCGAGGGTTTCGCGGCGCACGTGGATGTGCGGCACGTGCGACTGCGTATCGCCCACCACCAGGGTGCGTTTGCCAGTGGGCGTCATCGCATACACGTGGCGCAGGAGCACGTCTTCAAGCCACTGGCCCAGCGCTGCAACGTCGACGCCGTAAGGCGCGACCGCACGCGCGGCGATCGCATAGTTGGCCAGACTCAACGGCGCGTACTGCCAGCCCTCACCCCAGTCGCCGCCGGTCAACACGCCATCGCGCGCGGCCGGCAGCAGTTCCTTGGCGAAGGTGTCTTCGACCACCGTGCGCCACAGGCGCGCGCCATCTTCACCCGCTTCGCTGCCCTGCGCGACCGCCATCAGGGTCGCGGCCGCGACATAGCCCGCGTGGTAGTTGTTGCCCGGATCGTGCGCGCGGTAGCCACTCTTGGTGTACCAACGGGTCCATGCATCGAAACGCTGGCGCGCCCTGGCGCGCAACGCTTCGTCCATCTGCGGATGATCGTGCAGCCAGTCGTAGGCGAGCGCGGTGTAGGGCCCCAAGGCGCGGATCGCATAGCCGCTATCGCGCCGCGCGGAGTTGTCGCCGCCTTTGCCGTCGCCGATTTCCGTCACATCGTCGAGCAGTGCGCGGAAGTAGATCAACGCAGTCTGTGCGTGACGGTCTTCGCCGGTGGCGCGCCAGGCGATGAGACACGTCTGCAGCGAGCGCGCCCAGTCCAGTCCCATGTAGCCATCGCGCGCGAATTGTGCAGGCGCGCCGGCGATGCGCTTGCAGTTGGCGATCGCACCGGCCGTGGCGGTGCCGCCCGTCGCACCGAGCTCGCGCAGGCGTTCGGCCACGCCCGGTTCATTGAACAGGCGCGGATGCGGGCCGCTGGGTTCAGGCGGCAGCTGCGCGGCGGCGACAGCAGCGGTCCAATTGATGACCACCAGAGAAACGATGACGACGATGCCGCGGATGTTCATGCGCTTCCCCCAGAATGTTCGCGGATGCCGAGCAGACTATTCATCTTCGTCGGCGGCGGTCAGGTAGTAGTGCTCCGGTTGCGGCCCAGTGCCGAACCAGCGGCCGAAGATCGGGCGCGCGCTGCGTTGCGCGAAGCCGCAGTTGCGCCACGCGGCGAGTAAGTCCGGCGGTGCGGCCAGTTGCACGGACACGCTGCGGTAGCCGGCTGCGCGCGCCGCGCGCACCAGCGCATCCACCTGCGCCCGCGATGCGCCGAGCGACTGCGCCGCCGCACCGCAATCGGCGACGTACAGGGCGCCATCGCTGTCGTGGCAGACGAACCACGCTTGCAGCTGGCCGCTGTCTGGATCGAGCAGTTGCAGGGTGCGCGTGGCGCCGATCGGGCGCGGGTCGAAACGCCAGCCGAGGAACTGCCGATCGTGCACGCCATGCAGCAGCTCGGCATCGATCTCCTGCGCATCACCGGTGGTGGCGGTCGAATCCACCCACAGCGTGCGCCAGCGCGGATCGCTGCGGCTACGCCAACTGTCGCGCAGGCGCAGACCCAGATCGACTATCGGTCCGGCGAGTGCTGCCAGCGGACGCGGCACGCGCTGCGCGAAGTACTGGCGGTACCGCAGCACGCGCGCATGCCGCACCAACTCGCCAAGCGACCCGTAGCCGACGCGCTTGAACACCGGCACGGCCTTGCGATTGGGAAAACCGTAGAGCAGATCGAAGCGGGTTGAACCGGCGTCCAGCAGTGCCTGCTGCAGCTGCAGTGCGGGACCCAAAGTGCGATGCGCAGGCAGCACGGCCAGATCGATCAGCACGCCAGCGCGGATTTCGCGCGCACCGATCCGCATCCGGCGCGGCGCGGCTGTCGCCACACCGACCGCCTCGCCGCTGGGCAGGTGATGCAGGATCATGGTCAGCGGCGCGCCGAGCGGACTGTCGCGATAAACCCAGTCGAACTTGGCCTGCATGCGCGCCGGCTCACCCAGATTGCCGCGCCAGATACCGAGCACGGTCTCGCGATCGCGCGCGGGGTCGGCCGCTGCGGCCGCGTAGACGGGCGCGGGCGCCGCTGCGTTCAATGGTCCAGATCCAGCTCCGGCACGTCGCCGACCAGCACCGGCGACAGGTGCAAGTAGCGCGTGGTGCGCCGCTTGGCGTGGATATCGGCATACACCGCTTCGACTTCGGCGTGGGTGATGCCGAGCACACCGGCGACTTCAAGCGCGGGCACCCCGTGGTTGAGCGCCCACAGGGCCAGATCCATCGCGCGATACGGCAGCGCGAAATAGAACTCGTCCTGACCTTGGGCGAGGCTGTAGGTATCGGTGGTCGGCACCGCCGCGCAGACCCGTTCGGGCAGGCCCAGATGACGGGCCATGCCGTAGACCTGGCTCTTGTACAGATGGGCGATCGGCTTGACGTCGGCGGCTCCGTCGCCGTTCTTGACGAAAAACCCCTGGTCGTATTCGACGCGGTTCGGTGTGCCGGTGACCGCATAGTTCAAGCGGTCGGCGTGGAAGTACTCCAGCGACTTGCGCAGGCGCTGCTTGAAGTTGGTTGCAGCGACAATGGTCAGGTATTCGTTGAGCGGCAGGGCCACATCGTGGTCGGCGCCGTCGGGTGCTTTCGCGACCAGCCGAAAATAGTTGATCCGACCTTCCTTGCCGCCGGCGATCACGATCTTGAAGCGCCAGCCCGGACCATAGGCCGGCAGTACGCGGCGCACGGCCGCATCGCGCTGCTCGTAGCAGCCGATGGCCGCGAGCGCGGGCTGGATGTCGTGGGTCTGGGCGCGCACGCCGAGGTGTTCGGCCAGGATGGTGGCGCGCGCAGCGCTGTCGTCGCTGGAATCGCGCTCGGGCAGGATCAGCGCAAACACCTTGTCCGGGCCCAGCGCGCGCACGGCCAGCCCGAGGCAGGTCGAGCTGTCGATGCCGCCGGAGATCGCCACCACCAGGCCACGCCGATGCAGGGTGCGCGAGACGATCTCGCGCAGACGCTGCGCGATGCGGGTGGCTTCCTGCTCGTAATCGATGTCCAGTACGTTCCAGTCGAGTTGCATCAGTTTGCCCCTGTCGATGCCGCCTGCGCGGCGACTTCCGCCCGTTTGATCTTGCCCGAGGCGGTTTTCGGCAGCGCCTCGACGAACACCACCTGTTTCGGGATCTTGTATGCGGCAAGGCGCGCGCGGCAGTGCGCGCGAACCGTGTTCTCATCGAGGTTGCCGCGGCGCACGATACAGGCGCGAATCACCTGGCCCAGCACTGCATCGTCGATGCCGACCACCGCGACTTCGACCACGCCGACAAGCTCTGCGATCGCTTCTTCGACATCGATCGGGTGCACGCGATGCGCGCCGGTCTTGATCATGTCGCTGCGTCGCCCGACCAACCACAGCACGCCGTCGGCATCCATGCGTCCAAGATCGCCGGTCTTGAGCCAGCCGTCGTGGAGCACGGCGTCGGTGGCCTCTTGATTGCGCCAGTAGCCGTGCATCACGTTCTCGCCGTGCGCCCAGACTTCACCGACTTCATCGGTGGCAGCGGCCGATCCATCCTCGCGCCGGATCGCAACCCGCACGCCGGCGATCGGCCGGCCGACCGAGCCCAGCTTGGTCTCGAGCAGTTCCGGCGGCAGCCAGGTCAAGCGCGCGGTGGCCTCGGTCTGCCCGTACATCACGAACAGTCGCGCATGCGGCAATGCCAGGCGCAGGCGCGCGACAGTGGCCGCAGGCATCGCACCACCGGCCTGGGTCAGGTAGCGCAGCGCGCCCAGGTCGTGGGCGGCCAGCGAGACCCGGTCGAGCAGCAGCGCATAGGTCGATGGCACGCCGGAGAAGCCGGTCGCACGCTCGCGCGCGAGGCGCTCGACGAGCACCTGCGGGAACACCACGTTGGCCTCCAGACACACGCGCGCACCGACCGCGAGATGGGTGTGCAGCACCGACGCGCCGTAGGAGTAGTAGAACGGCAGCACGCTGACGATGCTGTCGGCATCGTTCAGCTGCAGGTAGTCGAGGATCGATGCCACGTTGGCTGCAAGGTTTGCGTGGCTGAGCATCACGCCCTTGGGGCTGCCGGTGGTGCCGGAGGTGTAAAGGATCAGAGCCAGGTCGCTCGCTTGCGTGGTGTCGGCAGCTGCCGAGGTCGTACATGCATCGACCACCGCAGCCCAGCTGTCCTCCTGCGCGCTGTCCGCGCCGACGACGATCGCAAGCGGCGGCGATTCCAGCGCGGCCAGCGCTTCGCCGACATCGGCGCTGGCGCTTTGATGCACCAGCAGGCGCGGCTCGGCATGGCGCAACCAGACCGTGTAGTCGCGCGCACGCGCCTGCACGTTCAGCGGCACCACAGCCGCACCGGCGATCCAGCTGCCATAACAGGCGACGACCGCTTCGATCGAATTGGGCAGCAGCACTGCGACGCGATCGCCGCTACCGATGCCGCGTTGCGCAAGTACGGCCGCAAACCGCTGTACCGCGTCCCACAGCGCGCTGTAGCTTATCGAGCGGGTCGACTCGGCGATCGCGACACGTCGAGACTGCGCGTGTGCGGCGAGCCGTGCAGGCAGCAGGGACATCGCCGGTGGCCGCGTTTCAGCTCGCGGTCTTGCGCGCGAGATAGGCGCAGATCGCATCGACCGAATCGAAGTTCTGCGGCACCATGTCCTCCGGCGGGACGCGGATCGACAGCGCCTCCTCCAGGTGCGTGATCAGCTCCAGCACGCCGGTCGAATCGACCACGCCGGTGGTGATCAGCGAGCCGCTGTCGGTCAGCGCGGATTGCTCGTCGGTGAACAGGAAATTGCCCAGGATGAAATTCCGCACCAGCGGGCGATGCGCGATGGCCATGCGATGAAGGTCCCCTGGAAAGGCGGCAATTATGCCGCATGCGTGAGAACTGCGTGATGTCGAATGCGAACGTTGACGGTTCACGGCAGCTATCCTTGGCGCTATCGTGCGCCGCAGAACGATCGAGGATGTCGCCGATGTGGGCCCGAAGCACCCAGTTGTTCGTTGTGCTTGTTGCGATCTCGCTGGCGGGCTGCCAGCGCCATGCACCGCAAGCGCCGAGTGCGCCGCAGCCGGCCGCTGGCAGCAGCAGCGCCGAGTACGCCAGCGAGCGCGGCCGCGTGCGGGTCACCGAACTGGTTACCGGCCTGGCCCATCCGTGGGGCCTCGCGTTCTTGCCCGACGCTTCGATGCTGATCACCGAGCGCCCCGGATTCCTGCGCCGGATCGGCGCCGACGGCACGGTGTCGGCGCCCGTGACGGGCGTGCCGCAGGCATATGTCGACGGACAGGCCGGGCTGCTCGACGTGGCAGTCTCGCCCGATTTCGCCAACGACGGACTGGTCTATCTTGCGTTCGCCGAGCCAAACCTGCGCGGCAATCTGTGCGGTACCGCGGTAGCGCGCGGCGTGCTGGCCGAGGGCGCTCTGAGCGGAGTCGAGGTGATCTATCGGCAGGAGCCCAAACTGTCGGCCGGCAGCCACGTGGGCGCGCGCTTGGTGTTCGATCGCAGCGGCCACCTGTTCGTGACCCACGGCGACAACCGCCAGGCGCCGCTGGCGCAGGAGCTGGACAAGCTGCAGGGCAAGCTGGTGCGAATCTTTCCCGATGGCACGGTTCCGCCGGACAATCCCTTCGTGGGTCGCGAGGACGCGCGGGCGGAGATTTGGTCCTACGGCCATCGCAACATGCAAGGCGCGGCGCTGCATCCGGACACCGGCGCCCTGTGGACCACCGAACACGGCCCCATGGGCGGCGATGAGCTCAACCTGCCGCAGGCGGGACGCAACTACGGCTGGCCGCTGATCACGCACGGCGTCGAATACTCCGGCCAGCCGGTGTCCGGATCGATCGGCAAGGCGGCGCCCGGCATGGAGCAGCCGCACCACGTGTGGGTGCCCTCGCCAGGTCTCAGTGGCATGGCGTTCTACAGCGGCGCGCGAATGCCCGCGTGGCGCGGCAATCTGTTCCTCGGCGCGCTGGCGGCATCGTCGCTGATCCGGCTGGAACTCGATGGCGACCGCATCGTGCACGAGGAGCGCCTGCTCGGTACGCGCGGCGAACGCATCCGCGATGTGCGCCAAGGTCCGGACGGCGCGCTGTACGTGCTGACCGATGCGGTGTCGGGCAAGCTGCTGCGGATCGAGCTGCTCACCGAATCCTGAGCGAAGTTTGCGCTTCACTGGCGGCGCCAGATGATCGCGGCGTAGATGCGGTTCTCGTCGAAGATGCCCGTCGGATCGCTGCTGTCGCGCTCCGCGTGGGTGGCCTCGAAACTCAGGTCGAGATCGCGCCGCAGGCGCGTGCGCAGCCGCAGCCCGTACTCGTCCTCGCGGCTGTCGAAATCGGTGTCCACGAAGCGCAGCCAGTTGGCGACTGCGAATGCGCCCAATGAGGTACGTGGCGACAGCGCGTAGTCGAGGGTCAAGCTGGCACCGCGGTTGCGCTGGTCGAGCGCCGCTCCACTCTGGTAGTCCTGGCCTGAGTAGTATCCCGCGGCACGCAGCGTGAACAACTGGCCGAGGCGGCTGTAGCCGATGTCGATGCGGTCTTGCTCGTAGACCTCGGAATTGAGGGTGGCCGCGCCGCCGACGCCACCAACGCTTTCGGGCAGCAGCAGGGCATCGACGTTGGGCGCATTGCCGGCCAGATCGGTGGCGCTGTCCGACAGCTCGTGGCGCAGGCCGAGATCGAGACTGGAGATATCGCTCAGCGCGATGGTGCCGGTGGCGCGCGCGAGCAGTCCGTTGCGGTTATCCAGTCCGCTGTCGAGGTCGACCCAGTTCCAGCCCAGCTCGGCGCGCAGCGTGGTGCGCGACGAACGCCAGTCGTAACCGCCAAACAGACCCAGGCGCTCGAAGTCGCTCGCCGTGGCGGTGGGGTTGTCCAGGCGCACGGATTCCAGCGAGGCATTGCCGGACAGTGTCGAGACCGCACTCAGGGTGCGCAACAGGCGCGAGGTCAGGACCAGGCGGTCGCTGTTGAATGCGTCGGCGGATTGGGCGTAGCTGTTGACGTAGCGCAGCTCGGTCCGCCCGGCCATCGCCTCGGAGAAGCGGTACAGCAGGGTCGGACCGGTGGAGAACACATTGCTGTTTTGCACGTTGTCGGGCGCGGCGCTGGCGAAGATATCGATCGGCTGCTGGCTGGCCGAATCGGTCACCGTCCACAGCAGGCGCTCGGGGCGGATCGACCACACCGCTTCGGCCGCAAGCCGGATATTGAAATTGGGATCGAAGTCGACGCCGGAATAGCGGCTGTAGCTGACCGAGCCGGTGAGGTTCGCGCGCAGCGTCTCGCCATCTTCGCTGGCCGAGATGTCGGCAAACGGCGACAGCCGGCTGCCCGACTGCGGGTCGACCACGCGGCGGCCGAGATTGTCGCTGTGCTCGACGCCCAGGCCCAGCGCCCAGTCGATATCCCACGCATGCGCGGGCGCGGCGAACGCCGCGGCTGCCGCTGCCAGGACCCGCAATACTGGTGACTTCATGGTGTCGTCCTCCCCTGCAAACGGCTGTCGATCACGGCACGCTGTTGAATACCACGCCTGCCAATCGCGCCGGATCCAGCACCGCCACCGCGTTCTTGATCTGCGGCAGCGTATCGACGCCGTGACCGGCCACCACCACCGCGATGTCGGCCAGATCGCTCAGGATGCGCGCGTCGGGTGAACTGCCGATGGGCGGTGCGTCGAGGATCAGATAACGATCCGGATAGCGCGCGCGCAGATTGCCGATCAGCCCCATCATGCGATAGGACGTGAAGTACTCGCCGCTGGCTTCGCGGCGTTCGCCGGCCGGGATCAGGCGCAGGCGCCGCACGCCGGTCGGGTAGATCACCTTGTCCAGTCCGATCGCCGGATTGTCGAGGAAATCGGTCAGGCCGCCGTTCAACATGCGCACGCCGAGGCGCTCATGCAGCGACGGCGCACGCAGGTTGCAGTCCACCAGCAGGGCTGTCTTGCTCTCGTCGAATGCGAACGCGGCAGCCAGGTTGGCGGCCACAAAGCTGGCGCCACTGCCGGCACTGACCGGTGCGACCAGGGTCACGAAGTTGCGTCCGCGACCGTGTGCGAGCAGCTGCGTGCGCAGGTCGCGGAACACGTCGGCGTGGCGGCGATCGGCCATGTCGTGGCGAATCAGTCCGCGCGCATCGAGATCGCGCGCCGGCTTCGGCGCTGGCTCGTCCATGCGCAGGATCATCTCGCGCGAGGCCTGTTGCGACTGCAGCGCGTGCGCGTTGTCGCTCGACGCGGCGGTCAGGGCACCTGCAGCCTCGGCGTCGATGCGCTGCGGAGTGGGGAATTCGCGCGGCATGCTCATAGCGTCCTGCTGAAACGAAGCCAACCAACCACTGCATAGGCAGACAAGGTACCGACCACGATCAGCACGGCGAACACGCTGCGCCAACGCTCGCGCCGCAGCTGTCGCGCATCCAGATGGCGCGGCACGCTCACCAGCAGCGGCACGCCCAGACCGAGGCTGAGATCGGTGGCCGAACGCACGCGCGGATCGAGTTTGCTGCTGGCAAACAGCAGGCCGGCCGGCACCGCCAGCCCAAGCCCCAACCCTGCGAGCACGAAGTGCATGAAGCGCAGGCCGGAAGGAATCTGCGGCAACACCGCCGGCTCCTGGATACGCAGGCTCAGGCCGCGCCCTTCGGAATCCAGGCTCATCGAAACCCGCGCATTCTCGCGCCGGCGCAGCAGGTCCTGGTACAGATCGCGGTTGACTTCATAGTCGCGAGTGAGCTCTGCGAGTGCGGCTTCGGAATCGGCCACCCGGCGCCCACGCTCGAGCTCGGCCTCCAGCAGCGCGGTGTTCTCGTCGACCCGTGCACCCAGGGCCGAGGCGCTGGTGCGCACGCCGGACAGCTCGCTGCGCAGCTGCTGATACAGCGGATTGAGGGTCATCGCGTCGCTGCCGGCAGTACTGCCGCGGGCCGATTCGCGGCGCACGCCTTCGGCCGCGATCTCGCGCTGCAGGTCTTCCAGCTGGTGGCGCACGCGCACCACATCGGGATAGTCGTCGGTGTACGACAGCAACAAGACATCGAGTTCGGACTGCAGCTCGGCTGCGCGCTGGCGGTACTGGCTTTCACGATTCTGGCTGGCGCTGAGCGCGGCTTCGCCGGTGAGCTGGTTGTTGAGCTCGCGCTCGCGCATCTGCAGCTCGGACAGCTCGGTCTGCGCCTGCTCGATCCGCTGGCGCAGCTCGCCGATGCGCGTATTGACGTCGGTCGCGGTGCCGGGGCGTGCGTCCTGGTTGTCGGAGCGGAACTCCTTGAGACGGTCCTCGGCGGTGGTGAGCTTGAGGTGGTATTCCTCGACCCGCGCGGCGATGAACTCGTACGCCTCGCGACTTTCGCGCTCTTTCGCCGCGAGGCTCTCGGCGATG
>JBBRFN010000048.1:0-20004 GCA_038224265.1 Lysobacterales bacterium
GTCGTCCCACGGCTTGCCGATGAAGCGGAATACCTGCACGCGGTTGATCGCATCGATCAGCCCCGGCATGTCGGCATAGCCCGACAGGATCAGGCGCGCGATGTTCGGCTGCAGCTGGATCAGGCGCTCGAGGAACTCGACGCCGGTCATCGCCGGCATCCGGTAGTCCGAGATCACCAGATCGAAGTTGGTGTACGTCGCGCGCTCCAGCGCCTCGTCGGGGTCGTCGAAAGTTTCGATCTCGACCTTAAGTCGGTCGCCATCGGTGCCGATACCGGAAAGGACCCGGCGCAAAGCGCTCAACACATTGACCTCATCGTCGACGATCATGACCCGATGCATACCCGCTCTCCTTGATTCCGCAGCCGACCTGCCCGCGATTGCGCCAGGAACCGGCCATGTCGACGCGCCCGCGGCCCCCCCGGCCGTTCCGTCCGCGTCGGAAACACGGCAGACCATGCAAGAGGGCTGCCAAGCCCGCGTGTTGCCAGCCGACCCGGATGCAGTGCGCCTGGCCGAGGCCATTGCACGCGGCGACCGCAAGGCCGAAGACCAGTTCGTGCGTCGCTACGCGCCGGGTCTGACCACCATCCTGCGGATTCGCTGCAGCGACCCCGAGCTGTGCAAGGACCTGGCCCAGGAGGCACTGCAGGTCGCCCTGCTGCGCCTGCGTGCGGGCAAGGTCGACCAGCCCGAGGCGCTGGCCGGATTCCTGCGCGGCACCGCAATCAACCTGCTGGCCAACGAACTGCGGCGCAGCGAGCGCCGCCTCGCAGACACCAGCAGCGACTGGATGGACGAGCTGGTCGGCGACACCGAAGACCCCGCGCAACTGGCCGAAAGCGAGGACCTGGCGCGCTCGATGCGCGCGGTGATCAGCGCGATGAAAGTGCCGCGCGACCGCGAACTCCTTTGGCGCTACTACGTCGACCAGGCGCCCAAGGACCAGCTGTGCGCGAGCCTGGCGCTGTCGACCGAGCACTTCGATCGGGTCCTGCACCGCGCCCGCACCCGCCTGCGGGACCTGTGGCTGGAACGTCACCAGCTGCTGGGTGCTGGCGCCTGAGACGCCAGCTTTCCGCCGCCAGCTGCGTCAAGGAGTCGGCACATGAGCAGCTTGATTCCGTTTCCACAGCGCCCCGCCCGCATCCCCGTGGGCGAGGTTCCCGCTGCGACTGCGTGGTCTGAGCCGATCGCGGCGAGCGCTGCGGTCGCGCCGGGCGATCGGCTGCGCAGCGCACCATTGTGGGCCTGCGCAGTACTGCTCGGAGTCGTCGCTTTACTCGGCGACATGGCGCTTCGCAACTACCTGGAGCGATCGCAGAATCTGGCCGCCCTGTATCGCAGCGACCGCCAACTCGATCGGATCGAGCATCTGCGCCATGCAGCCGGCCCGCCGACGATCGCCGACCAGATCGAAGCGCTCGACATGGCAGCGCTGGCCAGTGTCGACAGCACCCTGCGCGTGCGCCTGACCGCGGCACTGCGAAACTCGACCAGCATTACACGCGACAGCGCCGCCGATCTCGATGCGCTGCTGCTGGGTGCGCGCGCAACTCTCGACCGCCAACTGGAGGCCGGCGCTGCCGATGCCGCGGCATCCGGCGCGCGCCTGCGAGCGGCGGCAACCGCGGGATTGTTGCTGGCCCTGCTGCTGCTGGGTGGTGCCGGCTGGTGGATCGCGCGCGAGCAGTCGCGGCGCGCCAGCATCGAACGTGAGCTGACCCGCGCACTGGAGGATTCACGTGCGCTGGCCGACAGCCTGCGCCGGCTCGGCGAGTTCGGCGAGATGCTGCAAAGCTGCCGCTCGCTGGCCGAAGCCATGCTCATGTTGCGCAGCGCAGGTCCCGCTCTGCTTGGCGCAATCGATGGCGGCGTGTTCCTGCTGACCGACGATCGCAGGCGGGTACAGCGCGCGGGTGGTTGGGGCGTGCCGCGAATTGCGGCCGCGCCCGTGTTCGACAGCGATGATTGCTGGGCCCTGCGCCGCGGCCAGGCGCATCCGCCCAACGACGAGGGCCATCCTGCATGCTGCGCCCACCGCGACGCAGCGCAGGGCGCCGCGGGCACCGCGTTGTGCCTGCCGCTGAGCGCGCAGGGCCAGGCGATCGGCGTGCTGTGTCTGGACGCCCGCCATGTCATCGAACCCGCGCAGCGCCGCCTGTGTCGCGCGGTTTCCGAACAGCTGTCGCTGTCGCTGGCCAACCTTGCCCTGCAGGAATCGCTGCGCCTGCAGTCGCTGCGCGACCCGCTGACGGGTCTGTTCAATCGGCGCTACCTCGACGAATCGCTGCCGCGAGAGCTCGCGCGCGCGGCCCGCCGGCACGCCGCGCTGTCGCTGCTGATCGTCGACATCGACCACTTCAAGCGGATCAACGACTGCTTCGGCCATGACGCGGGCGATGCGGTGCTCGCGCAAGTCGGCGCACTGATGGGCGCGCGCCTGCGCGGCGAGGACATCGCATGCCGGATCGGCGGCGAGGAGTTCGTGTTGATCATGCCCGATGCCACCGCCGATGCCGCCGCACGGCGCGCCGATGCGCTGCGCAAGGCGGTGTCCGAACTGCGCCTGCGCTCGCATGATCGCGAGATCGGCGAAGTCACGGTATCGATCGGGGTCGCACAATGGAATGGCAGTTCCCGCTGCCTCGATGAATTGCGGCACGCCGCCGACTGCGCGCTCTACAAGGCCAAAGAATCCGGCCGCAACCGGGTCGTGGTCGCGCCGGGCGCATGAGCAGCACTGGGAGGCTCCGGCCTGCTGCAACAGCTTGTTTCATACACTGCTGCGGCGACCGCCGGCAGCGCCTGGCGGGCCACCGATGAACCCCGGAGACGACACCATCATGCAGGCCAGCGCCGCACCCCAGGCTTCCGCAATCGCCATCGCGCGCGTGCCCGGCACTGTGGATGCGCGCGTTCGCGACGGCGTGGTGTCGCGCACCATCGTGCGCCACTTCAGCGCCAGCTTGGCCGAAAGGCGGCGCCTGTTGCTCGACATGTGGGGCGCATTCCGCGCCAGTCCGCACGACCGCGCTGCGCGCGCGCGCCTGTCGCGCCACCTGCGTGTGCTTGGCGATGCCGCATGGCGTGCCGGGGCCGCCTTGGTGGAGACCGCTGCACGAGTGGCCGATCGCAACCTGCCGCATGCGTCGGAGAACGGCGTCGACATGCTCGATCCCATGCTCGATGGCCTTCTCGATGCAATGGCGACGATCTCGCAGCACGACGCCCCGGCGGTCGCGGCGCGGATGCCGATGGTGGTATTCGACGCGATCGCCGATACCGACCTGGGCTGGATGCTGGAGGTCCTGGTCGCCAGCGGCAACCAGGTGCACCGCGCCAACGGGCAAGCGCAGTTGCCGTTGCCTGCAGCGGGGCACCTGGTCGTACTGAGCGGCGACGCGGACGCTGCGAATCGCATAGTGTGCTGGCGGCGGATTGCCGCCCACAGCGGCCTTCCCACGCGCATCGTCCTGCTCGCAAGCGGCAGCGAGTATGCGCGGCGCAGCGCATGGATCGAGGCCGACGCCGTGATCGCGGCCGATGCCGATCCGCAGGCGATGCTGCGCGCCATCGAATCCGAGCTTGGCGCGCTGCGCGAAGCACCGCCGTGCATCGGACTGCTGGGTATCGAGCGCGAGCTCACCACATGGGTTGATGCGCTGTCCGCGCGCGGATTCCTGGTCGCATCAGCAGGCAGCACTACCGACCTTTGGCAGCTGACCCATGGCGATGGGCTGGACGCGGTGCTGGTGGGGCCCGGCATCGACACCCATGGCTGCATCGCACTGGCCCGCACCCTGGCCCAGGATGCGCAGTCCGGTGACACCAGCGTACTGAGGCTGCCTGCGGCACACGACGACGCGGTCGGCATGTTGGCCGCAGGCATCGAAATCCTGCCGTGCGCCGTCGACGCGGGAATGGCGGCCGAGGCGCTGCGCGAGCGCATGCGGCGCCAGCGCAGGATGCTGATCGGCGACAACGACGCGCTCAGCGGTGCATTGCGCCGTGGACCGTTCCTGCGCCTGATGCAGGGCATGCTCGACGGCCCCGCCGCATTCGTCGGCATCGGCGTGATCGACCTCGATGGCTTGCGCGCCGTCAATCAGGAGCAAGCGCAATCCAACGACAAGCAAGCACTGCGCGCGGTCGCCCAGCGCTTGCGGGCCGCGCTTCCGGCTACTGCGGCGTTGGGCTGGGCCGGGGGCGACGAATTCCTGTTCGGCTTCACCGCGCGCAACGAGGCCGAAGCGCGGCGCCTGATGGCACAGGCAGCAAGCCCGCCGAGCGACAGCGACGGCCTGCCGCGGACCAGCCACTGCATCGGCGGCGTGCTGCTCGACCGCGACGAGCGCACCCAGCGCGTATCGCTGAGCGAACTGGTTGCGCGTGCCGGCGAGATGGTGCTCGAAGCAAAGCTCGCCAGTGGCAGTCGGATTGCGCTGGCCCGCTATGGCGAGCGCCCGGTGGGTGAGCGCTGGTTCTAGACAAGCTTCGTGCTCGCTAGGAACTGCGAGCGCGCGCGGCCAGCAGCGCATCGAAATACGCGATGGTGCGCTGCAGTCCCTCCAAGAGCGCCACCTTCGGCTCCCAGCCCAGCCGCGCACGGGCCATACCGATATCCGGCTGGCGCTGGGTCGGATCGTCTGCCGGCAGCGGCAGGAAAGTCAGCTGCGAGCGCGAACCGGTCAGCGCGATCACCTGCTCGGCGAGTGCGCGGATGGTGAATTCGCCCGGATTGCCGAGGTTGACCGGGCCGGTGAACTCCGCCGGGCTTGCCATCAACGCGAGGAATCCGTCGATCAGATCGTCGACATAGCAGAACGAGCGCGTCTGCTGGCCCTCGCCATAGATCGTGATCGGTTCGCCGCGCAGCGCCTGCACGATGAAGTTCGATACCACACGGCCGTCGTTGGGATGCATGCGTGGGCCGTAGGTGTTGAAGATCCGCGCCACCTTGATCTCGACCCGATGCTGGCGGTGGTAGTCGAAGAACAGGGTCTCCGCGCAGCGCTTGCCCTCGTCGTAGCACGAGCGGATGCCGATCGGGTTGACGTGCCCCCAATAGTCCTCGGTCTGCGGATGCACCTGTGGATCGCCATACACCTCGCTGGTCGAGGCCTGGAAAATGCGCGCGCCGACGCGCTTTGCCAGACCCAGCATGTTGATCGCGCCATGCACGCTGGTCTTGGTGGTGGCGACCGGGTCGTGCTGGTAGTGCACGGGCGATGCCGGGCAGGCGAGGTTCCAGATCTGATCGACCTCGACGAACAGCGGAAAGGTCACGTCGTGGCGCATGAACTCGAAACGCGGTTGCTGCAGCAGATGGGCGACATTGCGTTTGTCGCCGGTGAACAGATTGTCCGCGCAGATCACGTCGTGGCCCTGCGCGAGCAGACGCTCGCACAGGTGCGAGCCGAGAAAGCCGGCGCCGCCGGTCACCAGTACGCGCTTCGAATCCTGCGGTCCACGTTGCATGCGAATCTCAAGCCAGTGAAGGGTGGGAAACCGAGCGCCCGCGGCCGATGCCGTAGTAGGCGATGCCGGCCGCTTCGACCGCTCTTGGATCGTAGATGTTGCGGCCGTCGAAGATCGCCGGCTCGCGCAGCGCGGCGCGGATGCGCGCAAAATCGGGGCTCCAGAACGCCTTCCACTCGGTCACGATGACCAGCGCATCGGCACCGTCGAGGGCGCTGAATGCGTCCTCGGTCAACACCAGGTCGTCGCGCTCGCCGAACATACGCAGCGCCTCGTGGCGCGCCTCCGGATCGAAAGCACGCACCCGCGCACCGGCGGCCCACAGACTCTCCAGCAGCACCCGCGCGGGCGCTTCGCGCATATCGTCGGTGTTCGGCTTGAAGGCCAGGCCCCACACCGCGATGGTGCGCCCCTGCAGTTGCCCGAAGTGCTTGCACAGCAGCTCGAAAAGACGGTGTTTCTGCGCCCCGTTGACCGCCTCGACGGCTTCGAGCAGGCGCGGCTGGTAGCCGAACTGGCGCGCGGTGCGATCGAGCGCCTGCACGTCTTTCGGAAAGCATGAGCCGCCGTAGCCGGCGCCCGGATAAATGAACGAATAACCGATCCGCGGATCGGAGCCGATACCGTGCCGCACCTGTTCGATGTCGGCGCCCACATGCTCGGCGATGTTGGCGATCTCGTTCATGAAGCTGATCTTGGTCGCCAGCATGGCGTTGGCCGCGTACTTGGTCAGCTCCGCCGAGCGCACGTCCATCAACACCAGTCGCTCGTGGTTGCGGTTGAACGGCGCGTACAGCACCTTGAGCTGTTCGATCGCTGCGGGACTGGCCGAGCCGATCACGATCCGGTCCGGGCGCATGCAGTCCTTGACCGCATCGCCCTCCTTGAGGAACTCGGGATTGGAAACCACGTCGACCACCACGCTGGCGCTGCGCGCGGCAAGCTCGTGGGCGATTGCGGCCGCCACGCGGTCGGCGGTACCGACCGGCACGGTGGACTTGTTGACCACCACCACGTTGCGGTCGAGATGCCGGCCGATGGTGTGCGCCACCGACAGCACATGCGACAGATCGGCGCTGCCATCTTCGTCCGGCGGAGTACCGACGGCAATGAACAGGATGCGTGCGTGCGCGATCGCGGCTGCGGCATCGGTGGTGAAGCGCAGGCGCCCGGCCTTGCGGTTGCCGGCGACCAGATCCTCCAGGCCCGGCTCGAAGATCGGCACTTCGCCGCGTTGCAGGCGGGCCACTTTGTCCGCGTCGATGTCGACGCACACCACGTCGTTGCCGACTTCCGCCAGGCAGGTGCCAGTGACCAGGCCGACATAGCCGGTACCGAAAATCGTGACTTGCATGGTGGGGCAGATCCGCTGCGATCAAACGCCGATGATACGACGCGCGCGGTGCGCGGTCGCGCTGCAGCTCGCGCAGCTCAGTTCGGGCTGGCCACGTCGCCGCCGCGATCCGGGTCGATCGGCGACTCATCGGTGCGTGGCTCGCCCTCGGGCAGGGCCTCTGGCGCCGCGGCGATCACGATCGGCGGCGCGCCAACCTCGGCCGCAGCGGCATAGACGTCGGCGCGGCAAATGCCACCGACCCCGCTGGCGATCCGGCGCAACACGACCGCGTCGAGGCCACGCTGCGCCAGATCGTCGCTGACGGTACGGGCATCGCGCTGGATCGCCTCTGGCACTCCGTTCGAAGCCACCAGCAGGCTATCGCCCTGCGCCAGCTTGCCACTGAGCGGGATCACCCGTGCCGGCTCGCGCGCGCCGTCGGCGAACACCTCCAGCACGTAACCCTCGGCGGCGAGGTCGACATCCATGCCGGTGCCGTTGAACACCTGCACCGCACGCGCGGGCGCCTCGCCCTCGACCGGCGGAGCCCATGCATCCATGCGTGCCAGCAGCAGGGTGGCCGGGGTGGTTGCGCAAACCGCTGCGGCATAGGCCCCGCTGTCGGCTGCGCGCCACGACGCGCCGGGGATGAATGGTCCGTCGATGCTGCGCGGCGCATCGCACACGCCGTATTCGCGGGCAAGCTGCAGCGGGGTTGCCGCAATTGGCGAACGCCAGTCGGCGCGCGCAAAGGTTTCCGGCCGTACCTGCCCGACCCGATCGGCGATCTGCATCGGCGCTGCACCTGCGCCGACGCCAGCCTGCTGCGCCAGCCAGTCGCGACCCGCAGGACCCAGCCCATTGGCCGCACCGGCAACGCTCGCCACGCTGCACTCGCAGCCGTCGCGTTCGAGCCCGCGACGCAGCACCACCGCATCGCCGGGCGCCAGCAGGCCACCGGCGACGATCTGATCGGCGCGTTCGCGCCATGCTGACGCAGTACCGCGACCGGCGACCACGAACGCGGCGCCCGGCTCGACGCGACCGCTCAGCGCAATGCGCCGACCGGCCTGCGCCATTCCGGGAAAGCTCAGTTCCAGCTGGTAGTTGCCGGCAGTCAGGTCGATCGGGCTGCGCGTCGTATTGCGCAGCACCAGCACGCGGTCGCCGGCAGACGCCACATAGCCGGCAAGCGCGAGGTCGGACCCGGCCTCGCCCTGGTCCTGATCGTCAGCGTCGATGGCGCAGCCGGGTGCAATATCCAGATCGTCCGGCGACAGCGCGCCGGCGCGCCACAGCGGCTCCGGGGCGAAGGCATCATCGGCCACCACATCACGTTCGCAGCGCCGCGCGTCGACGCGAACCAGCACGCCTTCCGGTGCGCCTTCCGGTGCGCTTTGCAGTGCGCCGTCGAGCGTCGCAGCAGGACCGCGTTCGTCGCCGATACGCCCGAGACTGTCGACCACGGCACTCGCGCGGCGGCCTGCGGCCAGTGCGGCCTCGACCACTTCATCGGCGCGCTCCGGCACTACGGCCACCGCGGCCTCTGCACCGGCCGCAGCACAGCCGCACAGTGGAGCGACCAGCACTGGATCGCGGCGCTGCTCGATGCGGATGCGGCGCTCCAGGCGCGAGCGCTGCCACAAGGTCTCGCCGCTGCACGGGCAGCGGGTGGTGGACGCCGCCGCCTGCACGATATCGCCCGCACGATCCGGGGCAAGCGTTACCGCCGCACGCACGCTGTCGAATACCGCATCGCAGCGGTTGTAGGCATCCACCACGGCCAGCACGGTGTGCGCGGCGTCGTCGCCGGCGGTGATCATCACCTGCGCGGCATCGCCTGGGGGCGCGCCGTCGCGCGCCGCATTGGCCGCGTTGGTGCGCGTCGAGGCGCTGGCGTCGAACCACGCGGGCAGCGTCCGGGCCGCGGCCGGCTGCATGGCGCAACCGAGCGCAAGCAGCAGGCCGAAGGAGATGCGCAACACGGGAGCACAGGCCATGGCGATGCAGTCGCTGAGGACGAACATATGCTCCGGACTTTATCACGTGCGCCTGGCGCGGCCCGCCAGTTGACGAGGGTTTTCAACCCACCACGCCGCGCGCAGCCGCGCATCGGCGGCGAACGCAGACGCGCGCTCGCGGGGATCAGTTCGCAGGCGCGCTGGCATGCGCCGTGAAGCCCCTGCACACTGTCACGATGGCCGTATCCCAAGCACCAACGCTGCAGCCGCTGCCGCTCGCGCTGGCTGCGTGGCTGGCCGACCCGCTGGCGCTGTGCGCCCATGACTGGCAGACCACGGATGCCGACCTGCTGGCAGTGCATGGACTCGACGGCCTCGCCGCCGCCGCGTTGGCGGCGGGCCGCGGGCCAGCGCCGATCGCGATCGATGCACGGTTGCGCCAGCGTCGCGCCGCGTTCGCCGCAGCGGAGCTGGCTACCCGCGCGCCGATCGACGCAGCACTTGCGGCACTGACCGCAGCCGGCATCGATAGTCTGCTGATCAAGGGCGAGGCGCTTGCGCGCACCGTGTATCCCGAACCGGGCACCCGCGTGCGCGGCGATGCCGATGTGTGGGTCGCAGCGGATCGATTCGCGGCCGCCGATGGCGTGCTGCGCGCGCTTGGCTGGCAGGCGATCGCCGCCGCCGATGGTGAATGGCTGCAGCCCGAACGCAGCTATCGCGCGCCGGATGCGCCGGCGCGCATCGACCTGCATCGACGCGTACTGTCGCAGCCGCTGCTCGCGGCCGCCCTGCGCTTCGATGCGCTGCATGCACGAAGCATCGCGCACGACGCGATCCGCATGCCCGATCGCGCGGACTGCCTGCTGCTGGCGGCGCTGCATCTGCTGGGGCACCACGCGCACGAGCCCCGCGCGATCTGGCTTTACGACCTGCACCGCCTCGCAGCACCCGAGACCCTGGTGCAAGCTGCAGCGCGCGCCATCGACGGCGGCGTCGCCAGCATCCTGCTGCATGCGCTCAAGGCCAGTCGGGCCTTGTTCGGTACCGAACTGGATGCCGCGGCAATGGCCCGCATGCAGCGCGCGGCAAGCAGCGAGCGCGCGGCACAGCTACTCGGGCCGCTGACGCCAAGACAGCGCCTGTGGTTCGACTTCAGCACCCTGCCCGATCGCCAGGCCAAGGCGCGCTGGCTGCGCGAGCTGTTACTACCCGATCCGCAGTGGCTGCGCAGCAGCGAGGGCGCGGGCTGGCTGCCATGGCTGTACCTGCGGCGAGCGCTGCGCGGCTGGCGCCGCCGAGCGGGAAACGCGCCGGACTGAAACGCGCTGGACCGAAAACAAAAAGGCCCCGGCATCGACTGCCGGGGCCCTTGAGCTGTTTCGATCAACGGCGCGCTGAACGCGCCGTAGACTTTACTGCTGCGGCGCTGGTGCAGGCGCGGCCGCGGTCGGTGCCACGATCTCGAGCAGTTCGACTTCGAAAGTCAGCAGTGCATTCGGCTCGATGCCCGGACGGCCACGATCGCCATAGGCGAGGTTGCCCGGAATCCAGAACTTGTACTTGCTGCCAACCGTCATCAGCTGCAGGCCTTCGGTCCAGCCGGCGATCACGCCATTGAGCGGAAACTGCGCCGGCTCGCCGCGGTCGACCGAGCTGTCGAACTTGTTGCCATCGAGCAGGGTGCCGACGTAGTGCACCTTGACCGTGTCGGTGGGGACTGGCTTGGCACCCTTGCCCTCGGTGATGACCTGGTACTGCAGGCCTGAAGCCGTGGACTTCACGCCCGCCTTGGACTTGTTGGCCGCAAGAAAGGTATCGCCGGCGGACTTGTTGGTCTCGGCAACGGCCTTGCGCTGCTCTTCCTGCTTGCCCTGCATGCGCTGGATGAACGACTGGCGGATGGTCTGCTGCTCTTCGGCCGACATCAGCGACTTGCCGCCGTCGAGCGAGGTCTTCAACGCCTGCATGACGACCGCGAGGTCGATCTCGTCCTTGATCGGCTGCAGGCCACCGGCCATGTCCATGCCGACCATGTAGCTGATCTTCTCTTTCTCGGTGGTCAGGGTGTCGACGGCCTGCGCGCCGGGCGCGGCAACTGCCACGGCGACAGCGGCGGCAATCAGGGACTTGCGAAGAAACTGGCTCATGAATACTCCTGGGGGGCGGCAATCTAGGGTGCTACGGAGGAAAAGGCTCATGCAGACGACTGGAAACATGGCCGCATGCAGCGCTGGCACCGGCGGGGGCCGGGCCGTATTGGCGCGGTATTGTCGTCGCGCGGGGCGCGCGACGCAAACCCGGCGTGCAAGGCGGTTCAGGCAGCAGTGGGTTGCCGCCTGTCCGTCGCTGGCCACCGGCACCGTATACTGGCCGGCTTTCCGGCCTGGTTTGCTGCAATGACCCACTTGATCGCCCCGCATGGCGGGCACCTCGCCGACCTGATGAGCGCGGCCGATGCGCTCACCGAGGCACGTGCGGCGGCCGCCGGCCTGCCTGCGCTGGACCTTTCCCCGCGCCATCTGTGCGACCTCGAAATGCTGCTGTCGGGCGCCTTTTCGCCATTGGCAGGGTTCATGGGGCGCGCCGATCACGAACGCGTGTGCGGCGAACTGCGGCTGGCCGACGGCACCCTCTGGCCGATGCCGATCACCCTCGACGTGAGTGCCGAACTGGCCGAGCGGGCGGTGGCCGCCGGCGGCCTTGCTATGCGCGATCCCGAAGGCGTGACGCTGGCCGTACTGGATGCGCCACAGGCCTGGTTGGCAGACCGCGAAGCCGAGGCGCAGGCGGTTTTCGGTACTCTGGATGAGCGCCATCCCGGGGTGCGGCACCTGCTACGCGCCACTGCCCCGGTGTATCTCGGCGGTCGGGTGCGCGGCTTCGAGGCGCCACGCCACTACGATTTCCAGCATCTGCGCGAGACGCCGGCGGCCATGCGCGCGCGCTTCGTACGCCTCGGCTGGACCCGCGTGGTGGCATTCCAGACCCGCAATCCGATGCATCGCGCGCACATGGAGCTGACCTTCCGCGCCGCGCAGCAGGCGCAGGCGAGCCTGCTGATCCATCCGGTGGTGGGCATGACCAAGCCGGGCGATGTCGACCACTACACGCGCGTACGCTGCTACGAAAAAGTGTTGGCGCGTTACCCCGAGCGCAGCACATCGCTGTCGCTGCTGGGCCTTGCGATGCGCATGGGCGGGCCGCGCGAGGCCTTGTGGCACGCGATCATCCGCAAGAACCACGGCTGTTCGCATTTCATCGTCGGACGCGACCATGCCGGCCCCGGCAACGATGCCAGTGGCAAACCGTTCTACGGACCTTACGACGCGCAGGAGCTGGTGGCCACCCACCAGGACGAGCTCGGCGTGCAGATGGTGCCGTTCGAGGAAATGGTCTATGTGCGCGAGCGCGCCCGCTATGTCGCAGCCAGCGAAGTCGCCACCGGCGAAACCGTGCTGAACCTGTCCGGCACCGATCTGCGTGAGCGTCTGCAGGACGGGCTGGAAATCCCCGAGTGGTTCACCTTCCCGGAAGTCGCCGAGGAACTGCGCGCGAGCCACCCGCCGCGCAACCGGCAGGGCTTTGCGGTGCTGTTGACCGGCCTGTCGGGGGCGGGCAAATCGACCATCGCCAACGGGCTGCTGGTCTGCCTGCTCGAGATCGGCGGCCGCGCGGTGACCCTGCTCGATGGCGACCTGGTGCGCAAGCACCTGTCCAGCGAGCTGGGCTTTTCGCGCGAGCATCGCGACCTCAACGTGCGCCGGATCGGCTACGTGGCCAGCGAGATCGTCAAGAACGGCGGCGTCGCGCTGTGCGCGCCGATCGCGCCCTATGCCGAGTCGCGTGCTGCGATCCGCGAGATGGTCGGCCAGTACGGCGTGTTCGTCGAAGTCCACGTCGCTACCACGCTGGACGAATGCGAGCGGCGCGATCGCAAGGGTCTGTATGCACTCGCGCGGGCCGGCAAGATTCCGCAGTTCACCGGGATCAGCGATCCCTACGAGGAGCCGCTGGCGCCGGACCTGCGCATCGACGCCGGCGACTGCACGCCGGCGCAGGCCGTGCAGCAGGTGCTGATCAAGCTCGAAGCGCTGGGGCTGATCCGACCGCGCAGCTGAGCGCAAGCCGACCTACGGAGCCAGCACGGCGGCCATCAGGCACAACAACACCAGCACGGTCAGAATCAGGCGCTGGCGCGAGTACCAGCGGGGCCACGTACCGCGCGCGCCCTCGCGCACATCCATGATGCCGAACACCGCGATGCCCAGCCATAGCGCGAGCAGCGGCTGGGTCGGGCCCGGCAGCAGCAGCGCGCACCAGCCCAGCAGGCTCGGAATGACCGCAAGCACCAACTCGGCAGTTGCCTCGGCCGGTGGCAAACCCAGTGCCGCGCCCCAGCGCACACCGCCGATGAACGACAGGATCACCGCACCATAGGCAGCCAGCGCGCGTGCTGCGTCGATCTGCAATGCACGGTCGTCGAGCAGCCACAGCGCGCCTGCACAAGCGGCGAACGGAATCACGCCGGCAAGGCCGAGGGCCATCGCGCCGGGCGGAGTCCGGACCGGGTCGATCGCATTCATGGAACGCCTTCCTTCAGGTTTCACGCGGCGGCATGCTCCATATTGCTACGTTTAAAATCAAGTCCGCATGGAGTTTCCCAATGCCCTATGTCCAAGCCCTCGAAGAATCGCGCCGCCGCCACGGCACGCCACTGGTAACGGGCTCCGCGCCGGAGGCCGCCGCGCTGGATCGGTTTCGCAGGTTTTTTTCGACCTTTTCGCCGGACAAGGTGGATCGACTGCTCGCGGCCACCTATGCACCCGATGTGTGGTTCAACGACACCCTGAAGGAGATCGAGGGCTTGGCGGCGCTCACGCCGTATGTGCGCGAAAGCGCCGAAGCGGTCGAGGCGTGCACGGTTGAGATCCACGAGATCGTCGCCAATGGCAGCGGCGACTACTACGCGCGCTGGACCATGATGATCCGCTTCAAGCGTTTCGCGCGCGGCCAGGACACCCATTCGATCGGCATCAGCCAGCTGCGCTTCAACAGCGACGGACTGGTGGTGTTCCATCAGGACTTCTGGAATGCGGCCGACGGCCTGTTCCAGTACGTGCCGCTGCTGGGCGCCGGCATCCGCGCGATCAAGCGCCGGCTTTGAGGCCACGCGCCACGCGGCGCCAAGTGTATTTGGCGCCCCGTGCAGGCTCGAAGCCTCAGTGCATGCCCGCCGCAGCGGGCGCATTCCCCAACGCCTTTTCAATCGCGTCGACCAGCTTCGCGTCATCGGGCTTGACCCGGCTGCCGAAACTCGCGACCACCTTGCCCTCGCGATCGATCAGGTACTTGTGGAAGTTCCAGCCGGGGTATTCGCCGCCGGAGGCAGCGGCCAGTTGCTCGTAAAACGGCACCGCAGTGCCCTTCGTGACCGTGACCTTTTCGAACATCGGGAACTTCACCCCGTAGGTCAGGGTGCAGAACTCCTTGATCTGGTCCTCGCTGCCGGGCTCCTGGCCCATGAAATCGTTGGACGGAAAACCCACCACCGAAAAGCCGCGGTCGGCCAGACGCTGGTGCAGTGCCTCCAGCCCCTCGTATTGCGGGGTGAAGCCGCATTTGCTGGCGGTATTGACCACCAGCAAGACCTTGCCTTCGAACTGACTGCACAGGCTGACCTTTTCCTTGCCTGCCAGTGGACGGAATTCGGCGTTCAACAGATCGCTGCAGGCAGCCGCGAGGCCCGGAATCAGCAGTGCCAGGCCCACAAAGGTGCCGAGAAGGCGCTTCATCGCTACGCTCCAAATTGAATGTTGGGTGGGAAAAGTCAAGCAGAACATGCGCTTGGCGAATTCCTTGTGAGCAACGCCGGGACCATGACTTCCGACCTGCTTGCGCTCTCAGTGCTGGTGTTATACCTTGCTACAACACTAGATGAACCGAGCACCCAAGGAAGCCGCCATGAAATCCAGCATAGTCCTTTTCTCGATCTGCGCGCTGACCGTGATTGCCGTCGGCGCTGGCCTGGGTCCGGCCGATACGGAAGCCCGCCCGCTGCAGGCGGCAACCGCTGCGCCAGCGCATGTTCAAGCGTCTGTGCCGACGAGGCTCGACAGCCCGCGCACCGTTCCGATGCGCGTTCTACCCACGATCACCGTGCTCGCCAGCAGTGCCGACCTCGCCGCGGCGGATGAAGCCCCTGCCACCGAGCGCAGCGTGATGTTCGAAGTCGCCGCCGACTCGGCCGATCAGACCATCGTCAAGCCACTGCGCGCATCGCTGCAGCGCGCCCGCCTCGGCAATCCGTTCTACGACTTCGGCCGCATCAACAGCGTGCCCGCCGCCGCGGAATAATCATCATGACGGTGACATGGCACGACAACACACCGATCTATCGCCAGCTGCGCGACCGCGTGGTGGCGATGATCCTCGACGGCGTACTCAAGCAGGGCGACGCCCTGCCCTCGGTACGCCAGGTGGCCGCGGATTTCCAGCTCAATCCGATCACGGTCTCCAAGGCCTACCAGGAACTGGTCGATGAACAGCTGGTCGAAAAACGAAGGGGATTGGGGATGTATGTCACCGATGGTGCGCGCACGATGCTGCTGCGCAATGAACGCGAACGTTTCCTGAAAGACGAATGGCCGTTGTTGAACGAGCGGCTGCGCCGACTGGGAATCACTGCCGAAGACCTTATCCGCGACGGTATCTCCAGCGGCGGAGAGCAATCATGAGCGCCGTGATCCGTGCTCGTGGCCTGACCAAGGCCTACCGCAATTCGCGCGCCCTCGACGGCGTGGATTTCGACATCGAAGCAGGCCGCATCGTCGGCCTGATCGGCCCCAATGGTGCTGGCAAGACCACCGCGCTGAAGGCGATCCTCGGCCTGACCGATTTCACCGGCGAGCTGTCGGTGCTGGGTTTCGATCCACGCAGCCAGCGCACCGCGCTGATGAACGAGGTGTGTTTCATCGCCGACGTGGCGGTGCTGCCGCGCTGGATTCGGGTAGGCGAGGCGATGGACTTCGTCGAGGGCGTGCATCCGCGCTTCTCGCGCAAGGTCTGCGAAGGATTCCTCGCCAAGACCAAGCTGAAGCCCAAGATGCGGGTCAAGGAGCTGTCCAAGGGCATGGTGGTGCAGCTGCACCTGGCGCTGGTGATGGCCATCGACGCCAAGCTGCTGGTGCTCGACGAGCCGACCCTCGGCCTGGACATCCTGTATCGCAAGGAGTTCTACCAGAACCTGCTCAACGAGTACTTCGACCATGAGAAGACGATCATCGTGACGACCCACCAGGTGGAAGAGATCGAGCACATCCTCACAGATTTGCTGTTCATCAAGGACGGTCGGATCGCGCTGGCCGCGACCATGGATGCGGTGGCCGAGCGCTTCACCGAAGTGCTGGTCAATCCGGACCAGCGCGACGCCGCGCTGGCGCTGTCGCCGGTCTACGAACGCCAGGTGTTCGGCAAGAGCGTGTTCCTGTTCGATGGTCCCGCGCGGGCGCAACTGGCGGAGCTGGGCGAGCTGCACAAACCCAGCGTGTCCGACATCTTCGTGGCCACGATGAAGGGAGCCTACGCATGAACCGCTTCGTGACGCTGCTCAAGCGCGAATACTGGGAGCACCGCGGCGGCTTCCTGTGGGCGGCGGTGTGGACCGGTGTCGCCCTGCTCCTGATGGCCGTGATCGGCATGGGCGTGACGAGCTGGCACGCCAACCGCACCTTCGACGGCGAGATCCGGATCGGCGTGCCCCTGCAGAAACTGCTCTCCGAGGTGCCGCCGGAGGACATGGCCAAGCTCGGCATGGGCTACGAGGCAGGCCTCGGCGGATTCTGGCTGGTGATGCAGATCGTGCTGTTCTTCGTGCTGTTCTTCTACCTGCTGGGCGCGCTGTACGACGACCGTCGCGACCGCTCGATCCTGTTCTGGAAGTCGTTGCCGGTGTCGGATGCGGAAACCGTGTTGAGCAAGGTGGCGGTTGCGGCAATCGGCGCGCCGCTGCTGGCGTGGGCGGCGACGGTCGCCCTGCACCTGGCCTTCCTCGGCGTGCTCGGGCTGTTCGTGCTCGGCCACGGACTGAGTCCGATGGAGCTGGTCTGGGGCCCTGCCGAGCCCCTGTCGCTGGCATTGAAGATGCTCGCCATCGTGCCGGTCAACGCGTTGTGGGCGATGCCCGCGATCGGCTGGTTGCTGCTGGTGTCGGCCTTCGCGCGCAGCAAGCCGTTCCTGTGGGCAGTGGCGCTACCGGTCGCGCTGGGCGTGGCGATCAACACCTTCGAGCTGCTGGAGGCCCTGCGCGTGCCGGACACCTGGTACTGGCAACATGTGGTGGCGCGGATCCTGACCAGCCTGGTCCCGGTATCGTGGTTCGGCATGGCCTTCATCGAACGCGCCAAGCTGGGCAACAGCGACGGGCCGGGCCCGGAGATGCTGGTCGACTGGTCGGTGATCGGTGGCGCGCTGGGCTCGATGGAGCTGTGGATCGGCGTGGTCGCGGGTGTCGCGATGATCGCCGCGGCCGTGTACTTCCGCCGCAACCGCGAGTTGGCCGACTGAGGACCGGCAAACCGCGCGCCGCCCAGCGGCGCGCGGTTGCGCCCTACTGCCGGATGTTCTCCAGCACCCGATACTTGTTGTTGCCGTCCTTGAGCAGCTCGGAGCGCCCGAGGTCGATTCGTCCAACCAGCCAATAGCGTTCCAGCAGCAGGCGGTTGACCCGCACCACCACCGACAGCTCGTCGCCGACGTAGATCACGTCGCGCTGGTTGAGCTCGGAGGGCAGCAGCGTCGCGGTGATGCGGTTGTCGCCGTTGTAGCGACGCTCGAGCTGTTGGCGTTCGGACGCATGCTTTTCCGGCTCGTTGCCAGCGAACATCGCGCGTTCGCGGCTCTGCACCGGACGCAATCGCGGGTTGTCGATCGCACGCACGCGATCGATGACCTCGTAGCGATTCGGCCCCAGCTCGCGCAGCTCGACCCGCCGCAGGTCGATATCGCCCTCCAGCCAGAACCAATCCCTGCGCACGCTGGAGCGACGCACCACGGCAACCACGCCGTCGCGCGAGAACAACAGGTCCTTGGGCTCCAGCTCGGTCTGCACGAGCGTGCGCGTGATCGACTGCCCGTCGGTGAGGTTGGCCTCCAGGCGTCGCTTGATCGCGGTGATCTGCGCTTGTGCACTGCCGGTGGTGACGCCCTGGGCCTGTGCTGCCGCTGGCGCTGTCGCCGCGTCAGGAGTCGAAGCCGGCGACGGTGCTGCGGTCGCGGCCAGAGGTCGCGGCGTCGGTGTCGGCGCAGGCTGCGGAGTGGTCCTCGCGGGCGCTGGCGTTGCCACCGCTGGCTGCGCGCGATTTGCAGCGCTGACAGGTGCAGGTGCAGGTGCCGGTGCCTGCCTCGAAACCGGTGCTGTCGTGACTGGAGCGCGCATCACCACCGGTGCTGCAGGCGCTGGTGTCGGTGGCGTGGGTCGCGCAATCGGTGTACCTGCCGGCGCAGGCGCCGGCACGGCCGCGGCAACCGGTTCGGACGGGGCTGCCGCTGGCGGCGGCGCCGCGACCACTGGTGTCTCGGTACCGCCGAGCACATCCGAACGCACCATCACCGCCTCGGCGAAGGAATCGCGCACCTCGATCTGCAGGCGATCTCCGCCTCCCCTGCGCACCTGTTCGAGGATCATCTCGTGCCAGTACTCCGGCGCCGAAATGATCAGCTTGCGGTTACTGGTGACGGCCTGGCGAGCCAACTGCTGCAGCTGAGCGTCGGCGTCGCCGGAGATCAACTGCGCGCCGGAGATATCGGCGTTCTGCGCAATGGCGGTGCCGGCGGCAAGCGCCGCCAGCAGGATCAATCGCTTCATGGTTTCGGTGCCTTGGGATTCGATGGATGGACTGCGCGCTCAGCCGCCGGCCGAGCCGCCGCCCGACTGGATGCCGCCGCGGGTCAGCGTCATCGGGTCGAGGTATTTCTTCAGCTCGGATTCCTTCATGCCGGTGCTCTCGCGGGCCACGTCGAGGATCGGCCGGCCTTCCTTGTACGCCTGCTTGGCCATTGCAGCACCCTTCTCGTAGCCCACCACTGGATTGAGTGCGGTGACCAGGATCGGATTGCGCTTGAGTGCGGCCGCGATGCGCTCGGGCTTGACCTTGAATCCGCTGATCGCCGAATCGGCCAGCGCGCGCGAGGCATTGGCGAGGATCTGGATCGACTGCAGCAGGTTGTAGGCGATCACCGGCAGCATCACGTTGAGCTGGAAGTTGCCCGACTGGCCGGCGATGGCGATCGTGGTGTCGTTGCCGATGACCTGCGCGCAGACCATCGTCATCGCCTCCGGAATCACCGGATTGACCTTGCCGGGCATGATCGAAGAGCCCGGCTGCAGGGCCTGCAACTCGATCTCGCCCAGCCCGGCCAGCGGGCCGGAGTTCATCCAGCGCAGGTCGTTGGAGATCTTCATCAAGGCGCAGGCCAGCGTGCGCAACTGGCCCGACAGCTCGACTGCGGAATCCTGCGCGGAGATGTTCTCGAAGTAGTTCGCGCCAGCTTCAAAACGGAACCCGGTCAGGCGGGTCAGTTCGCGCGCGACCAGCGGTCCGAAGCGCTCATGCGCATTGATTCCGGTACCGACCGCGGTGCCGCCCTGCGGCAGGCGACGCAGGCGCTTGAGGGTGTCCTCGATGCGCTCGATCGCGGTGCCGATCTGCGCCGACCAGCCCGACAGCTCCTGGCCGAAGGTGATCGGCATGGCGTCCATCTGATGGGTGCGGCCGGTCTTGGGCACGCGCTTGAGCTGGCGTGCGCGCACGTCGATGGTGGCTTTCAGATGCTTGAGCGCCGGCAGCAGCTGCTTTGAGCTCGCCACGCAGCCGGCGACCTGGATCGCGGTGGGGATCACGTCGTTGGACGACTGGCCCATGTTGACGTGGTCGTTCGGATGGATCTTCAGCCCCGAGGCTTCGATCGCGACGTGCGCGATCACCTCGTTGGCGTTCATGTTGGTGCTGGTTCCCGAGCCGGTCTGGAACACGTCGATCGGGAACTGCGCATCGAACTCGCCGGCAGCGACCCGCGCGGCGGCGCCGCGCACCGCCTTGCAGGCGTTCTTCTTCATCTGCCCGAGATCGGCATTGGCCTGCGCGCAGGCCGACTTGATCAGGCCCACGGCGCGGATGAACTCGCGCGGCATGGTCAGGCCCGAGATCGGAAAATTCTGCACCGCGC
>JBBRFN010000049.1:0-19397 GCA_038224265.1 Lysobacterales bacterium
AATGGCGAATGGCGAATGGCGAAGCGTAGAGCAGTCGATTTAGCACCGACCTAACGAACGTCATCCCCGCGAAGGCGGGGATCCAGTGCCTTTGTGCAGGCCCTGAAGGGCGAAAGGCACTGGATACCCGCCTTCGCGGGAATGACGAGTCTGGGGGGGATTGGCAGCTGGCCAACCGCGAATGATGGATTGCGGATTGCGAATGGCGAATGGCGAATGGCGAATGGCGAATGGCGAATGGCGAATGGCGAATGGCGAATGGCGAAGCGTAGAGCAGTCGATTTAGCACCGACCGAACGAACGTCATCCCCGCGAAGGGGGGGATTCAGTGCCTTTGTGCGGCCCTGAAGGGCGAAAGGCACTGGATTCCCGCCTTCGCGGGAATGACAAGACTGGGGGGCACGGGTAAGGAATCGGCGCTTCCGTAACGAAGTCAGCGCCGGTCGGAGGACAGGCCTTTCGCAGTGCCTCGCCAGTTGAAGGATTCAGCTGCCTCCAAGCCCCAGCCAATTTTCCAATTCGCCATTCGCCGTGCGCCATTCGCCATTCGCCGTGCGCCACTCGCCATACGCCAAACGCCAAACGCCAAACGCCAAACGCCAAACGCCAAACGCCATACGCCATTCGCTATTTGCAGCCCGAAACATCCGCCCCATCTCGCGTCCTCCCCTATGAAATTCGTCGACGAAGCCGAAATCAACGTGACCGCCGGTGCTGGCGGCAGCGGTGCCGTGAGCTTTCGGCGCGAGAAGTTCATTCCCTTTGGTGGGCCGGATGGTGGTGATGGCGGCAAGGGTGGCGATGTCTGGCTGCTCGCCGATGAAGGCCTCAACACGCTGATCGATTTCCGCCACCAGCGCAGCTTTCGCGCGCAGCGCGGTGGCAACGGGGCAGGGCGCCAGATGACCGGGCCGGGCGGCGAAGACCACCTGATCCGGGTGCCGGTGGGCACCAGCGTGATCAATGTCAGCACCGAAGAAGAAATCGGCGATCTGACCGAGAACGGCCAGCGCCTGCTGGTGGCGCGCGGCGGTGATGGCGGGCGCGGCAACATCAACTACAAGACCTCGACCAACCGCGCGCCGCGCAAATCCACGCCGGGCTATCCGGGCGAGGAGCGACTGTTGCGGCTCGAGCTCAAGCTGCTCGCCGACGTCGGCTTGCTGGGCTTTCCGAACGCCGGCAAGTCGACCTTCATCCGAGCGGTGTCTGCCGCGCGGCCGCGGGTGGCCGACTATCCGTTCACCACCCTGCATCCGAATCTGGGCGTGGTGCGCATCGAGACCGATCGCAGCTTCGTGGTCGCCGATATCCCCGGCATCATCGAAGGCGCGGCCGATGGTGCGGGGCTGGGCATCCAGTTCTTGAAGCACGTGATGCGCACGCGGCTGCTGCTGCACCTGGTCGATATGGCGCCGACCGTCGAGGGCATCGATCCGGCCGATCAGGTGCGCGCGATCGCCAAGGAACTGAAGTCGTTCGATGCGGATCTGGCCAAACGGCCGCGCTGGCTGGTGATGAACAAGGCCGATCTGCTGCCGACCGACGAGGCGCAGGCGCGTGCGAAGGCGATCGTGCGCAAGCTGCGCTGGAAAGGCCCGTGGTTCATGGTCTCGGCCGCCACCGGCGAGGGCACCCGCGAGGTGTGCTTCAAGGTGATGGAATTCCTCGACACACTGCGCCGCGACGAGCGCGAGGCCCAAGCGTAGGGCGGGCCTCGGCCCGCCATCGACGATTGCCGTATGCGTGGGGCATGCCGTAAGCGTGGAACCTGCGATTCGCTGCGCGGCGGCATGAAAGCGGCGGGCCAAGACCCGCCCTGCGTGCCGCATTCCGCGCAACAAAAAGGCCGGCTTGCGCCGGCCCATTCATCGCACCCCGTTGCCGCTCAGGCCAGCGCGCGAATCTGCGCGGTGAAGCGGCTCTTGTGGCGGTTGGCCTTGTTCTTGTGGATCAGGCCCTTGCTGGCATAACGATCGAGCAGCGAGGTGGCGCTGAGCAGCGCGCCTTCCGCGGCGGGCTTGTCGCCCGACTCGATGAGCTTGATGACTTTCTTCACTGCCGTGCGCACCATGGAGCGCTGGCTGGAGTTGCGGGCGTTGCGCTTGACCGCCTGGCGGGCGCGCTTCTTTGCGGACTTGATGTTGGCCAAAGGAAATCTCCGGACGGGTTCGGGGTGCCAAAAAGGGACATAAGTATCCGGATTTCGGCGCTTGCAGTCAAATCGGCGGGCGATTTTCCAGCCGAACCGTCGCGCCAACCGACGTTCCTCCTCAACCGGGGCTCGCCGCGTCCCCGATTTGCCCCTTGCCCCGCAGGTAATTCCTGCAATCCTTCGCCCGTCCCGTTCCCGGTCATCGCCCGTGCGCCTGCTCCGCTCGACCCTGCTGTTCTCCAGCCTGACCCTGGTCTCGCGCATCGCGGGCTACGTGCGCGACGTGGTCCAGGCGGGCGTGTTCGGCGCCTCATCGGCCACCGATGCGTTCTTCATCGCCTATCGCATCCCCAACTTCCTGCGCCGGATCTTCGCCGAGGGCTCGTTCCAGACCGCCTTCGTTCCAGTGCTGACCGAGTACAAGCAGCGCGGCGATGAGGCCGCCCTGCGCGATCTGCTCGATCACACCGCCGGCGCACTGTGCGCGGTGGTGCTGGTGGTCACCGCGCTGGGCATGCTGCTGGCCCCGGTGATCGCGGCAGTGTTTGCGCCCGGCGCGCTCGATGAGCCGGAAAAATTCGATCTGATCGCGCAGATGTTGCGCATCACCTTCCCATATCTTTGGTTCATCTCGATGACCGCGCTGGCGGCGGCGGTGCTCAATACCTACGGTCGTTTCGGGGTGGCCGCGCTGACCCCGGTCCAGCACAACCAGGCGATGATCTGTGCCGCGTTGTTCCTCGCACCGCGGATGGGCATGTCGATCACAGCGCTGGCGTGGGGCGTGGTGGCCGCGGGCATCGTGCAGCTGGTCGCACAGTGGATCGCGCTGGCGCGCCTGGGCGTGGTGCCGCGCTTGCGCCTGAACCTGCGCCACGAGGGCATGCGGCGCGTATTCCGTCTGATGCTGCCGACCATCTTCGGCTCCTCGGTGGCGCAGGTGAACCTGCTGGTGGGCACGGTGTTCGCCTCGCTGCTGGCCACCGGCAGCCAGACCTGGCTGTACCTGACCGATCGTTTGATGGAGTTTCCGCAGGGCATGTTCGGCGTGGCGCTGGCCACGGTGATCCTGCCGGCGCTGTCGCGACGGGTCAGCGCCGGAGATCAGGCTGGCTACGCGGCTACCATCGACTGGGGTCTGCGCCTGGCGCTGCTGATTTCCATTCCGGCCGCCGCCGGCCTGATCGTGCTGGCCGAGCCGCTGACCGCAACGCTGTACCAGTACGGCAAGTTCACCGCCTTCGATACCGCGATGGCCGCACTCGCGCTGATGGCGCTGGCCGCAGGGCTGCCGGGTTTCATGCTGGCCAAGATCCTGGCGCCGGCATTTTTTGCGCGCCAGGACACGCGCACGCCGGTGCGCGCAGCGCTGATCACGGTGGTGGTCAATATCGTGCTGTGCTGCGCGATCGTCGGCCCGCTGTGGTGGTACGAAATCAGCGGCGCACACGCCGGGATCGCGCTGGCCACCGCGCTGGCCGGCACCCTCAATGCGTTGCTGCTGTGGCGCTACCTGCGCGCCGGCGCGGGCGTGCGCCTGCAGCCGGGCTGGCCGGCATTCCTGCTGCGGATCCTGCTCGCGGTGGTGGTGATGGTTGCGCTGCTGCTGCTGGTCCGGCGCGGGATCGGTTCTTGGACGATGCTGGCCGCGGCCGACCGCGTGATGCACCTGGCATGGGTCGTGCCGGCCGCGGTGCTCGCCTACGTGCTGGTGTTGCTGGGCGCCGGATTGCGGCCACGGCACCTGCGCGAGCCGTTGGCGGAAACGGCCACGCCGCCGGGTTGAGCCGGCGCGATTGCTATACTCGCGCCACTTATGCGAACGATTTTCCGCGACACGGACGGGGCCTGCCTCGCACCGCAGGGCAGCATCGTGTGCATTGGCGCCTTCGACGGCGTGCACCGCGGGCACCAGGCCCTGCTGGCGCATGCGCGACGGCGCGCGACGGCGCGCGCCTTGCCGCTGGTGGTGCTCAGCTTCGAACCGTTGCCGCGCCAGTATTTCCAGGGCCGCGACGCGGTGCCGCGCCTGAGCTCGCCGCGCCAGCGCATGTGCCTGCTGGCAGCGCACGCCGAGCGTGTCGGCTTGCTGCGCTTCGGCGTGCGGCTGGCGCATACGCGTGCGGAGGACTTCGTGCGCCAGGTACTGGTGGCGCGACTGGCCGCCCGCGAGGTGTGGGTCGGTCCGGGATTCCGCTTCGGCCACGAGCGGCGCGGCGATCTGGACATGCTGCGCACGATCGGCGCGCTGTGCGGATTCAGCGCCGATACGATCGAAGCGCAGCTCGACGACGGTGCGCGGATCAGCTCCAGCCGCATCCGCGCCGCGCTCGGCGATGGCGAATTTGCGCTCGCCGCGCGCATGCTGGGCCGTCCGTTCGCGATGGAGGGCCATGTGGTGCGCGGCAGGCAGCTCGGCCGCACGCTGGGCTATCCCACCGCCAATCTGCGGATACCCTATGGCCGCGCGCCGATCGGCGGCATTTTCGCGGTGCGCGTGCATGGCGCCGGGATGCAGCACTGGCCGGCGGTGGCGAGTCTGGGCACGCGACCAACGGTCAACGGCGTCGAGCCGCTGCTCGAAGCGCATCTGTTCGACTTCGACGGCGACCTGTACGGCCGCATGCTGCGGGTCGAGTTCGTCGCCAAGCAGCGCGATGAGCTGCGCTTCGATGGCCTGCCGGCGCTCATCGAACAGATGCACCGTGATGCCGCACAGGCGCGCGAGATCCTCGCGCGCGGCCCGAATCTCGAAGAGGCGTTGACGCAGTGACCGACTACAAGAACACCATCAATCTGCCGGACACCGCGTTCCCGATGAAGGGCGATCTGGCGCGCCGCGAGCCGGAGATGCTGGCCGCGTGGTCGGCTTCCGATCTTTACCAGCGCCTGCTCGAGGACACCGCCGCGCGGCCCGCGTTCATCCTGCACGACGGCCCGCCGTATGCGAACGGCCCGATCCACATCGGCCATGCAGTGAACAAGATCCTGAAGGACATCGTGATCCGCTCGAAGTGGCTCGGCGGTTTCCGCTCGCCTTATGTGCCGGGCTGGGATTGCCACGGACTGCCGATCGAGATCGCGATCGAGAAGGAGCATGGCAAGGTCGGGGTCAAGCTCGACGCGCGCGGCTTCCGGCAAAAGTGCCGCGAATACGCGTCCCGGCAAATCGACATCCAGCGCGAGGGTTTCAAGCAGCTGGGCGTGCTGGGCCTGTGGGAGCAGCCGTATCGCACGATGGACTTCCAGTTCGAGGCCAACATGCTGCGCGCGCTGGCGCGCATCGTCGAGCGCGGCCATCTGCTGCGTGGTGCCAAGCCGGTGCATTGGTGCTTCGACTGCGGATCGGCGCTGGCCGAGGCCGAGATCGAGTATCAGGACAAGGTGTCGTCGGCGGTCGATGTGGCGTATGACGCGGTGGATCCGAGCGCACTGGCAGCGCTGTTCGGTGTCGACGCGGGCGAGTCGATCGTCGCGGTGCCGATCTGGACCACCACGCCGTGGACCCTGCCAGCCTCGATGGCCGTGACCCTTGGCGCCGAACTCGACTACGTGCTCGTCGAGGGGGCCGCGCGCGACGGTCGACGCGTGCTGCTGGTGCTGGCCGATGCGCTGCTTTCGGCGGTGGCCGCGCGCTATGGCATCACCGATGCCGCAGTGCTGGGCCGGGCGCAGGGCGCGGCGCTGGAGCGGCAGCTGCTCGCGCATCCGTTCTATGCGCGCCAGGTGCCGATCATCCTCGGCGATCACGTCACCACCGACCAGGGCACCGGTGCTGTGCATACCGCGCCCGGCCACGGCGTCGAGGACTTCGAGGTCGGCCGCAAGTACGGACTTGAAGTACTCAATCCGGTCGGTGGCAACGGCCAATACCTGCCGAGCACCGAGCTGTTCGCGGGCGAGCACGTGTGGAAGGCACAGGAACACATCATCAGCGAACTGCAAGCGCGCGGCGTGCTGCTCGCGCACGATCGCAAGTTCACTCACAGCTACCCGCACTGCTGGCGGCACAAGACGCCGGTGGCGTTCCGCGCTACCACGCAGTGGTTTTTCAGCATGCAGCAGGCGAAGCTGCGCGAGCTGGCGCTGGCGGCGGTAAAGCAGGTACGTTGGCTGCCCGGCTGGGGCGAGGAACGGATCGCCGGCATGGTCGAGAATCGACCCGACTGGTGCATCTCGCGCCAGCGCACCTGGGGCGTGCCGATCGCGATCTTCGCGCACAAGGAAACCGGTGCTCCGCACCCGCGCACGGTCGAGCTGCTCGGCCATGCCGCAGAACTGGTCGAGCGCGAGGGCATCGATGCGTGGTTCGATCTGGATCCCAGGTCGCTGCTTGGCGACGATGCTGCGCACTACGACAAGGTCACCGATGTGCTGGATGTCTGGTACGACTCCGGCGTCACCCATGCCTGCGTGCTCGACGTGCGCCCGGAACTGGCCTGCGCGCCCGGGCAGACGCGTCGGGTGATGTACCTCGAAGGCTCCGACCAGCATCGCGGCTGGTTCCAGTCATCGCTGCTGACCTCGGTGGCGATGCATGGTCGCGCGCCCTACGACGAGGTGATCACTTACGGCTTCACGGTCGATCCGCAGGGTCGCAAGATGTCGAAGTCGCTCGGCAACGTGGTCGCACCCGAGACCGTGATGAAGACCCTCGGCGCCGACATCCTGCGCCTGTGGGTGGCAGCCACCGACTACACCAGCGAGATGTCGGTCGGCGACGAGATCCTCAAGCGTGCCGCCGACAGCTATCGCCGGCTGCGCAATACCGCGCGCTTCCTGCTCGGCAATCTGGCCGGTTTCGATCCGGCAAAACACGCGGTGGCGGTCGAGAAGCTGCTGCCTCTGGACCGCTGGGCGCTGGCACAAGCGGTGCGCCTGATGCAGGTGGCGCGCCGCGTGTACGGCCCGGAAGCGAATGCCGACGACATCGCCTTCGGCCCCGACACCTACAGCTACCAGCTGCTCGCCCAGGAGCTGATGCGCTTTGC
The DNA here is from genome assembly GCA_038224265.1 of Lysobacterales bacterium. Taxonomy (GTDB): domain Bacteria; phylum Pseudomonadota; class Gammaproteobacteria; order Xanthomonadales; family Ahniellaceae; genus UBA4656. The sequence goes on from JBBRFN010000049.1 coordinate 7,147, forward strand.
GACCATCGACATGGGCGCGGGCTACCTCGACATGACCAAGGATCGGCTCTACACCCTGCCGATCGACCATCCCGCGCGGCGCTCCGCGCAGACCGCGATGTACTGGACGCTGGAGATCCTGGTCCGCGCGTTCGCGCCGATCATGGCTTTTACCGCGGAAGAGCTGTGGACCTATCTGCCGGCGCGCACCCACGATTCGGTGCTGTTCGCGACCTGGGACGAGTTGGCGCATCTGCGCGGGGTGGCGCTGGATGCGCACGATCAGGCGCTGATCGACGATCTGGGCGCGCTGCGTTCGGCCGCACTCAAGCAGATCGAAACCCTGCGCGCTGGCGGTCAGCTGGGTGGCTCGCTGGAAGCGGAAGTCGGACTGTTGCTCGATGTCGCCGATCCGCAGCGATTCGCGGCTTGCGCGGCTGAACTGCGCTTCTTCTTCATCACCAGCGACGTGGTGCTGCTGGATGCCGCCAGCGAGCAAGGCTTCGAGGCCGAGGCCGGCGCGACCGAGGTGGCGCTGCTCGACGGCACTGCGCGCGTGCTGGTGCGCGCGACCAGTGCCAGCAAGTGCGTGCGCTGCTGGCACCATCGCAGCAGTGTGGGTGTCGATGCCGCGCATCCCGACCTGTGCGGGCGCTGCATCGAAAACATCGCCGGCGCCGGCGAAACGAGGATCTGGTTCTGATGGCGCCGGGGCCAATGGCGGGACGTTCCGGGCTGCGCTGGCTCGCGCTGTCGCTCGCGGTGATCGCTGTCGACCAGGCGAGCAAGCTGTTCTTCCTCGGCTATGTCCCGGAGTACAGCCGGATCACCGTGGTGCCGGGATTCTTCGACTGGACCCTGACCTACAACGAAGGCGTCGCCTTCAGCATGTTCGGTGAGGGCGGCGATCTGCAGCGCTACCTGCTGAGCGCATTCGCCGTCGCGGTTTCGATCGGCTTCATGGTGTGGCTCACGCGCTTGCCGCGCAGCGACCGTTTCAGTGCGCTGGCGCTCGCGCTGGTCATCGGTGGTGCGCTCGGCAACGTGATCGACCGCCTGCGCCTCGGCCACGTGGTCGATTTCATTCTGGTCTACTACCGCGAGTGGCACTGGCCTGCGTTCAACGTGGCCGATTCGTGCATCGTGGTGGGGGCGATTGTGCTGGTTTTGGCCGGCATGCGGAACGAGAAAAGCAGCAACTAAGGCGGCGCATGGCGAATGGCGAATGGGAGAATCAAGGCATCGCGTCGTGCAGGCTTTCCCATTCGCCATTCGCAAATCCCCCTCCACCAATTCGCATTCAAGCAACCCGCGCACTACCATACCGGCCATGCACATCCTGCTCGCCAATCCGCGTGGCTTTTGCGCCGGTGTCGACCGCGCGATCGAGATCGTGGAGCGTGCGCTGGAGGCGTTCGGCGCGCCGATCTATGTGCGCCACGAGATCGTGCACAACCGCTATGTGGTAGAGGACTTGCGCACCAAGGGCGCGGTGTTCGTCGACGAACTCGCCCAGGTGCCGACTGGCGCGACCGTGGTGTTCAGCGCGCACGGCGTCTCGCAGGCGGTGCGTGACGAAGCGCGTACGCGCGGGCTGCGTATCTTCGATGCGACTTGTCCGCTGGTGACCAAGGTGCATATCGAAGTCGCGCGCCATGCCAAGCAGGGTCGCGACGTGGTCCTGATCGGCCATGCAGGGCATCCTGAGGTCGAGGGCACCATGGGCCAGTGGGATCCGGCCTGCAGCGCGCGCATCCACCTGGTCGAATCGGCCGCCGACGTTGCGCAGCTGGTGCCGACCGATCCGCAGAAACTGGCGTTCTCCACCCAGACCACGCTGTCGGTGGACGAGACGCGCGATGTGATCGACGCCCTGCGCCGGCACTTCCCCGCGATCGAAGGCCCGCGCCACGACGATATCTGCTACGCCACCCAGAATCGCCAGGACGCGGTGCGCGTGCTGGCCGGGCGTTGCGACCTGGTGTTGGTGATCGGCTCGCCCAACAGCTCCAACTCCAACCGCCTGCGCGAACTGGCGCAGAAGCAGGGCGTGTTGTCGTTCCTGATCGATGGCCCCGAAGACATCCGCCGCGAGTGGCTCGATGGTCGCACCCGGATCGGCGTGACGGCCGGTGCATCGGCTCCCGAGAGTCTGGTGCAAGCGGTGCTCGCGCGCTTGCGCGAATGGGGAGCCGACGGGGTTGAGGAGATCGCCGGCAAGCCCGAGGACATGGTGTTTGCGCTGCCGAAGGAGCTGCGGGTCATCCTCGTCGATTGATCATGGTGTCGAGATGCATCGCGTCGCGGGTCGAGGGCGACCCGCGCTTCCGCTGTTGGGTGCACGGCGGGTGCAGGGCGACCCGCCTTGCGGCTGCATCCCACTCGCCATGTGGGAGCTGCCATGGCAGCGATTGCGGCAACCGGGGTGGCCCGCGCCCGCAACGCTTGCCGGTTGACCCACCCACCCCGCGCCCGTAAACTTCGCGCCCCCGAACGGGCGGTTAGCTCAGCGGTAGAGCACTGCTTTCACACGGCAGTGGTCAGTGGTTCGATCCCACTACCGCCCACCAAGGGGACGGGGCCGCACTGGTCCCGAATCCGGCCGCAGTGGCCGGCGCTGGATGCGTCGCTTGGAGCCCTCGCGTGACGCTGCGACAACACCGTGCCGGTGTAGCTCAGTTGGTAGAGCAACGCATTCGTAATGCGTGGGTCGGGAGTTCGAGTCTCTTCACCGGCACCAGTTCCGTAGGCCATGAGCGCCGGGAAGCGTTTCGGATGCCGGGCGTGCATTCGGCTTCTTGCTTGTTCTCGTCTCGCCCGTTCCCCGTCGGTCGGCCGATGCGGCCGCCCTGCGCCACCCCGTGTTGCGCCGCGTCAGGGTCTGCGGTAAAAAACGGGGATGAATCCGCTGGTCTGGAATTTCCGAACAGGCTTTGCCGTGGCCGCTGCGTTGATTGCGGTGTTCCTCGGTTTCGCCTATTACGCGCAGTACCAGCTCAATATGGAGCCGTGTCCGCTGTGCATTCTGCAGCGCGTTGCCTTCATGGCGCTGTTCTTGGTGTGTGCGATCGCCGCCTTGCACGGGCCGCAGGGGGCAGGGCGCCGCGTTTATGGCGCGCTGGCCCTGGTGGCCGCGGGGATCGGCGCCGGGATTGCCGGCCGCCACGTGTGGTTGCAGCACCTGCCGGCCGATCAGGTGCCGGAGTGCGGCCCGGGGTTGCAGTACATGCTCGACGCATTCCCGCTGTCGAAGACGCTGGCCATGCTGTTCACCGGCTCCGGTGAATGCGCCAAGGTCGACTGGACTTTCCTCGGGCTGTCGATGCCCGAGTGGACCCTGATCTGGTTTGCCGTGTTCATCATCGGCGCGGCGTATTACGGCTTTCGCCGCTACGCACGATAGCCAACCAAGCCCGGCCGACGTCTGCCCCCGTCCGTCCTGAGCCCGGCGGACGCAAGACGGCAGGGCAAGGCACCGAGGTTTCCATGCAAAGGCTCGATCGAATGATGGCCATCTCCCCGCTGCAACCCGTCAACGAGGCAGCAGACTGGTCGCCATCCAGCTGGCAGGCGCGAGCGGCCGTGCAGCAGCCGCAGTATCCGGATCCGGCAGCGCTGGATGCGGCCCTGCACGAGGTCTCGTCGCTGCCACCGCTGGTCACGTCATGGGAAATCCTGAGCCTCAAGCGACAGCTCGCAGAGGCTGCCGAGGGCAAGCGCTTCCTGCTGCAGGGCGGCGACTGCGCCGAGAGTTTTGCCGACTGCGACTCGGCCACCATCTCCAATCGCCTCAAGGTGCTGCTGCAGATGAGCGTGGTGCTCATCCACGGACTGAAGCTGCCGGTGATCCGGGTTGGGCGATTTGCCGGCCAGTACGCCAAGCCGCGCTCGACCGACACCGAAGTGCGCGACGGGGTGACCCTGCCGACCTATCGCGGCGATATCGTCAACGGCCCCGAGTTCACTGCGGCAGCACGCATCGCCGATCCGCAGCGCCTGGTGCGCGGTCATTCGCTGTCGGCGATGACGATGAACTTCGTGCGCGCGCTGATCGATGGCGGTTTCGCCGACCTGCACCACCCCGAGTACTGGGATCTGGCGTGGATGGAGCACTCGCCGCTGGTGCGCGAGTACCGCGAAATGGTGGCGTCGATCGGCGAAGCCGTGCGCTTCATGGAAACCCTGGCCGGGCAGCCGCTGGGCAGTTTTTCACGCGTCGATTTTTTCACCTCGCACGAGGCGCTGCTGTTGCATTACGAGCAGGCCGTAACGCGCCAGGTGCCGCGTCAGTGGGGCTGGTTCAACCTGTCGACCCATTTTCCCTGGATCGGCATGCGCACGGCCGCGCTGGATGGCGCGCATGTCGAGTATTTCCGCGGCATCCGCAATCCGATCGCGGTCAAGATCGGGCCTTCGGTGACGCCGGATGTGCTGCTGCGTCTGGTCGACGCACTCGACCCGCATCGCGAGCCGGGTCGCCTGAGCCTGATCCATCGGATGGGTGCTGCGAAGATCGCGAGCAATCTGCCGCCGCTGCTGGACGCGCTGCGCCGCGAAGGCCGTCAGCCGCTGTGGATCTGCGATCCGATGCACGGCAATACCGAGTCGCTCGACAACGGCGTCAAGACCCGGCGCTTTGCCAATATCGCAGGCGAATTGGAGCAGGCCTTCGACGCGCATGCCGCGGCCGGCACCCGTCTTGGCGGCGTGCATCTGGAGCTGACCGGAGAGAACGTGACCGAGTGCCTCGGTGGCGCGCGCGATCTTTCGCAAACCGATCTGGCGCGTGCCTATCGTTCGACGGTCGATCCGCGGCTGAACTACGAGCAGTCGCTGGAACTGGCGATGCTGATCGTGCGCAAGCGCGGTGCGACCAAGGTCTGAGGCAGTCACGATGCGCAGCGGAGCGGTGAGCGTGTTGGTAATCGTGGCGCTGGTCGGCGCCTCGGCATTGTTCCTGCGTGGCGCGGCCAGTGGGCATCCGTTGGCCGACAAGCAGATGAGCGACGGCTCGGTGTGCGGCGCGCTGATGGCTGGCCCCGGTGGCGGGGTGCCCGCGCAACCCACGGGCAGCGCCTCGCCCCTGGGCGCGATCCGCGGCACCTTGCCGATGTGCGATATCAGCACGGCGTCCGGGCCAGTCAGCATGGCGGTCACCACGCGGCTTGCCCTGCGCAATGCCGGCAGTGGCGAGGACACTGCGAGCGAGGCGGCGGCGCGCCGGGCCGAGGGGTCGCGTACCGGGCAGGTGCATCAGGCGCTGGATGGTCCGTGGAGGCAGGCATGGATGTATCGGCCTGCCAACGATCCGCGCGCCTATCTGCAGGCCGAGGACAACGGCGTGCTGCTGCTGTTTGCGGGGCAAGTGGACGATGCGACGTTGATTGAAACGGCGCGGCGTGCGGCCGAGGCGTTGCGGGCTGCGATGCCTTGAGTTGAACTGAGGCGCGGTGCGTGCCCACCCCAGCCCTCCCCTGCAGGGGGAAGGAAACCAAAGCGCGCGCGCTTCGCACTGGCGCCACCTCAAAGCGCTTGCCCTCGAAAGGGACGAGACCATCGAGACCACGTTGATCCTTTCACGTTCCTCACGCTAGCCTCGCAGGGTTTTCACCGACGGGGTTCACCATGGCATTTCATTTTCGCGCGCGTCTCGCGTGCGCCGTTGCTGCTTGCGGATTGACCTTGGCCGCTGGCGCTTCGGCGCAGCAGGCCGCAGCGCCGGTGGAGGGGCTGCGCGACGCCACCCCGCGCTGGCACGCCCTGACCAACGCGCGCATCGTCACCGAACCCGGGCGGGTGATCGAACGCGGTACCGTGGTGCTGCGCGATGGTTTGATCGTGAGCGTAGCCGCTGGCGACCAGGTGCCGGCCGGCGCCACGCGCTGGGATCTCGGCGGCAAGACGGTGTTTCCGGGATTGATCGAGATCGCTTCCACGGTGGGCGTGCCGGCTGCATTCAAGCCGGCTCCCCCGGCGCCGATGGGTGGTTTCGGTGCGGCGCGCCAGGCGCCGCCGCCGGCTCCCGCCGAGGCCGGGGCGCGCCATTGGAACCGGCGCATCCGGCCCGAGCGCGATGTCGCTGTCGCGCTCGAGCCGAAGGCCGATGACGCAAAGGCGTTGCGCAATCTGGGCTTCGCGGCTGCCTTGAGTGCACCCGATACTGGCATCCTGCGCGGCCAGAGCGCGCTGATCGCGTTGCGCGATTCGGGCAATGCCAAGGACCTGCTGCTGGCTCCGCGCATTTTCCAGCACGCCGCTTTCGAACCCGCAGCCGGTTTTGGTGGCGAGTATCCGAGCTCGATGATGGGTGCGATCGCGCTGCTGCGCCAGTCGCTGCTCGATGCGCAGTGGCAGCGCGACGAGCTTGCCGCCAGCGGCGCGCGCGAGCGAACCGAGGCCAACCTCGCGCTCGACGCGCTGCAGCCGGTGCTGGCGGGGACCCAGCGCATCGTATTCGACACCAACGATGAGCTCGACGTCGGTCGCGTGTTATCGCTGGCGCGCGAGTTCCGCCTCAAGGCGGTGATCGACGGCAACGGCAGCGAGTACCGCATATTGCCGCAGCTGACCGCAGCCAAGGTGCCGGTGCTGGTGCCGCTGAACTTCCCCGCGCCGCCCGAGATCGAGCGCCCGGAAGCTGCGCTAGCGACCTCGCTGGCGGCTCTGCAGCACTGGGAGCAGGCGCCGGCCAATCCGGCGCGGCTCGCTGGCGCCGGCTTGGAAATGGCGCTCACCACTCGCGGCTTGAAGGACCCGGCCAAGGAATTCTGGCCGAACCTGCGGCGCGCGGTCGCTGCAGGCTTGTCCGAAGACGATGCACTGCGTGCGCTGACCACAGCGCCTGCGGCACTGCTCGGCCAGAGCGCGCGACTGGGTCGCATCGCTGCGGGCTTCAATGCCAACCTGCTGGTCGCCGACACCGCGCTGTTCCGCGCCGAGAACGCCGCCATCTACGCGGTGTGGGTCGATGGTGTGCCGCATGAGGTCAAGCCGCTGGCGCCGGTCGATCCGCGCGGCACGTGGTCGCTGGCATGGAGCGATGGCAAGGGCCCGGCCAGCATCGAGATCAGTGGCGAGGGCCCCTATGACGTCAAGGCCGGTGAGCTCAGTGCCAAGGCGAGCCTGAGCGACAACCGCCTGATCCTGTCCGCGCCGAACGCGTGGTTCGGTGGCAGCAGCGGCGCGCAGCCGGTGAGTCTGATGTTGCGTGAAGGGCGCATGGAGGGCCTGCGCGCGCAGGAGAACGGCACTACGGTCGCGATAAGCGGCCAGCGCGAGGGCGCCGTACCCGAGGCCGCGGCGATCAAGCCGGTTGCTGCGATCCAGGTGCCGGCGTTCCGCGGCTATCCCGCTGGCGAGTATGCGCAGCTCGCGCCGCCGGTGCAGCCAAAAGCCGTGCTGGTTCGCAACGCCACGATCTGGACCCAAGGTCCGCAGGGCAAGTTGGAGAATGCCGATCTGCTGGTGGCCAACGGCAAAGTCAGCGCAGTGGGTGCCGATCTCGATGCACCGCAGGGCGCCAGCGTGATCGATGGCAGCGGGCTGCATGTCGCTCCAGGCATCGTCGATGCGCACTCGCACTCCGGGCTTTCCGGCAATCTCAACGAAGGCTCGCATGCGGTCACCACCGAGGTGCGCATCGGCGACATCATCGACCCGACCGACATCAGCATCTATCGGCAGCTAGCCGGCGGCGTGACCAGCGCGCTGCTGCTGCACGGCTCGGCCAATCCGATGGGCGGCCAGAGCCAGACGGTGAAGTGGCGCTGGGGTCGCGACGCCGATGGCCTGGTATTCGAAGGCAGCAAACCAGGCGTGAAGTTCGCGCTCGGCGAGAACGTCAAACAAGCCAACTGGGGCGATGCCTTTACCACCCGCTATCCGCAGTCGCGCATGGGCGTCGAGCAGATCATGCTCGACTCGTTCAACGCAGCGAAGGCCTATGGCGAACGCCGCGACGCCTGGAACAAGTCGAAGTCCGGGCCGGCGCCGCGCACCGATCTGCGCCTGCAGGCGCTGCTCGAGATCCTGCGCGGGGAACGCGTGGTGCACATCCACAGCTATCGTCAGGACGAGATACTGATGTTCGTGCGCCTGTCGCAGAAGTACGGCTTCAAGGTCGCCTCGTTCACCCACATCCTCGAAGGCTACAAGGTGGCCGATGCGCTGGCATCGATCGATGCGGGTGCTTCCACCTTCAGCGACTGGTGGGGATTCAAGATGGAGGTCTACGACGCGATTCCCTACAACGCCTCGATCATGAGCGATGCCGGCGTGCTGACCTCGATCAACTCCGACTCCGACGAAATGGCGCGGCGACTCAACGCGGAAGCCGGCAAGAGCCGCAAGTACGGCGGCATGTCCGACGAGCGAGCGCTTGCGATGGTCACCATCAATCCCGCCAGGCAGTTGCGGATCGATGCGCGCGTGGGCTCGCTGGAGCCGGGCAAGGATGCCGACTTCGTGATCTGGAACATGCATCCGCTGTCGTCGATGGCGCGCGTCGAGCAGACCTGGATCGAAGGCCGCAAGTATTTCGATCGCCAGGACGATGCGAGCGCACAGCTGGCCGTGGTGGCCGAGCGCGAACGCCTGATCGAGAAGGCGCTGCCCGAGCGGATGAAACTCATCGGAACCGGCAGTGGTCCTCGCGGTGGTCCAGCGCCTCCGACGCCGGGCAAGGACGGACCGCAGGGCATGCTCGGCGTGCTGTGGAATCGCGAGGCGCAGATGCACACGATCGCAGAGTGGGCAGTGGTTCACGGCTCCAGCCGCGGCATCTACCACAGCGGCCAGAACGTGCAGGCCTGCAGCGTGAAAGAACATGTGCATTGAGACGCGGGGAAATCAGACCATGAACGCTTCGAAGCTGCCGTCCCCCATCCGCCGCGCCACCGCAGCGCAGGAAACCACGCGCATGATCAGCAACCTTCGCCTCGCCGCGGGCGTGCTCGCAGCGCTGCTTGCCAGCCACGCGAATGCCCAGAACGTCGTCACCGTGCCGGGTGCGCCGCAGGACCGGCCCATCGTGATCGTCAACGCCACCGTGCACCCGGTGTCCAGTGCTCCTATCGCCAACGGCCGCGTGCGTTTCGAGGCCGGCAAGATCACCGCAGTCGGCGCCGACGTTTCCACCGATGGCGCCAGCGTGATCGACGCCAGCGGCAAGCATGTCTATCCGGGCATGCTTGCCGCCTCCAGCGTGATCGGACTGGTCGAAGTGCAGGCCGTGCGCGCCACCAACGATGCGGCCGAAGTCGGCGCGATCAATCCGAATCCGCGTGCGCAGGTCGCGGTCAACGCCGATACCGAAGTGGTGCCCGTGACGCGCGCCAATGGCGTGCTCGCCGCACTGGTGCACCCGGTTGCCGGGCAGCAGGGTGTCATCACCGGCACCGCGGCGGTCATGCAGATGGACGGCTGGACCTGGGAAGACATGACCGTGCGCGGCGATGTCGGCCTGCACATCGAATGGCCGTCGCTGATGGTTCCGGACTTTCTGCCGCCACCGCTGATCGAAGCCACGCGCAAGGCGCAGGTCGACAAGCGCATTGCACTCGAGAAGGCGCTTACCGACGCCAAGTCGTATCGCACGGCGAAAGAAGCCAATGCCGTCAGCCTGCCGGATTTGCGCTGGGAGGCCATGCTGCCGGTCCTGCGCAAGGAGCGGCCGGTGCTCATCGGCGCCAACGACATGGAATCGATCGAGGACGCGCTCGACTTCACCGCGCGCCATGACCTGCGCATGGTGCTGGTCGGCGGTCTTGAGGCATGGCGCCTTGCGGCCCTGCTCAAGGCGCGCAACATCCCGGTGATCGTCGCGGGCACCCACGTGCTGCCGCTGCGCCGCTCCGACCCTTTCGATGCGGCCTTCAGCAATCCCGCAAAGCTGCACACAGCTGGAGTGCAGTTCGCGATTTCGGGACCGGGCGACTCATTCAGCGTATCGAACGAACGCAATCTGCCGTACCACGCCGCGACTGCCATCGCTTACGGGCTGCCTGCCGACGAGGGTCTGAAGGCCGTCACCCTGTATCCGGCGCAGATCCTCGGCGTGGCCGACCGCCTGGGCTCGCTCGAGACCGGCAAGGATGCGACGCTGTTCATCAGCGACGGCGATCCGTTGGAGAACTCCACTGCGATCGAACAAGCCTGGATCGGCGGTCGCGTGGTCGACTTGAGCAGTCGCCACACCAAGCTCAACGACAAGTACCGCGCGAAGTACGGACAAGCGGGGCGTTGAGTCGCCGATTGGCGGCGTGCGGAGCGTGGGCCGGGTCCGCACATTCGCGGCCCGGTGCGCCGCATCCGCTGGCTGGCGCGCAACGCGCTGGAATCGGGCAGGCAGTCGCCAGTTCCACGCTGAGCGGCTAGTTGCCAGTTACAACCAGTCACCGGTTACAAGCTTCGCATCGCCAGTACCAAGCCAGGAAGCGCCAGCACCTCGCTGAAACACCCCGGCTGGTCATTCCCGCGAAGGCGGGAATCCAGTGTCTGTCGCGCCACCGCATCGGTCGCTGTGACCAACTCCCCACCTTCAAGGGCTGGCGAGTGCCATACGGACTAGCGCCGCAGCGGTCGCCTCGGATCGCTATGCCAGCTCAGCGCGAGACCAGCGTCAGCTCCGTGTGCACCGCCTGCGGCGGCTCGATGCGCGTCCGGGTGATCACGACCTCGGCCACCTGAGGTTCCTTGCGCAGCGAATCGGCGAATGCATGCGCGTGCGCATTGCGCTCGGAGGTGAACGCGACCGAAATCTTCAGCATGCAGCCTGTGCGCGCGCGCGCCGCGGGCGCATCATCGAGCACGAAGCCGGTCAACTCCGCGCGGGGCGGCAGTAGCTGCAGGATGCGCTGGTTGATCTCGACCAGGCGCGCCGCGGGATCGCCGCACTCGCTCGCAAACGCCGTGGCGCTCGCCGACAGCAGCAGCGCCAGGATCGACAGCGTGCGCAGGATAACGGTCATGGATTCGCTCCGCCGAGGCGTGCGCGGTAAGGCGGCGCATAGTGCAGCGCCTCGATCAGTTGCTCGGGCATCAGTGGACTGCGCGACCAGTAGTTCAGGCCGCCGGCATTGGGCAGGCCGCCGAGCATGGCGCGATACAAGACGATCGTCTCGACCGCGGATTCGCGCAGCCCGGTCGCCCGGCTGTAGCGGAACAGCGCGAGCAACAGCGAATCGCGTCCAGCCTGGCGGCTGCCGATCGCCTGGATCCAATACTCGTTCGGTCCGATCGCACGTGCGAGTCGCGCGCTCGCCGCCGGGTCGTTCGCGGCATCGCCCAAAGCCTGTGCGACCAGGCTGCCGACATAGGCGCGATCGTCGAGGGCTGCATAGCGCTGCTGGAAAGCTGCGCTGGCGATCAGCCGTTCGGCAAGCAGCGCCGTGCTGCCGCCGGCACGCGCCACCGCGAGCATTGCCTCGAAGGTCGCCGCGTCGGTGCGCTCGCCCAGCGCCAGCAGCTGCAGGCGCGCGACCGCCCCGAGGCTGCGCGATACTGCCTGCGAGCGCAGGATGGCGCGCGCGGTCGGCACCCGACCCTCTCGCGCGTGCAGCGCCAGCCAACGCGTCGTCTCGGCGCCCGTCCACGCGCGCCCGGCGAAGTCGCGCCCCATCTGCGCCACCCAAGCCGCCGGCTCGTACAGCGCCGAGCTATTGGCATCGATCAGGTCCAGGCTGTCGACCACGACGCCGAGACGGCTGTCGTAGTCGGCCTCACCCAAGCCCTGCACGCCATCGCGTTCGCGCACGCCCACTTCGACGAAGAAATGGATTCCGGTGATCGGTACCGGTGCGGTTTGCTGCGATAGCGGTTGCGCGAAACGATCGCCGAGGCATTCGAACAGGCGCGCAAGATCGATGCGCAGTCCGCGTGCCTGCCCGTCGGCCCATTCACCCGGCGCGAGTGGCGGCAGATCCAGGCCGGTGCTGCCACAGGCTTCGCGCAGTCGCGCGCCGGAGGTAAACACGATCTCCGATCCGGGAAAATGGAACGACTGCGGAATGGCCCAATTCCATGGCGTGACGAAGTCCAGCGGCGCGGCGTCGAACGCGTTGATCAGGTCGATCCAGATCCAGCGTCTGGTTCCAGTCCACTGCGCCTCGATCCAGACTCCCGCGTGCTGACCGCGCGGGCGCGGTGGCACCGGCTGGCCGGGCTCGAACAGATCCGCATTGCTGTCGAGCAGACGCAGGTTGAAAACCAGCATTGGCGCTGGCGTTCCAGCGCGAAGCCAGGCCAGCGGCTGACCATTGCCGCTGCGTTCGCTG
>JBBRFN010000050.1:0-19233 GCA_038224265.1 Lysobacterales bacterium
CCGCGCAGGAAGTGTCGATCAATTCCGCCGAGGAGCTGAACATCATCGGCGGCCACGCCGACTGCAGTGCGGGCCAGCCGACGCCCAACAGCCGCGCCACGCTCGATGGCACCGGCGGCAATCCGCGATCAGTCATGCGCATCCTGGTTCCCACCGGCGGGCTGGTGCGCCTGATCAACCTCAACATCCGCAAGGGCGACCTCACCGCCAGCGGCACGGAGGGCGGTGGCATCTATTTCGAGGGCAACGGCCGCCTCACCATCGCCGAAACCACGATCGCCACCAACGTCGCCGGCTACGGTGCCGGGCTCTATCTGCGCGGCACCGGCGATGAGGCAACCGTGGAGTTCGGCACGAAGGTGACTGTGTCCGGCAATACGGCGTGGCGCAGCGGCGGTGGCGTCTATGTTGATCAAGTGAAGTTCTCCATGCTCGCACCCGGCAGCGGGATCTTTCTCAACGACGCGCAGGGTACCGGTGACAGCGGCTACGGTGGCGGCTTGGTCGTGCTGTCCAAGGAACGCAGCGCCTATGCCTATATCGGTGGCGGCATGGGCAACACGGGTTCGATCTTCAACAACACGGCCAGGTACGGCGGTGGCGTTGCCGTGGTCGTCAATGAGGGCGACGACACAGATTCAATACTGCAAGTGCACTCCGCGGCCGACGGGCCACCTGCGAGCATCCGCAACAACAAGGCCAGCGTACAGGGGGGCGGCATCTACATGAAGGCCTCCGACGACTACTATGCTCGCGCATGGTTTTGGCACGCGGAACTGAGAGGCAACTCGGCGCCCGACGGCGCGGCGATCTACAGCTTCGAATCCCCTATCTGGTTCAACTATGACGACCAGTTCGACCCCCCACCCACCGGCGTCATCTGCCCGAGCGGGCAGTTCTGCGGTGGCATTGTAGACAACGTGGCGCAGAACCTCGATGGCACGGCAACCGATGGCGCGGTGGTCCACATGCTGGGTGATTACAGCAGCCTCTACATCAATGCGGACTATGGGCAAGGCAGCCCGCCGCGCCGGGGCGGGTTCAGCATCGACGGCAATCGCGGCGGCCGCCTGATCCACGCGGGAACACTGGACGCGATTTTTCTGAAAAACATTCTGATCGTCGACAACCAGATCAGCAATACGCTGATCGACAAGGAGGGAAGCCAAGCGGTCGTAGAGCTGATCGACAGTACCCTGGCCGGCAACGTCATCCCCAGCGCCAACCCGGTCTTCAGGGTGGGGGGCACCGACGTGATCATGCGCCGCTCGATCGTGTGGCAGCCCGGCCGGACGATTCTCAACTGCAGCGGTTGCAGCAAGACCTTCGAGCGCGTCATCGCCAGCGAGCGCGCTTCGCTCGACGGCGGCAGCGGCACTCAAGTCGTGGTCGCCGAACCGCGCTTCGTCGATCCCGCCAATGGCGACTACCGGCTGCGCGCCGGCTCCCCAGCGGTCGACTATGTGCCTGCGATCAGTGGCGACGACCGCGACGTGCTCGGCCTCCCGCGCGACGTGAAGCTGCCGACCAAAGTCGGCGCGCCGGGCGGCATGCGCGACATCGGCGCCTTCGAGCGCCAGACCCTGCAGCCGCTGGTGCTCAACAGCGACGTCAACAGCGACATCCGACTTTGGGACTCGCTCATCACCGACGCGATCAGTCACGACGCGACCCAAAACGCCAGCGGCGTCATCGGCTCCGGTTCGCTACGTGTCAGCTCCCTTGATGACGTAGTGGCCGGCCAGGCGAACCGCTATGCGCGCCAGTGCATCCACCTGCCCGGACCGGCACGCTACGCACTCAATGGCTGGGGCCGTGCGGGCACGACGGGCGGCTTCCCGCCGCCCCTGCTGGATACGACGCAACTGCGTTGGGAACTGCGCCACAACGGCGGCGAAGATTGCACCAGCGGCACCATTGCGGCCAGCGGCGCCCTCACCTTGAGCAGCGGCAACTGGCGGCGCCCGGCAAACCCGGCCGTGATCGATGTCCCCGCAGCAGAGTGGACCATCCAGAGTTCCCTCGTCGTCTACCTCGTGGTGATCCAAAGCAACGACCCCGACCGCAACAACGCTCAGGGCTGGTTCGACGGCATCACGCTGGAGGTCGCGGCACCCGAAGGCGAGATATTCCGCGACGGCTTCGAGTGAGCGTTCGGGGAAGTACCGATTTGCGCAGCCTGGATGACGCTGGACGACCGCCTGCAGGTGCAGCGGAGTCGGCGATCTGTGCGGCTGTATCCGAGTTGGGTGCAATTTTCGTCGCCGGTTTTGCGATGCCAGTGGCAACAGTCACTCGCCGCCGCCGAATGGCAGGAGCTAACCATGTCTCGTATGTCTGATTTCCACGCGCGATTCCTCGTTATCGGGCTCGGCCTGCTCGCCAACGTCCAGCCCGCCAAAGCAGCCGACATCTTCTGGCGCCTTCCCGCCGGCGGCACGTTCAACAGCGCCGGGAGCTGGGGTGGCAACGTTGTGCCGGGCGCAGGCGATGTTGCCCATTTTGCGCTTACCCCGTCCGGCTTCCCGCCACCGATAACGAATACATACACGGTCAGTTTTTCCGCGGGGGCATTGAACCAAGGAGTCATCGTCGAAGACGACTTCGTGACGTTCGATCTCAACGGGAATATTTATCGCACGCCGGGTGCGTCCAACCGAATCGGAACTGTGACCGGACGACCCGCCCGGCTCACCATCATCGACGGTTTCTGGGATGACAACCTGGGCGGAGATCTCGAGATCGGTTCAAACGGTTCGGGGACTTTGGTGGTGTCCACAGGCGGCTCGTTTTTTGGCCAATCGATGTTCGTGAACGGAGGAACTCTCATGATTCAGAATGGGGGATCGGTTACGAGTCCTAACACGACAATCAACAGCGGGACGGCCACTGTCACGGGCACGAACTCACGGTTATTGCTCGGCAGTGTCTTAGTCGGCGGCCTGCAAGTCGGTACACTCGGGGTCCTGGCAGGCGGCCGCGTCGAGAATGACGGCATAGCCTCCATCGGCAATGATCCCCTCAATTCAAGGACGGGTACGATCAACGTCGATGGCGCGAGTTCGCTGTGGATCAACGATGGCGCCGTCCGCGTTGGCACCGAAGGCAACGGCTTCGTAAACATTACTGCAGGCGGGCGAGCTGAGTTGAGCCAGGTCTTTATCGGCCGAAGTGACGATGTCAGCACCAACGAGGGAACGGTCACGGTGCACGGAATCAACTCTCGGCTTGCGTGCACAGCCATGGCGATTGGCCAGTTCGGCAACGGCGCACTGGCGATTTTCAACAGCGGCCTCGTCCAGGTCATTGGCGGGAACTTGACCGTCGGCAGTCAAGGCGTGGGCGAAATAGACATTTCTGGGGGCGGCCGCCTGGAAGCTGGCGAAACGCTACTTGGCGGAAGCTCGAGCTCAGGAGCCGGGCTGGCGATCGTGACGGTTTCCGGCGCCGGATCGGAATGGATCAACGCCGGCGACTTGAAGCTCAGCAGCATATCGCCTGCCTCTTTGGCGATCACGGCTGGCGCAACGGTGCAGAACAATGACGCCTTCGTAGGCTTCGGTATCGCCCAGTCTGCCGGCGAGGCCGTCGTGGATGGCCCCAACTCGACATGGATCAATCAAGGCAGTTTCGTCGTTGGCAATCGGGGCCTGGGGTCGGTGACGATTTCCAATCAAGGTCGAGTGACAAGCGTGAACGGGATCGTCGGTGCCGATCTGGGCACGAACGATCCCGTATTTCTTGGACGGGGCATCGGCACGGTGACGGTCGATGGGGCGGGCTCGGAGTGGGCGAACCCCGGGACGTTGACGGTCGAAAAGGCGGCACTGGAACCTTGAACATCTTCGCCTCGGCCGTGGTCCGCACCGGCACTGGGCTGGTCGCTGATCTCGAGGGCAGCGTCGGGTCGGTTCATGTCGATGGGCCAGGCTCGTTGTGGACAAGCGTTGGCGGCATCGGTATCGGTTTGCTCGGCGCGGGCAAACTCACCATCAGCAACGGCGGCGCCGTGCAGGCGCAACAGGTAACTGTCGAATCGAATGGCACGCTGAGCGGCAGCGGAACGATCACCGGCAACCTGCGAAACGGCGGCAGGGTTGTTCCGGGCGCCGTCAACGCCATTGGCAATCTGCAAATCAGCGGTTCCTATACGCAACTTACCGGCGGCTTTCTGGATATCGAAATCGGTGGATCCTCCGTCGATCGGCTCAACGTTGGTGCCGCTAACCTTGATGGCATTCTCCGCTTGCGACTGCTTCCCGGACCTGTGCCCGCCGAGAATTTGGTGCTAACCGCCACGAGCCTGTCGGGTCAGTTCGACAATGCGGTCAATGGGCAACGGCTAACGACCCAAGATGGATTGGGCTCATTCATCGTCAACTACGGAGCCGGCAGCGCGTTCAATCCGAATCAAGTCGTACTCAGCAATTATCTTGAAACCGCTCCCGTCGTGCTCTTCGGCAATTCGTTTGAATAGATTTCATCCGCTGCGGGTCACGCCGCACCGGAAACGTCGTCCTCGTGCTGGCGGCATCCTCGAAGCTTCAAGCAACGGCGACTGGCGACGCCCGGAGAACCCTGCCGTGATCGACGTGACCGCGCAAGCCCGGACCAACCAGACAGTGGCCGCACCCACTCACGTCGATATTGAAGACGTGCTCGGGGCGCTGCGCCCAGATCATCGAGCGGCATGAAACCGCCAGCGACTACTCGCCGTAGCCGGTCAGCTCCAGATAGCCCTCGGCGGTGACCGGTTTACCCGCGCGCTGCCCGGTCGCGTCGATCGCTCCTTCCCAGTAGCGCACGGTCGTGTCTAGCTCCTGTCGATCGAGCACGGCGTCGAGATCGAGTTCGAGATCGAGCGCGGTCGAGCGCAGACGCCAGCCGAGCGGATAGCGCACGCCGGTCGACGGGCTGGTCCATGTGCGGGTCGGCTCGGCGCTGATCGTGCCATCGGCGAAGGTGCGGACCGCACCGCTGGCTTCGATCAGGCTGCCGCGGCTGGACACCACCGCGCCGGCTGCGTCGCGGATGTGGAACAGCATCAGCGCACTGCCGTCCGACAGGCGCAGCGAAAACCAGTCCCAGCCAACCTGGTTGGGACCCAGCAGACTGGAGGTCCACTCGTGGTCGTACCACGCCGCGCCGCTGACGCTGCGGGTATCGCTACCCAGCGTGATCTCGCCGCGCGCGGTGATGAACGGATAGGCGTAGTAGTAACTCGCAGCACCGGGCAGATCGGACTTGCTGCTGTAGCCGGCGTCGCCGTGCAGCACGCGCGGGCCGCCTTCGCTGAGTTCCAGTCGGTAATGGAAATCGTCGCCGCCGCAGTCGAGCGTGAGCGGGAACAGCACATCGCGCCGGGTGGACTCCGCGCGGCAGTCGCCCAGCCAGCCGCGATAGGGATTCGACTCGACGCCCGCCAATCCGGCGGCGCCGCGCGCGAATCGCTCCACGTGGTGGAAGTCGCCGCCATCGAGATCGCTGAGCGCTGCGTGCACCATGTACACCTGCGCACCCTGCCAGTCGTCGCGGGTGGCTTCGTCTTCCGGTCGCAGTGCGAAGCGGAACAGCGCGAATTGGGCGCCGAAGCGGCGTCCGCTGGCGTCCTGCAAGCGCGCGGTCAGGTACCACCACTCGATGCGGAATCGCGGATGTGCGCCGTGGTCGGCGGGGAACACCAGCTCGCGCCGCACGACTTGCTCGAAGCCTGCGCTGTCGGCATCCAGTGCCAGCGTACGCGCCAGCGGCGCAGGCGCAGGCGCAGCGACTTCGGTCGGTGGTGCGCAGGCGCTGAGCACAAGCGTCAGCAGCAGCGCGAGACCGCAGCGGATCATGGCGCGCTCCCGCGTAGCTGTTGCACCAGCGCCATGCCCGAAGCGCGGCGCGCCGGCCACCACGCGGCCAGCACTGCCGCAAGCGTCGACACGCCGAGCGCGGTGAGTATCTGCACCCACGGCAGATCCAGCTGCATGCTCCAGCCGAAGCTACGCCGATTGATGACCTCGATCAGCAGCACCGCCAGACCCAGCCCCAGCGGCAACGCGCAGATGCCGGCGAGCAGGCCGAGGGCGCCGCCTTGCAGCAGCTGCAGACCTTGCAGCTGTGCGGGGGTGAGCCCGATCGCGCGCAGCAGGGCGAACTCGCGCTGGCGTTCGATCGCCAGTGCCGACAGCGCGCCGAGCACCGCCACCACCGCAATCACGCCAGCCAGCATGCGCAGCACATCGGTGATCGCGAAGGTGCGCGCGAATACTTCGAGGCTGATCGCGCGGATCTCGGCGGCGGTGACCACCTGCAGGCTCGGATCGTGCTTCGCCCAGTCGCGCAGTGTGGCCGCGAGCGCGGCAGCATCCGCCGGTGCGGCGTACAGCCCCAGCGCAGCGATCGTGCGGTCGCCGAACGCGCGCTGGTACTGCGGCAGGGCCAGGGTGAGCACGCCCTGCGGGCTGCTGTAGTCGCGATAGATCGCGGCAATGGTGAAATCGCGCGAGCCCTGCGCGGTCGGCAGGCTCAGCACATCGCCGACGCCAAGCTTCAATCGCGTTGCGAGCGGTTCGCTGGCCAGCGCCGCACCGGCTTCGAATGCGGTCCATAGCGTGTCGGTATCACCGGCGAGGATCTCGAAGCCGGCGCGGCCGCGTTCGGGCAACTGCATGCCGACCACTTCGAGCGGGCCCGAGGGCGCGAGCCGCTGGCTGCGTCGCGTGAGACCGACGCCGAGCACGCCGTCGAGCGCGGCCACGCGTTCGATTAGCGCCTCCGGCAACGCAGCACGCCCGCCGGCCGACAGATACACCTCGGCCTGCAGGCTGCGTTCGATCCAGCCATTCAGCGCGACCCGGAAGCTGTGGATCATGCTGCTCATGCCGATCACGGTAGCGATCGACAGACTCAGCGCGGCCAGCGCAATACCGGTGCGCCCGAGCGTGCGGCGAGTCCCGGCGACCAGCCACTGAAGCAGTACCGGCGCGTCGCGCAAAACGTGCTCCAGCGCGCGTAGCAGATGTCGCGTTGCCCAGGGAATAAGGCCCAGCCCCGCGATCAGGCAGGCGAACAAACCGGCGAAGCCCCACAACAAACCGTCGGGTGCAAAGCGGATCAATGCGAGCCCGGAAGCGAACAGCAACAGGGAGGGCCAGAACAGCGCCTGTACACGCGCATCGGGCTCGCGCAGTGCCGCACTCGGCCGCCCGAGCGCGTCGAGTACCGGCACGCCAAGCGCATCGCGCAGCGGTAGCAGCACCGCCAGCAATGCACCGCCCAGCGCCAATGCGCCAGCCTTCAGAAAGGTCAGGCCCGACAGCGCCAATGCACTGACCTCGACGCGATAGAACAGCTCGCTGTAGCTGCGCGCGAGTCCCTGCAGCAGCACGCTGCCAAGACCGATGCCGAGCGCGATACCGATCGCGCCGGCAAGCAGTCCGACCACTGCGGCCTCGCCCAGCAGCAGGCGCGCGACCTCGCTGCGCTGCACACCGAGTGCGCGCAGCAGCCCAAGCAGGCCGCGCCGCTGCAAGGCCAGAAAACTGAGCGTCTGGAACACCACGAACACGCCGACCAGCAAAGCGAGCAGGCTCAACGCCTTCAGATTGACCTCGAACGCGCCGCTCATCGCGGACAGCTCGCCGTCGAGCTCGGCGGTGGCAACCACGCGCAGACCCAGCGGCAGACGCGCAGCAATCTGCCGTGCGGTATCTGCATCGGCGACGAAGTCGATCCGGTTGAAGCCGCTGATCCCGCTCGCCCGTTGCGCAGCGGCGATGTCGACCAGCAGCCAGTTGCCGCTGCCGACTGGCAGCGCATCGGCAGGCAGCGTCGCGAGCAAGGTGAAGTCGACACTGCGGCCATCGATCCTGAGGCGAATCGTGTCGCCGGCTTTGAGCCCGAGCCGTGTCGCCAGCGGCTGCGGCATCAGCGCAACATCGTCGCGCCCGATCAGCGCTGCAGGGTCGATCGCAGCGGTGGTGGCGCGCGGCGCACCGACGCGTCCCGCAAGCCATGGCCGCAACGCAGCTTCGCTGAGCGGGTCGATGCCCAGCAGGCGCAGGCGCGTGCCGGACTCGGAGTGCAGCGCGTCGCGCTCGATCATCGGCGCCGAGCGCCACAATCCCTGCGCCCGCAGCGCGAGCAGCTGCCCGGCCGGCACCGCACCGCCATCGGCAACCAGTTGATGGGTTGCCGAGCCCGACAGCGCGCGGCGCGAGTCGAGAAACGCGCCGCGCGCCGAGTCCACCGCCAGATCGATCGCCACCACCACCGCCACGCTCAGCGCCAGTCCGAGCAGCATCAGCAGCGCCTGCGCCGGTGCGCGACGGTGCGCGTTCCACAGTACGGCAACCAGACGGGCAGGAAACATGGATGCCCGCTCAGGCCGGCCGCAGCCGGCCGGCATCCATGCGCAGCAGGCGATCCGCCTGGCCCATCACTTCGGCCGCATGGGTAACCAGCACCAGACTGGCGCCGGCCTCGCGGCAAGCGCCGATCAACAGCTGCATCACCGCCGCAGCACTATCCGCATCGAGGCTGCCGGTCGGCTCATCGGCCAGCAGCACCGCGGGCGCATGCACCAGTGCGCGCGCCACCGCGACGCGCTGCTGCTGGCCGCCGGACATCTGATCGGCAAAGCGCTGGCCGAGCTCACCCAGTCCGAGGCGCTCCAGCAACGCCTGCGCCCGACTGCGCGCAGCGGCGCCGCGCACGCCGATCAACTCCAGCGGCAGCCGCAGGTTGTCCAGTGCGGTGAGGCTCGGCACCAGATTGGCGTTCTGGAACACCAGCCCCAGGTGCTGGCGCCGAAAGCGGGTGCGCGCCGCCTCGTCGAGCGTGTCGATGCGCTGCGCATCGAACATGATGCTGCCCGCCTCGGCCTGGTCGATGCCGGCGAGCAGGTGCAACAGCGTCGACTTGCCCGCGCCACTGCGCCCGACCAGCGCAACGCACTCGCCGGCTGCAACGTCGAGGTCGAGCTGGTCGAGCACCGCGGTGTCGGCATAGCGGCGAGTCAGTCCGCGAACGGTGATCTGCATGGTGCGCAGTGTGACGCTTGGCGGGTGAATTTGGTGCGGGCAAGGAATGCCGGCAGCCTGTCCATGGCGCACCGACAACTTGCCGCCCTTTTCCCCGCCGCACCCTTCGGCTACGGTCGGCTTTCCTGACGATGCAGGCCAGCATGAACACAACCACCCTGCCCCGCCCCACCGCCACCCAACGCTGGACCGCACTGGTGCTGGTCAGTGTTGCGATGTTCGGCAACTACTACCTGTACGACGCACTCGGCCCGGTGGTCGACCTGATGCGCTCGCAACTGGACCTGAGCTACCAGCAGATCGGCATGTTCTCGACCGCCTACAGCGTGGCCGCCTTGCTGGTGCTGTTGGCCGGCGGCTGGGTGATCGATCGCTTCGGCACGCGCACCGCGCTGGTGGTATTTGCCGCGGTGTGTCTGATCGCAGCCGCGCTGACCGCTTTCGGCCCCGGCTACGAGGGCATTCTCGCCGGGCGTTTCCTGCTCGGACTCGGTGCCGAACCGCTGATCGTGGCATCCACCACGGTACTGGCGAAATGGTT
Source organism: Lysobacterales bacterium (assembly GCA_038224265.1). Taxonomy (GTDB): domain Bacteria; phylum Pseudomonadota; class Gammaproteobacteria; order Xanthomonadales; family Ahniellaceae; genus UBA4656. The sequence continues at coordinate 9,571 of JBBRFN010000050.1, forward strand.
CAAGGGCAGCGAACTGAGCTTCGCCTTCGGCCTGAACCTGTCGATCTCGCGACTGGGCTCGGCCTCGGCCGACTGGTCGGCATCGTTCGCCAGCCCGCTGTACGCAAACTGGCAGGACCCGCTGTGGCTGGCGACCGGCATTGGCGGCGTGTCGGTGGCCGCGGCGATGCTGTACTGGATGCAGGAGCGGCGGGCGCAGGGGCGGATCGAGTTGGGGGATGGAGATCGGGAAAAGGCAGAAGCACAGGTAGATGGAAGGCTTGGCTTCGGGCAGATGTACCGCTTCTCTCCCACGTATTGGTACATCGTCGCTTTGTGCGTGGTGTTCTACTCCACCGTATTTCCGTTCCGCAGTTTCGCGATCAACTACTTCCAGCAGGCCCATGGACTCGACCGAGCGACTGCGGGACTGCTGAGCAGCGTGCTGCCGATGGCCGCGATCATCGCCACGCCGCTGTTCGGGCTGTGGGTCGATCGCGTCGGAAGGCGCTCGTGGTTCATGGCGGCCGGCTCGCTGGTGATGCTGCCGCTGTTTCTCGCCGTCACTTACCTGCCTGCAGGGCCCGCGATTCCGCTCCCCGGAGGTGCGACCGTGCCGCTGACCCTGCTCACCGCGATCGTTGCCTTCGGCATGGTGTTCTCGCTGATCCCCGCCGTGATGTGGCCCTCGGTGGCCTACATCGTCGATCCCGCGCGACTGGGCTCGGCCTATGCGTTGATGACGTTCTGCCAGCAGGTCGGCATGGCCCTCGTGCCGCTGGCGATCGGCGCACTCAACGATTGGGCGGGGGCGGCCGCCGACAATGTCGCGGGCTATGCGCCGGGCATGTGGCTGTACACCGCACTGTCGGCGTTCGGACTGTTGTTCTCGTGGCTGCTGTGGCGCAGCGAGCGCGGGTCCAACGCGCATTGACTCGACCATCCTGTGGGCGGCGCGACGCGCACCGTTTGTGCTGTGGCGCGGGGCGATAGGCCGAACGTACTGCCACTCGCGAACCAGCACGCGAAACCTGCGGGGCTCATTTCCGGCGGTGGCGTGCATCAACGGGGTTTGCTCGCATGAGGTGCCGGGAAAGCACGAGAGTCACTGGGCACCCGCCCTCGCGGGTGCGACGATGAAGGGGTTTCGCGGGAGCGGCGATTGAGCTGTTTGACGGGCTCCGCAAGCGATCGGTTGGTAGCGGCGACGTGCGTCAAGTCCCCACCGTCTCACCCGCGAAGGCGGGTGCCCAGCGCCTTCTGCCGTAACCTTCCATCGCGGCCGGCTACTGGCAACGAGGGCCCGGCGTTGCACCCACACGCCTCCGGAGTCAGCCGCAGCGGCATCGCACGCTGATACGCGTTCGATATGCCCCGCGCCGCGCCGTGCATGGCGCTGAAACGGCGCGCACGCCGACACTGACGGTCTGTCCTCCGCGAGACGACCGTCATGAATCTGGTTCTGCTATGCGTGGTCATCGGTTTGGCCGGCTATCTGCTGCTGGCCATCGTGTGCCCCGAGAAGTTCTGAGAGCGCCGCCGACATGCTGGAGATTGCGATCATCCTCGGTCTTGCGGTTCTGCTGGCCTGGCCACTGGGTCACTACCTTGCGCATGTGCTGCGCGGCACACCCGGCCCGCTAGATCCGTTGCTCGGCCCGATCGAACGCGGGATCTATGCATTGCTCCGCGTCGACCCCGCCCGCGGCATGAGCTGGGTTGGTTACGCGCGCGCATTCGTGGCGACCAATGTGATGCTCGGCGCAGTGATGTTCGCCATGCTGATGTTGCAGGGCCGGTTGCCGCTCAACCCCGACGGGATCGGCGGCATGAGCTGGGATCTCGCGTTGCACACCATGGTGTCGTTCGTCACCAACACCAACCAGCAGCACTATTCGGGTCAGGCGCAGCTGTCGTACATGTCGCAGCTGGCCGGCATCGTGACCCTGCAAGTGGTCACCCCGATGATGGGTTTGGCGCTTGCGGCAGCGGTGCTGCGTGCCCTCGTCGGCGGGCGCAATGCCGCCACCGCGAAGGAGGGCGAGGCGCGCGATGTCGGCAACTACTACGCCGATGTGGTGCGCTTGTCGACGCGCGTATTCGTCCCGCTGGGCATCGTGCTCGCACTTGCCCTGTCGTGGCAGGGCGTGCCGAGTTCTTTCGATGGCGCGGCCAAGGCGATTCCCATCGATGCGACGGCAGGAATGCAAGAGCAGGTGATCCCGCGAGGCCCGGTGGCGGCGATGGTGGCGGTCAAGCAGCTGGGCACCAACGGCGGTGGCTGGTATGGCCCCAACAGCAGCGTGCCGCTGGAGAATCCAACTCCCTTGTCGAACGCTTTGCAGACCATCGCCATCATTCTGCTGCCGATCGCGGTGGTGTTCATGGTCGGCCCGCTGATCGGGCGCAAGCGGATCACGCCGTTGATCTTCGGGGTGATGACCGCAATCTCGATTCCGTTGGTCGCACTCAGCGTATGGTCCGAGCAGCAGCCGAATGCAGCGGCGCTTGGGTTGGCCGCACCGGGTACGAACCTCGAGGGCAAGGAAGTGCGCTTCGGCGCGGAAAGCTCCGCATTGTGGGCGACGCTGACTACCCAGACCTCGAACGGATCGGTCAATGCGATGCACGACTCGCTCAATCCGGGCGCTGGCATCGCCACCTTGTCGGGCATGTTGCTCAACAGCACCTGGGGTGGCGTGGGCTGCGGGCTGATCAATTTCATCGCCTGGCTGCTGCTGACGATATTCGTGGCCGGGCTGATGATCGGGCGCACGCCCGAGGTGTTCGGGCGCAAGCTGGAAACTCGTGAGATCCGACTGCTCTCGCTGCTGGTGGTGTGGCAACCTCTGGTCGTTCTGGGTCTGAGCGCCATCAGCGTCGCCGTGCCTGGGTGGACCGGCAACTCCAACCCCGGCTTCCACGGTTTTTCGCAGGTTTTCTACGAATACACCTCCGCCTTCGCCAACAACGGCTCGGGCTTCGAGGGGCTCGGCGATGCCACGGTGTGGTGGAACCTGTCGTGCACCTTCGCCCTGCTGGCCGGTCGCTACGTGCCGCTGCTGATTCCGCTGGCCGTGGCCGCCTCGCTCGGCGCCAAGCGCGTTGCACCGGAGAACACCGGCACGCTGAAGATCGAGAGCCTGACCTTCGGCGCGACCATGGTTGCGGTAGTGGTGCTGGTCGCCCTGCTGTCCTACCTGCCCGCTTTCGTTCTGGGCCCGATCGGCGAATGGCTGCAGCTGTCGGCTGCGGCCCCTTGAGGAAACACCGATGAACGTTCCTGTCACCCAATCCCCGCTTCCCCAGCATGGCGCCAAGGCGCATCGCCCCGGACTGGATCGCGCAGCTTTCATGGCTGCCAGCATCGATGCGCTACGCAAGCTCGATCCGCGCGTGGCGGTGCGCAGTCCAGTGATGTTCGTGGTGCTGGTTGGCACTGTGGTAACCCTTGTGATCGCAGCTGAGCAGGCAGCCGCCGGCAGCGCGTTCGGATTTACGTTGGCGGTTTCGCTGATCCTGCTCGCCACGGTGCTATTCGCAAACTTCGCCGAGGCAATCGCCGAGGCGCGCGGCCGCGGGCAAGCCGCGAGCCTGCGCTCGACCCGCGCACAACTGAGCGCCCGGCGGCTGGTCGATAATCGCGAGGACCGGGTTGCCGCCAGTACACTGCGGCGCGGCGACATCGTGGTGGTCAGTGCTGGCGAACCGATTCCGGCCGATGGCGAGATCATCGAAGGACTGGCCTCGATCAACGAAGCTGCGGTGACCGGCGAATCCGCGCCGGTGCTGCGCGAGGCCGGCACCGATCGTTCCGGCGTGATCGGCGGTACCCAGGTGCTGTCCGACCGCATCGTGGTGCGGGTTGCGGCCGATCCGGGCGAGAGCTTTCTCGACCGCATGATCAAGCTGGTCGAGGGCGCGCAGCGGCAGAAGACTCCGAATGAACTCGCGCTTACGGTGCTGCTGGCCGCGATGACGCTGGTGTTCCTGATCGTCTGTGCCAGCCTGCCGATCTTCGGCGCCTTCGTGGGCGCGAAGGTCGATCTGGTGATGCTGGTGGCTCTGCTGGTGTGCCTTATCCCGACCACTATCGGCGGACTGCTGCCGGCGATCGGCATCGCCGGCATGAATCGCGCGCTGCAAGCCAACCTGGTGGCGAAATCCGGCAAGGCGGTCGAACTGGCCGGCGATATCGACACCCTGCTGCTCGACAAGACCGGCACCATCACCTTCGGCGACCGCCGCGCCACCGAGTTCGTGCCGGTTGCCGGAGTTGCCACGCACCAGTTGCGCGATGCCGCAGTATTGGCGTCGCTGAGCGATCCGACGCCGGAGGGCAAGTCGATCGTGCTCCTCGGCCGCGAGCAGGGATCGACCTTCCGCGAAGCGCAAGGCGAAGTGATCGCGTTCTCTGCACACACCCGAATGTCAGGCATCGATCTCGCCGATGGACGTCAGCTGCGCAAAGGCGCGGGCGATGCGATCGGCAAGTTCGTGGTCGGGCTCGGCGGCGCGATACCGAGCGATCTGCGCACCACGGTCGATACGGTGGCCCGACGCGGCGCCACGCCGATCGTGGTCGCCGATGGCGCACGCATGCTCGGCGTGGTCGCACTCTCGGACGTGGTCAAATCCGGCATCCGCGAGCGTTTCGCCCAGCTGCGCGCGCTGGGCGTGCGCACCATCATGATCACCGGCGACAACCCACTGACCGCAGCGGCGATCGCTGCCGCCGCGGGCGTCGATGGCTTCATCGCCGAGGCCACGCCGGATGCAAAGCTGGCCAAGATCCGCGAGGAGCAAGCGGGCGGGCGTCTGGTCGCGATGGTCGGCGATGGCACCAACGATGCGCCGGCGCTCGCACAGGCCGATATCGGACTGGCGATGAACTCCGGCACCCAGGCGGCCAAGGAGGCCGGCAACATGGTCGATCTGGATTCGGATCCGTCGAAGCTGATCGCGGTGGTCGAGATCGGAAAGCAGTTGCTGGTCACGCGCGGCGCGCTGACCACCTTCTCGCTGGCCAACGATGTCTCGAAATACTTCGCCATCATCCCGGCAGTGTTCGCGGCCAGCATCCCGGGCATGGCGGCGGTGGACCTGATGCGGATGGGCAGCCCGCAGACCGCCGTGCTGTCGGCATTGATCTTCAACGCACTGGTGATCCCGGCGTTGATCCCGCTTGCCCTGCGCGGCGTGCGCCTGCGCGCGCTCACCGGCGATGCGCTGCTGCGCACCAACATGCTGTGGTTCGGGGTCGGTGGCGTGCTGCTGCCGTTTGCCGCGATCAAGTTGATCGACCTGTTGCTGTCGGCCGCAGCCGGCCTGTGAACTCCGGAGCAGCTCCCATGACCACGCATACCTCGAACCCTTCGAGCCTCGATCATCGCGGCGGCAGTGCGCTGACCTGGATCGCCTTCGCGGTCGTCTCGGTTGTTCTGTTTGGGCTCGCCTATCCGCTGGCGACGACCTGGCTGGGCAGCATGCTGTTCGGCGAGGCAGCGCGCGGCGGTCTGATCGAGCGCAATGGCGCGGTGGTCGGCTCGCGCCTCGTCGCGCAGCCATTTGCCGATCCGCGCTACTTCATCCCGAGACCCTCGGCCGCGGGCTATGCCGGCATGGGGCTCGCCGGCAGCAATCTGGCACCATCCAATCCAGCGCTCCGGGAGCGCATGCAGGCCGATTCGGCAGCGATTGCCATTCGCGAGGGACTCGCGCCGGAGAACATTCCGGTCGAGCTGATCACCGCCTCCGGTTCGGGCATCGACCCGCACCTCTCACCGGCCGCCGCAGCAATGCAGGTCCCGCGGATCGCCCGCGCGCGCGGCGTCGATGCCGCCAAGATCCGCGCTCTGCTGGATACGCAAACTCTCGGACCCGACCTCGGTGTGTTCGGCAAGCCGAGGGTGAACGTACTCGAACTCAACCTCGCGCTGGATGCCCTTGCTCCCTCGCCGGTCCCGAGCCCGTGAACGGCGGGCCGTCCGCGCACTGAACTGCAGCAAGCGGATGTGCGACGATCGGGATGTTCGTCGCGTGCCGACCATGGCCTGTGGCGGAGACCGTCATGACTGAAGAAACCGAAGCCCGCGCCAAGGCCGATGCCCTGCTCGCCGAAGTCGCGCGCGAGCGCGGTGGGCAACTGAAGGTCTTCCTCGGCGCCGCACCCGGGGTGGGCAAGACCTATGCGATGCTCAACGCAGCGCGTGAACTGCGGCGGCAGGGCATCGACGTGGTCGTCGGCCTGGTCGAAACCCATGGCCGCAGGGAGACCGAGGCGCTGCTCGAAGGATTGCCCGCGCTGCCGCGCCGCAGTCTCCAATACAAGGATCGCAGCATTGACGAGTTCGATCTGGACGCCGCTCTCATGCGCAAGCCGCGCGTGCTGCTGGTCGACGAACTTGCCCACCGCAACGCGCCGGGAAGTCGCCACGAACGTCGCTTCCAGGACATCGAGGAGTTGCTCGACGCCGGCATCGACGTCTACTCGACGCTCAACATCCAGCACCTGGAGAGCCTCAACGACCTGGTCTCGCGGACCACCGGAGTGCCGATCCGCGAGACCGTGCCCGACGCCTTCCTCGATCGGGCCCGCGATGTCGTGCTGGTCGACTTGCCGCCGCGCGAACTGATCGAGCGCCTCAAGCAAGGCAAGGTGTACATGCCCGAGCAGGCCGCCTCGGCGCTGGAGTCGTTCTTCTCGCCATCGAATCTCACCGCACTACGCGAACTCGCAGTGCAGAAGGTTGCCGACCGCGTCGATGCGGACCTTCGCGACTATCTGCTGGCGCACGGCATGGTCGGCACGGTGGGCGTAAGGCGGCGGGTGCTGGTCGCGATCGATGGCAGCGAGAACACCGAGTATCTGGTGCGGATCGGACGCCGCATCGCCGAGCGCCGGCAGGCCCCGCTGTCGGTAGCCTATGTCGAAACCGGCCGCGCGCGCTCGACCGATGCGCAGGCACGGCTCGACCATGCGTTCCTGTTGGCGCGCCGGATGGGCGCGCAGGCCGAACTGCTGCGCGGTACCAACATCGCTGATGCACTGCTCGACCATGCCAGCCGGCACGGTGTGTCGACCATCGTGGTCGGACGCACGCGCGAGCGTCCACTGGCGCAACTATTCAATCGCACCATCACACAGCAACTGCTGCGCAAGGGCGCACACTTCGAGCTGACCATCATCAACTCGCCGGAGGCGCGCGCGCGATCGCGGCAGCGCCTGGCCGGCACCCTACCCTGGCACCGTCGCGATCTGCCGGAGTACGGTTTTGCGCTGCTCACCGTCGGCGTGGCGACCGTGCTGGCAGCGATCGCCTCGAACTGGCTGCGGATCGACGACCTATCGCTGGTGTTCATGACCGCCGTGGTGATCGTCGCGGTGCGCTCGCGACAGATGGTCTCGATGACCGCAGCCTGCCTGTGCTTTCTCGCCTACAATTTCTTCTTCACCGAGCCGCGCTTCACGCCGATGATCGCATCGCGGCAGGACCTGCTGACGGTGCTGCTGTTCCTCGCCGCCGCCATCCTTTGCGGCCGGCTGGCATCGCGCCTGCGCAACCAGGTCGTGCTGCTGCGTGCGGCCAATGCGCATACCGGTGCGCTGCAGGAATCCGGGCGCCGGCTCGCCGCAGCAGCCGACGAGATGCAGGTGCACGCCGCTGGCGCCGCGGCGCTGTCCAACGCGCTGGATCGTGAGGTCGTCATCCTCACCCGTGGTGCCGCCGGTAGCGAGCTGAGAATCGCAGCGCAGTCCGGTCGTGATGCCGCGCTGGGCACGATCGACTTGGCAGCTGCCGACTGGTCGGCCGAGCACGGCCAGCCGGCGGGGCGATTCACCGACACGCTGGCCGCGGCAGGCTGGTGGTGTCTGCCGGCACGCGCAGCACAACGCACGCTCGCGGTCGCGGCGATCCGCTATCCACCGAATGCGCCGCGACCGACGCCGGACCAGGAGCAACTGGCTCAGGCGATGCTCGACGACATCGCGCAGGCGCTGGATCGCACGCGTCTGGTCGGCGACGTCGAGGCAGCACGTGTGCAGGGCGAAACCGAACGCCTGCGAACCGCGCTGCTGTCGTCGGTCTCGCACGACCTGCGAACGCCGCTGGCCTCGATAATCGGCGCGGCCGAAAGCCTGTCGGTGTACGGCGAACAGCTGTCGGATCATGATCGCAAGCAGCTGCTCGGCTCGGTACTCGATGAAGGACGCCGACTCGACCGCTACGTGCAGAACCTGCTCGACATGACACGTCTGGGCCATGGCTCGCTCAAACTCGACCGCGACTGGTGCGCACTTGACGAGATCGTCGGTGCTGCGGTGTCGCGCCTGCGCCGCGCCTTTCCGTCGGTGCCGGTGCAGGTGGACCTGCAAGCGACGCCGCCGGTCAACGTGCATCCTGCGTTGATCGAACAGGCGCTGTTCAACATCCTCGAGAATGCCGCCAAGTTTTCACCATCGGGGCGCGCCGTGCGTGTTCGGGCCCAAATGCGCGGACATACCGTCGAGATCGCGATCAGCGACCAGGGACCGGGGATTCCGGACGCCGACCGCGCGCGCATCTTCGACATGTTCTACTCAGTGGCGCGCGGCGACCGCGGTGCGCAAGGCACCGGCCTTGGACTGACGATCTGCCAGGGCATGATCGGCGCGCACGGCGGCAGCGTGGCCGCCGAACCCGGGGACGGTGGCGTCGGCACCACGATTCGCGTCATCCTGCCGATTGCCCCCGAGGGAACGCCACCGCCATGAGCAATACGGCCAACGCGGCGACCTTGCTGGTGGTCGACGACGAGCCGCAGATCCGCCGCTTTCTCGAAATCGGCCTGCGCGCGCAGGGCTATCGCGTGCTCGAAGCCGAAAGCGCGGAACAGGCGCTGGCGACGTTCGCGGTGCAGCCGGTGGACCTGGTGATCCTCGATCTGGGCTTGCCTGATCGCGACGGTGCCGAGGTGCTGCGTGAGATCCGCGCGGTGTCGCGGGTGCCCGTGATCGTGCTTTCGGTGCGCTCGCACGAGGCGGAAAAGGTAAAGCTTCTGGATTTGGGCGCCAACGACTACGTGACCAAACCGTTCGGCGTACCGGAGTTCATGGCCCGAGTGCGCTCACTGTTGCGCCGTAGTGCCACCGACGATCAGGTCGAGCCGGTGTACGACGACGGCGACCTGCACGTCGACCTGGTGCGCCGCGAGGTCTCGCGCGCCGGCGCGCCGGTACAACTGTCGCGGCGCGAGTTCAGCCTGCTGGCGATCCTGTTGCGCCATGCCGGGCGCGTGGTGACGCAGCCGCAGCTGATCCGAGAGATCTGGGGCAACGACGAAGGCGGCGACACCCAGGCGCTGCGCGTGCTGGTCGGCCGCTTGCGCCTGCGCCTGCACGACTCGGCCAGCGAGCCGAAGTACCTGTTTACCGAAGCCGGAGTCGGGCTGCGCTTCCGGCCACATGGCGAATAACGGCGCAAGCGGCCGGATTGCCGCGCTGCAAGCACGCGCGCGATGCGCCGCGTCAGTCGAAGACCTTGCCGGGATTCAGGATTCCCTGCGGATCCAGCACCTGCTTGATGCCGCGCATGATCGCGACCTCGGCGCTGCTGCGGGTACCCAGCAGATAGTCCTTCTTGACCAGACCGATGCCGTGTTCGGCCGAAATGCTGCCACCGAAAGTCGCCAGCGTATCCGACA
>JBBRFN010000051.1:0-19155 GCA_038224265.1 Lysobacterales bacterium
CAAACGGACCTGCGCTCAACGCGTAGCTCAGCGTGTCGCCGGCGTCGACGTCGCTCGCCAATACCGTGCCCACCGTGGCACCGTTCGCTGCGTTCTCAGCAACCGAGAACGACTGGTCGTTCACCACCGGGGCGTCGTTGAGTGCAAAGACAGCGATCGTCACTGTCGCGATATTCGAGGTCAGGCTGCCGTCGCTCGCACGATAGGTGAAGCTGTCGGCGCCATTGAAGTTGGCGCTCGGCGTATAGGTGAAGCTGCCGTCAGGCGCGATGCTGAGAGTACCGTTCGACGTGTTCGCGACAAGAACCACCGTGAGCCCGTCACCGTCAATGTCGCTGTCGTTGCCAAGCACGCAAGACGGTGCACCCTTGCCACCCGTGCCTTTGATCCCCGGGCCGCAGCCCGAGATGCTCAGCGTGTCATCCTCGTTTACGCTAAAACTGTCGCTTACGGCGACCGGTGCGTCGTTGACCGGATTGATCGTGAAGCTGACCGTCGCCGTAGACGTCAGCGCCGGCGAGCCGGTGTCGGTGATCTGGTAGGTGAAGCTCGCGGCGCCATTGAAGTTGGCTGCCGGCGTGAACTCCACATTGCTGCCGTTGAGCGCGACCGTGCCGCCGACCGGGGCGCTGACGGAAGTGACGCTGATCGTCTGGTAGCCGGATTCCAGCGGGCCTGCGTTGTCGTTGGAAAGCAGGCTGGATGCGGCGATGACGCGCAGGCCGGAGTCCTCATTGACTGCGGACAGCGCGTCATTGGCGGCGACGGGCGCGTCGTTGACCTCGGTAATGGTCAGCTCGGTGCTGCGCTGCGGGTTGCCCGGGGCGACCAGGGTCAGGGTGATCGTGACCGGCGCGTTGGAGTTGTCGCGCAGCGTGTTGCGATCGGCTGCCGGGGTCACCGTCATCGAACGGGTGAAGGTGCCAGCAGGCCCCTCGCTCCAGGTGCCCAACACGATGTTGTCATTGGGCACGACGGTCTGGTTGCCCGAGGACTTCACGATAGTCGGCGGGGCGCCCGGCGTGCCGCTCACGACGATATTCGTCGAGTAGGGGTACGGCGTGTCTTCGGCGGTAGTCGCGCTGGCTTCAGGCGCGGTGGTCCAGCTCTGCGCCTGCGCACTCGCCGACCCCATCAGCAGCAGGACCAGCGCCAACAGCGGGGCCCATGGACTGCTCGAGGTGTTGAGGACCGCGGCCCCCGTGGTGTTGCCCCGCGTTCGCGGCGTCCAAATGCTCATGACTGTCACTCCAACTGTGAATTGGGCCGCCACGCCAGATGACGTGGGTCGGCAACAGCGCCAGGTCCTGTCGTGCGGGCCGGAGATTGGGTTCCGGACCGACAACGGGTGCCTGACGCACCCCAAACAACGCGCCATCGCCCCCAACATGGGCTCCGACCGGGACTGGTTTGCAAGAGCAGTGCCCAAGCCGGAAAAACGCCAGTGATCCGTCGAGACCACTGTGCAGACGCGGTAAAACCTCTCCCCTGCGAGGTCGACGGCCACGGTATTCGTGACGGCGCGGGCATTCTGGCTGCTTCCGATCGCACGAAAGCGACGGAAAAGTGACTTTTGATGACCTCGCCGGAAGGGTTTGTTGGCTCTGTGCCGGAATCTCGACACATGATCCGGGGCTTCGTGCCCAGAAGATGCTGCCGCGGGTCAGCGATTCGTCGCAGCGACCGAGGTCGTTGGTGCACGCCGCGCAGGGCAGCGCCCGGCGTGACCCGGCCAACTCACATGGAACGCGATGTCGTCAGTTCGCGTCGTTGAAATCGCTGACGCCTGCCTGCCGAAGGGATTGGCGGAACGGTGCCGCTGAGTTCCAAATCGTTGTTCAGCGGAATCCGGCGGCTGGGTGGTTGCGCCGACCCCGGATCGGTTATTGGCCGTTGGCGCGCGCCGTCAGCGCACCAGAGCACCGATGTCGGCGGCAGTGAGCGCTGTGCCTGCCGCCGGCACCCGGTTCGCCACCGGCAACGCTGCCGGCAGCGCGCTGTCGTCGAGCACGCTGCGCCATGCGAGGTCGAGGGCCTGATGGGCGTAGGCCATCAGTGGCAGCATGCGGCCTGCAAACGCCGGTGCACCGAGAAAGGCGTCGAAGTGCTGCACGTGGTTTGGCTCCCAGTAGCGCAGCGCCACGCCGGGCGCGTTCGTGCGCACGGCGGCCGTCCACGCGCGCGAGGTGAATGCCGCTGGCACCAGACCGTCGTTGGCGCCATGCACGACCAGTACCCGCGACGTCCGCGGCACTGCAGTCGCCAGGGTCTGGTCGATTCCCTGCGCCAACGCAGTCGCCTGCGCGCCCTCGCCGAAGCGCAGGCGGCGCACGCAGTCGAGCGCCGGGAAAGCGCGATCCTCGCCTTGCGCCAGTTCATCGAGCAGCGCGATCCCGATTCCCGGTCCGATGCCGTTGCCGTCTGCCCACCATGCGGCGCGCTCGAGCGCGGTGCTCGCGCGCGGATTGCCATTGGCGTCGACGGCGGAAAACGCGTAGCCGCATACCGGCTGCGCCAACGATGCGCGGGTGTAGGCCTGACTGTAGGTCGCCACCAGCGCCCGCCAAAGGTCCAGCCCGCTGTGAAACGCCGCCAACTGCAGCGGCAAGTCTTCCCAACCGTTTGCGCGCAGCACGGCCAGCGCTTCGCGAGCCTGCACGACCGGGTCTGCACCGCGCAGCAGTCCGATGCCTGCAAGGCTGGCGCAGCGCGCGACGGCCGCGGCATGCAGTGCGGCCGGCGCGAGCACGCCGGGCGCGCCTTCGAACGCCGGATCGGCGAACAGGCAGGGCTGGTAGAGCGCTGCATCCAGTGCGAAGTCGAACAGGTGGCGGGTGCCGGGCGCGGTGATATTGGGGGCCGCGGCAACCACCGCGTCGAAGGCCTCGCCGCCGGGTAGCTCCGCGGCACGCAGTACGGCTCCACCGCCATTGGAAAGACCCGCGGCAATGATCCGCGTGTTCTCCGGGGTGAACGGCGCAAGCGAGGGGAACGCCAGATCCAGCGCGTGCAGCCCGAAACGCATGGCCTGCAGCGTCTGGGCGCCCCAGTGGGCTTCTGGATTGTCGCGTGAATGCGCGTGGCGGAAAGCTACCCGATGCGGCGCGGCGCCCGCCGTGGCGGTCGGCGCGAAGGCCAACTCGCCGCGGTCGCTGCGGGTGCCGTCAAGGGCCACCCCGGTTGCCGAATCGAGATCGTACAGATCGGTGCCGAGGCCCTTATCGGTGTAGACCACCGCGCAACCGCGCGGCAGGGCCCATGATCCGGCGAAGCCGATCGTGCCATAGACCCCGCGCGAGCCCGATACCGGGGCGACCAGCAGGCAGCGCGCGCGGCGATCGAAGGCGTCTGGAATCTGCGCCAGCACGCGGTGCGGCGCACTGGCGCCCGGCACTTGCGCCAATGTCGCGAATTCGCGGCCATCGACCTTGAGCGCGCTGCCATAAAGACTGCCGAAGCCGCCGGCAGGCGACAGATCGACGATGCCGCGCCAGTTGGTCCAGATCGCGCGGCGCCTGAGCTCGGCCGGCGTCGGCAGGGCTGGATCGGCGAAGCCCGGCGCCGCACCGCGCAGCCCGTCCAGCGCCATGCCTGCGGTGAGCAGGTCATCGGCGCCATCGTGGCGGGTCTGTCGGATCTCGCGGGTGAACTCGTCGATCATGGGCCGGATCGCGTCGCGCGGTGCGCACGCACTCACCGAGAGTAGCGAAAGACAGGCAATGATGATGCGCATGGGGGCGGCTCCGAGCATCCGTGCACGCTAGCAGCACGCGCGGGTGCCGCCAGTGGACGTCCGTACCATTGAGGCTCCGGGCAATTGCCGCGCATCGCGCCAATGCCGACCGGTTAGCATTGTGCGATGACCCGGATCGTGATCGCCGACGACCACCCGCTGTTCCGCCGCGCGCTCGCCCAGGCAGTGCGCGAGATCGTGCCCGGTGCATTGCTGTCGGAGGCCGAGGACCTCGCAAGCGCGCGCGCCGATCTTGCAGCGCACACCGATACCGACCTGTTGCTGCTCGACCTGCACATGCCGGGCAACCACGGACTGGTGGGTCTGGCCGCAATCCGCGCGGAGTTTCCCAGCGTCGCGGTGGCGATGATCTCGGCCCACGACGACCCGGCCACGATCCGGCGCGCGCTGGATCATGGCGCTGCCGGGTTCATCTCCAAGAGCGCCGACCTTGGCGAACTCAAGCGCGCGGTGGCCTGCGTACTGGATTGCCGCACCTACGTGCCGCCCGCGCGCAGCGAGGCGCTGACCGCGAGCAGCGCGGCCAGCGATCGCGATCTGGCGGCCCGGCTGGCGGCACTGACCCCGCAGCAGTTCCGGGTGCTGGCGCTGGTGGCCGAGGGCAAGCTCAACAAGCAGATCGCCGATGCGCTCGGCGTGCAGGAGCGCACTGTCAAGGCGCACCTGTCGTCGATCTTCGAGCGCCTGGGCGTGCGCAACCGCACCCAGGCCGGCGTGATGCTGCGCTCGCTGGAGCTCCACGACCCGACCCGCGCCTCGCTGTAGGAGCCGACCTTGTCGGCGACCGATGGTGCGCGCCTCTATGCAGCGATGGAGGGTTGACCCCGAACAGAGTGTCTACAAAACCGCAGCAGGTTCCATTGCCGACACCGTCCAGCGGTACAGGCTCACCCAGGCTTTGCGCGCCCGCGCATCGAAGCGCGGACCGTTGATCTCGGCGAGCGTCTCGATCAGCACATTGCCCACCGCCTGATAGTGGGCGGTCTCTGCCCCATAGCGGCGGTGCCGTTCGCCCAACTCGCGCAGCGCGATCGTCAGCTCGCCCAGGTCGTGCAGATGCCCGGCCAGGACCAGCAAGGTATCGGCCAGCTTGAGCTCCTGCGAGGCAGTGTCGATCGGAAACATCGAACGCACCGCTGGCGCGCGGTCGAACAGGCGTTGATAAAACAGTCGCCCGAACGCTGCCGGGTCGGCGGCAACGGCGGCGATGGTGTCGCGCAGCACGGGCGCGTCGGCGGTTTCGAGCGCCTTGCGGTACAACGCGTCGGTCGAATTCATGGGCAGTTCCGGGCAGTGGAGGTGCAGACATCCACCGCTGTGCCGGGCATGGCCAGTCTCCCAATCGCCGACGCCAAACGACACCACAGGCCCGGTTTTGGTTATAAGTGCGGGATTCCCGACAGATCGCCACCACGAGCATTCAATGAGCGACAGCACCCAGACCGTGCACCTGAAGATCGAACGGCGCTCCAACCATCCGTGGATCTTCCAGAAGATGGTCGACAAGCCCGAGCCACGGCCCAAGCCCGGCAGCGTGGTCGAGATCGTCGACCGCGACGGCACCTGGGCCGGGCGCGGCTTCTACAACGGCCACTCGCGGATCGCGCTGCGCGTGCTCAGCGCCGACCCGGATGAGGCGATCGACGCGAACTTCTTCGCGCGCAAGATCGCCGATGCCGTCGGCCTGCGCCGCGAACTGCTCGGCCTCGACCGGATCACCGACGCCTATCGGCTGGTGCATTCCGAGGGCGACGGTTTGTCGGGACTGGTGGTAGACCGCTTCGGCGATACGCTGGTGATCGAATACTTCTCGGCCGGCATGTGGCGGGTTCGCGATCAGGTACGCGCAGCGCTGGCGACGCATTTTCCCGACGCCCATCACTACTGGTTCGCCGAGGCGCACGTGCAGAAGCAGGAGAGCTTCGACTGCAAGCCGCCCGAGGCACCGACGCCGACCATCATCAGCGAGCACGGCGTGCGCTTTCGTGCCGCCCCCGGCAGCGGCCACAAGACCGGGTTCTTCGCCGACCAGCGCGACAACCGCAAGCTGCTCAGCGAGTTCACTGCCGGCAAGCGGGTGCTCGATCTGTGCTGCAATTCCGGTGGTTTCGGGATTACCGCCAAGACCATCGGGGGCGCCGAGGACGTCACCGGCATCGACCTCGACGAGGAAATCCTGCAGATCGCCGAGGGCAACGCCAAGCTCAACAAGGCCCGCGTGCGCTTCGTGCAGGCCGACATCTTTCCGTGGCTGCGCGAAGTCGCCGTCGGCAAGCGCGAGCTGTACGACGTGGTGATCCTGGATCCCGCCAAGATGACCCGCGATCGCGAGCAGGTGATCCCGGCGCTGAAGAAATACCTCGACATGAACAAGCTGGCGATGGGTGCGGTCGCGCCCGGCGGGATCCTGCTCAGCTGCTCGTGCACGGGTCTGGTCAGCGAGGAGCAGTTCCTCGACATGCTGCGCCGCGCGGCGTTCTACGCCAACCGCACCCTGCAGGTGCTGCGAGTCAGCGGCGCCGGTCCCGACCACCCATGGCTCGCGCACGTGCCCGAGAGCCGCTACCTGAAAGCGGCGTTTTGCCGCGTATGGTGATCGCGCGATGAACGACGTTCACCCACGCGACGTGGAGAACCCCAGCAGCCACGCAGCACCCACCACGCTGGAAGCGGTGTGGGACGACGCGTGGTCGCGCCTGGTGCGCGGCGCGACACGGCGCAACCACGCATTCCACAACTGCACGGTGGCCACGGTGGGTGAAGACGGTGCGGATGCGCGCACGGTAGTGCTGCGGCACGCCGATCGCGCGGCGGGCCGGCTGCGCTTTCATACCGACCGCCGCAGCGCCAAGCTTGGTCAGCTGCTGCACGACGATCGGGTCTGCCTGTTGTTCTACGGCGACAGCGTGCAGGTACGCGTGCGCGGGATCGCCCACGTGCAGGTCGACGATGCCGAGTGCGACGCGGCGTGGCTGTCGACCAGCCCGATGTCGCGCCGCTGCTATCTGACCATCGGCGCACCGGGTACTCCGAGCGCCGCGCCGACCTCCGGCCTGCCAGCGCAACTCGAGAGCGGGCGACCCGCCGTCGAGGCCACCGAATCCGGCCGCGCGCATTTCGCGGTGGTGGTGGTTCAAGTACAGGCCATCGAGTGGCTGTTTTTGGCCGCGAGTGGACAGCGGCGTGCGGGATTCAGCCGCACCGCCGGCGGCTGGATGTCGACCTGGTTGATTCCCTAAGCGGCACCTTCGGCAAGCCGTCATGCAGGTCGGGGCAAGCCGCACTGCGTGGTGATTGCATCGATGACTGGGTGCTGCACCGCGCAGATGGCCAACCCCGACGCGCGCTAAGGTGCGTTGTACGGATCGATGCCCCGACCGAGGACCCACCATGCGCCGCCACTTTCTTGCCCTGGCCATCGCCACCATGACCACCACTGCCGCCGCCGAAGCTCCCGACTACGCGCTGACCGTCTACAGCTCGGCCGTGCCCGGCCAGATCACCGTCGAGGGACTTGCAGGCTACGGCATGGCACTGCCCGGCTATGCGCTGGTGCGCGATGCGCGGGCCATGACGCTGTCCAGCGGCGCGAGCACGATCCGCTTCTCCGACGTAGCCAAGCGCATCGATCCGACGACCGTCGCGTTCAGCTCGCGCACCGATCCGGCCGGCACGCGGGTGATCGAGCAGAACTTCCAGTTCGACCTGGTCAGCCAGCAGAAACTCATCGAGCGCTACATCGGTCAGAACATCACCGTCGAGCAGCAACGCGGCGATGCGCTCGAGCGCGTCAGCGGTCGCCTGCTGTCGGCCACCGGCGGGCTGATCCTGCAGAAACCCGGCGGTGAAGTGCTGACCATCGGCAACTGGAGCAATGTGGAGTTTCCCAGCCTGCCCGGCGGCCTGATCACCCAGCCGACCCTGGTGTGGCTGATCGATGCGAAGAAGGGCGGTGTGCATCAAACCGAGGTCGCCTACCAGACCCAGGGCATGACGTGGTGGGCCGACTACAACGTGACCCTGCGCGGCGACGATGCCGCCTGCGCGATGGATCTGGCCGCGTGGGTCACCGTGGTCAACCAGAGCGGCGGCAGTTTTCCGAACGCGCAGCTCAAGCTGGTTGCCGGCGATGTCAATCGCGCGCCCTCGGCACTACAGCCGACGATGATGATGGCCAAGGCGATGCGCTCGGTCGCCGAGGCCGATACCAGCGGATTCGCCGAATCGCAGCTGTTCGAATACCACCTGTACACGCTCGGTCGGCGCACCGACCTGCCCGACCAGTCGACCAAGCAGCTGGAGCTGTTTCCGGCCGCCGCCGGGGTGGGCTGCAAGCGCCAGCTGGTATTCACCGGCAGCCCACTGCCATGGGGGCAATGGTCCGCGCCGATCAGCGACCAGAGCTACGGCGCTACCAGTGAGGGCACGGTCGGTGCGTATCTGGAGTTCGACAACAAGCAGGCCAACCGGCTCGGCATGCCGCTGCCGGCCGGCCGCGTGCGGGTCAACCAGGCCAGCGTCGACGGCGCGCTGGAGTTCATCGGCGAAGACCTGATCAAGCACACGCCGCGCAACGAGACGCTGGTGATCAAGCTCGGCAACGCCTTCGATGTGGTCGGCGAGCGCAAGCAGGTGAGCTTCGCCTTCGATGCAACGGCGCGCAAGATCACCGAGACGATCGAGGTCAGCGTACGCAACCGCAAGCTGGCAGCGGCCAAGGTCGTGGTGCGCGAGTATCTGTATCGGTGGAGCGACTGGCGCATCGTCAGCAACAGCCAGCCGTTCGTGAAACACGACGCGGCGACCATCGACTTTGCACTCGATATCGCGGCCGATGGCGAGGCGAAGGTGCGCTACGTGGTCGAGTACGCCTGGTAGGGGATGGCGGCGATTGCGGCGATCGCGCAACACCCCGATCGCTGCAGTCGCCGGCATGCCGGCTCCCACAAGGCAGCACGAATGCCGCGCATCGGCGGCGACCGCGGTGACAGCGGAGTCCCACGGTGCGGCAGTGACCCTGGGCCAACACCAAGCGCCGCCCATCGGCGGCAAGCACCGATTCTCCTTGCAAGCGCCGCGCATCGGCGGCAAGCACCGACTCTCCTTGTGGGAGCCGCCATGGCGGCGATGGCGCAACACCCCGATCGCTGCAGTCGCCGGCATGCCGGCTCCCACAGGTGAAACGGTTGCTGCCGGCGATTCGTGGCAGCAACCGCTGCAGTTCCGAAGGATAACAACCGCGGCGAAACTGCTAGGCTCGTCGATCAACGACGTCGGCTTTTCCCGAGTGAGCACTCCCGCGGTTTCTTCGCCACTGGTTGGACCGCGCAAGGCCGCCGTGGCGTTCGTGTTCGTCACCGTGCTGCTGGACATGCTGGCCTTCGGGGTGGTGATCCCGGTGCTGCCGCAGCTGATCCGCGACTTCGTCGGCGGCGACTATGCGCAGGCCGCGGTGTGGGTCGGCATTTTCGGCACCCTGTTCGCCATCGCGCAGTTCGTGTGCTCGCCGATCCAGGGTGCGTTGTCGGATCGCTTCGGCCGGCGCCCGGTGATCCTGCTGTCGAACCTGGGACTGGGGCTCGACTTCATCCTGATGGCGCTGGCCAATACGCTGCCGCTGCTGTTCCTCGGCCGCGTACTCGCCGGCGTTACCGCCGCCAGCGTGAGCACTGCCAACGCCTATATCGCGGATGTGACGCCCGCCGATCGCCGCGCCGGCGCATTCGGCATCCTCGGTGGCGCGTTCGGGCTCGGCTTCGTGCTGGGGCCGGCGCTGGGCGGCTTGCTCGGTGGCATCGACATCCGCCTGCCGTTCTGGGTGGCCGCAGGACTTGCCTTGCTCAACTTCGCGTACGGTTTTTTCATCCTGCCGGAGTCCTTGCCGCGCGAAAAGCGCAGCGCGCGGATCAACTGGCGCCGCGCCAATCCGGTGGGCGCGCTGCTGATGCTGCGCAGCTTTCCGCGCCTGTTCGGGCTTGCCCTGCTCGCATTCACCTCCAACCTCGCCCACTACGCCCTGCCCTCAACCTTCGTGCTCTACACCGACTACCGCTACGGCTGGGGTGAGCAGAAGGTCGGGCTGGTACTGGCCCTGGTCGGCTTGTCCAACGTGCTGGTGCAGTTCGTGCTGGTCAAGCGCGTGGTGCCGCGTTTCGGCGAGCGACGCACCCTGCTGGCGGGCCTGCTGTTCGGCATGAGCGGCTTTGCGATCATGGGCCTGGCGCAGCAGGGCACGCTGTTCCTGCTTGGCGTCCCGCTGCTGGCATTGTGGGGTTTGGCAGGACCTTCAACGCAGTCGCTGCTCAGCCGTCGGGTGCCCGACGACCAGCAAGGTCGCCTGCAGGGTTCAGTCGCGAGCGTGGTGGCGGTGGCGGGCATCTTCGCGCCGTGGCTGTTCACCCACATGTTTGCCGCGGCAATCGCGCCCGACGCGCTGCTCGCGCTGCCGGGCGCTGCATTCATGCTGTCGACCCTGCTGCTGGGCATTGCCTTCGTGCTGGCGCTGCGGGTGGCGCGTGCCTGAACCGCGGGCGGCGCGAGCGACTCGCGGAACCGCTCGAACTGCGCGATGATGGGTGACCCTGTGTCTTCCAGGTACGCGATGGACGGAACCGCGCAACTGCAACGTCTGCTGACCTCGCCGTGGCGGCGCGAATTCACGCGCAGCGCCCTCGATCGCGGCATGGAATACGCAGCACAGGGCGACGTGCTGTCGACCGAGATCGTGCCCGAGGCGCAGGAACTGCGCATCCAGGCCGAGGTCGCCAGCAGCGAGGGCGAACCCTTCGCCGTCGAGCTGCTGGTGGGCTTGAACGAGCGCCAGCTGCGGCTGGGCACCACGTGCACGTGCGCGGTTGGCAATCGCTGCAAGCACGCCGCGGCGGTGCTGCATCGACTCGAGGACGATGCCGAGCGCAGCGCACCGATCGCCGAGGATCCGGCCGCACTCGAGCCATGGACGCGCTGGTTCGAACGCGTGGCGATGCTCGGCGAAGACACCCGCGCGAGCAGCGGTACCGCTGGCGAGCAGGTGCTGGTGTTCGTGATCGATGCGGCCACGGATTCGGCGCCGATCCCGGTGCTGCGCGTGCGACCGACCTGGCTCAAGCGCCTGCCCGGCGGGCAACTGGGCGAGCCGTTGCCGTTTGCCGCTGGTGCGATGAGCGCGCGCGAGTGGGGCCCGCTGCTCGACGACCACCAGCACGATTTGATGGCGCGTGTGCTGCTGATGACGGGCGCTTATCACCAGGGCAGCCACGGATTCTCGCTCGAGGGCCGCCGCGGCGAGCGCCTGTTGCGCGATTTGCTCGCCACCCAGCGCTGCCACTTCAAGCGCAGCACCGCGCCGGCACTTGGCCTGGGCGAGGCGCAGCCGGTCGAGTGGCGCTGGCATGTGCTGTCCGATGGCAGCCAGCGACTGGAAGCCACCTCGGTGCCGGGCCGACAGGTCGCGCGCGCCGAGGGCCTTTGGTATGTCGACGAGACCGAGGCGCGCATCGGCCCGCTGCTGAGCACGCCGGTCGCGCTACTGGCCGCACTCGATGCGCCGGCCCTGCGTCCTGAGCACACCGCCAGCATCGCCAGCCAATGGGCCGATCTGCCACAGCTCGCCGGGATGCCGGCACCGATCAAGCTGGATGCGCCCGAAGTCTGGAAGCTCGATCCGGTACCGACCCTGCGTCTGTTGAACCTCGCACTCAAGCGCCCGGTCGAGGCACCCAACCGCGCCTATGAAAACGTGGTCTATGCGGAATTCGGATTCGACTACGGCGGCATCGCGCTGCCGGCCGAGTCGCTGTCGCGGCGCGAGAACCGGGTGCTCGACGGACGCCCCGTTACTGTCGAGCGCGACGTCGCGCGCGAACGCGAGGCCGCTGCCGCGCTGCGCCGTGCGGGTCTGATCACCGCCACCAACAGTCGTGAGGCGATGGTGGTCTCCAGCGGTCGACTGCGCGCTTCGCACTATGTGGTGGCCGGTGGCAGGCTCGACCGCGCCGAGGTGCTGCTCGATACCGTGCCGGCGCTGCGCAGCGCCGGATTCCGGGTCGATTTCTCGCCGGAGTTTCCGCTCGAGTTGCTGGATGCGCCCGGCGAGTGGTCGGCGCGCCTGTCCGGCGACGGCGCCAGCGGCTGGTTCGATCTCGAGCTCAGCGTAACCGTCGATGGCGAGCGCATCGCGCTGCTGCCGATCCTGCTCAAGGCACTGAGCGATCGCAGCCTGCCGCGCGACGACGACGGCAACGAGGGCGTGTGGTACGCGCCTATCGACGAACGCCGGCGCCTGCCGCTGGCACGCGCACGGGTGCGGGCGCTGGTTGCCCCACTGATGGAATGGCTCGACGACGCCAATCCCAAGCGCGGCAAGTTGCGCGTGCCGCGCGCGGCGGTCACCGCAGTCGCCGAGCTCGACGACGCCGGCATCGCACTCGATCCGCGCACGCGCGAACGCCTGCGTACCGCGCTGGCCCAACTCAAGCCGTCACCCGATGCAGCGCTGCCCGATGTGCCCGCAGGCTTCGCTGCGCAGCTGCGCGACTACCAGCGCGACGGCCTGCAGTGGCTCGACTTCCTCGCCGCGGCCGGCATCGGCGGCGTGCTGGCCGACGACATGGGCCTGGGCAAGACCGTGCAGGTGCTCGCCCACGTGTGGGCGCGTCGTCTTGCGAATCCGACGGTGGCACCGACGCTGGTGGTATGCCCGACCTCGGTGCTGCTCAACTGGCGCGAGCAGGCCGAACGCTTCGTGCCGCAGTTGAAGGTGCTGGTGCTGCGCGGCGCCGAGCGCGAGGCGCTGTATCCGCGCATCCCGGAATCGCATCTGGTGGTGACCAGCTACGCGCTGCTGGCGCGCGACCGCGACATCCTCGCCCAGCAGCTCTTCGATCTGGCGGTATTCGACGAAGCACAGGCGATCAAGAACGCGAAGGCGAAAACCGCGCAGGCGGCGCGCGATATCAACGCGCAGCGCAAACTTGCGGTCACCGGCACGCCGCTGGAGAACCACCTCGGCGAGCTGTGGTCGCAGTTCGATCTGGTGCTGCCGGGCCTGCTCGGCAGCGAGCGCGGTTTCGCGCGCCACTACCGCACGCCGATCGAAAAACACGGCGATGCCGAACAGCAGGCGCGACTGAACCGCCGCATCGCGCCGTTCGTGCTGCGCCGGACCAAGTCGCAGGTTGCGCGCGAACTGCCGCCGAAGACCGTGATCGTGCAGCGGGTCGAACTGGAGGGCCGCCAGCGCGAGTTGTACGAAACGCTGCGCCTGGCCATGCATGAGCGGGTGCGCGACGCGGTCGCCGCGCGCGGCCTGGCCCGATCCGGGATCGTGGTGATCGATGCCCTGCTCAAGCTGCGCCAGGTGTGCTGCGATCCGCGCCTGGTCAAACTCGAGCGCGCCGCCGAGATCGAACAATCGGCCAAGCTCGACGCCCTGATCGAGATGCTCGAGCCGCTGATCGCCGATGGCCGGCGCATCCTGCTGTTCTCGCAGTTCACCAGCATGCTCGACCTGATCGAGCAGCACCTGCTCGAACACCACTGGCGCTACGTGCGTCTGGATGGCGCGACGGTCGACCGCGAAACGCCGATCCAGCGTTTCTCGCGCGGCGACGTGCCGCTGTTCCTGCTGTCGCTCAAGGCCGGTGGCACCGGCCTGAACCTGACCGCCGCCGATACCGTGATCCACTACGACCCGTGGTGGAACCCGGCCGCCGAACTGCAAGCCACCGACCGCGCGCACCGCATCGGCCAGGACAAACCCGTGTTCGTCTACAAACTGATCTGCGCTGGCACCGTGGAAGAACGCATCCAGGCTCTGCAGCAGCGCAAGAGCGAGCTGGCGCAAGCGGTGCTCGATGGCGGCAGCAGCGGCGCGCTGGACTTTGCGCAGGAAGATCTGGATGCGTTGTTTGCGCCATTGGTGTGAGGGAGCAGCGAATGGCGAATGGGAAGGCGGGCTTGGGTTGCTCGTGAGTCGTGAGCGGTGGTTCTCGGGCTTGCCCGGTTGTCGGGAAAAGCGCTTGCTCGCCGTGGGAGCCGGTATGTCCGGCGCGCACCGGGCGAGCCGCTGAACAACTCGCGCGCGCCGCAAGCCTCGGCGGCCTGCGCGACCGACCCGCTGCCGGGCCGCAGCATCGCGATGCCGCGGACCATTGACCTCGATCAAGGCCTGCGCCGCCCTGCGGGCTAGGCTTGCGGCAGTGGCGCCGCGGGGCGCCGGCCGGGAGCGCCGATGCAGCACGCGACGGCGGACGAGGAGGGCGCCGCGGCGGAAGCCGCGATCGGCGAAGTGCTCGACGCGCAAGCGCGCGCCCGTACCGACCTGGACACCGCGCGCGCCGAGGCCGCGGCGCGGATCGTGCAGGCGCGCGAGGATGCGCGGCGCATCGCCGCGCGCGCCGGCGAACGCCTGCAGCGCGCGCTGACCCGCCACGAGAGCGCGCTGCGCGAGGCGATCACGCGCATCGATGCCACGCTCACGCCGGACGCTGCGGCCACGGTCGATCCGCGCGCGCTCGCGGACGCCGTGCGCGCGGTGGCGGCCGATCTGGCCGGAAGCGCGGCGTGAGCACCGACGGCGACCTCGACTACGCGCTGGCGCGGATCGCCGCCCGCCGCGCGCGGCGTGCCGGCCCCGCGACCTGGCGCGCGCTCGAATCGCTGCGCGCCTTCGCACCGGCTCTGGCCGCCGCGCGCAATGGCGCTCTGGTGCACTGGCTCGACGGGATCGATGCGCATTCCGACCCGCACCGGATCGAGGCGGCGTTGCGCGCGGCGTGGCGGGCCGAAGTCGCAGCGCTCGCGCGCTGGCTGCCCGTGCGCTGGCAGCCCGCGCTGGCGGTGTGTGCTGGCTGGATCGACCTGCCGCGGCTGCGCGCGAGCGGCGCCGTCGACGGCGCCGATGGCAACCTCGCCCGGCTGCATGCGTCGCTGCCGGGCGGGCACGGCAATCCCGACGCCGCATGGCAGGCGCTGCTGCTGGCGCGCCTGCGCGAGGCCGGCGCGCTCAGCGATCCCGCCTTCGCACGCCTCGGACACGCGCTCGCCGTGCACCGCGAACGCTTCGCCGGGCTGCCTCCTGGCAATGGCTGGCCGCTTCGCGGGGATCTGGACAACTGGCTGCTGGGCTTCTTGCACAGCGCGCCGCCGGGTCCCGCGACCGCCTTCGCATGGGTCGCCCTGCAAGCGCTGGAGATCGAACGCCTGCGCGGCGTGCTGCTGTCGCGCGCCGCGCGCGAGGCCGCGGCATGATGCGGCCGCGCCCCGCGCGCTGGTTCGAAGTGCTCGTCGCGCGCGAGGACACCACTTTGTTGCTGGAGGCACTGGCCGCCAGCGGCGCGGTCGAACTCGAGGCACGGCAGGCCACGGCACTGCCGCAAGATCTGCTCGCCGCCCAGCCTGGGCTCGGCGAGTTCGCAGCGCTGGAGGCGCGCCATGCGGCGTACTGGCCGCGCGATCGCTCGCAGCCGTCGCGCGTCCCCGAGCCGCCGGCGACGACGCTGGCGCGTGGGCTGGGCGCACTGCGCGCGTGGGCCGCAGCCGCCGAACCCGACATCGCAGCGCTGCAGGCGCTCGATGCCTCGCGCGAAGCCGCCGTCGCCTGGCTCGGCGCGCTGGCGGCATTGCGCGACGCAGGCAGCACGCTGCGTCCGGGTGCGCTGGCGACCTGCGCACCGCAGTTGGTGGCAGCACTCGCACGGTCGCCCGCAGCGCAAGCGCCGGATTTCGGCGCCGCGGCGCTGGTCCGCATGCTGCCGGATGCCGACGACGCGGTGCGCGCGCTGCTGCTCGCCGATGCTCCGGCGGCCGCGCGCCTGCAATCACAGGTCGCGGCCATGCACGGCCGCTGGTGGCCAGCCCCGGAATGGTTGGCCGCAGAGCTGCCGGCCAGTCTCGCCGCAGGACACGCAGCGCTGTCGCGCAACGACGAAGCAGCACGCGCGCGGCGCGCAGCGCTCGATGCCCTCGACCAGCGGCACGGGCTTGCCGGCGTGCTGTCGGACCTCGCGCGCCTGCGCTGGCTGCTTGGCGCGGCGCGCGGGATCGGCAGCGAGGGCCTGTTCGCGCGGATCACCGGATGGACCTCGGATGCCAGCGGAGCGGCCCTGCGCGCGGCGCTCGAAGCCAGCGGCGCACGCGCGCTGCTGCACTATCCCGAAGCGCCGCCCGGACTGCCGCCGCCGCTGCTGTTACGCAACCCCGCGTGGGCGCGGCCATTCGAGCTGTTCGCCCGCGCCTTCGGCGTGCCGGGACGCAACGAAGCCGACCCGACGCCGGTGCTGGCCGTCGTGGTGCCGCTGATGTTCGGCTACATGTTCGGCGATGTGGGCCAGGGGGCGGTGCTGCTCGCCGTCGGCACCTGGCTGCGCCGGCGCCACCCACTGGGCCGGCTGCTGATGTGGGGCGGCGCGGCGTCGATCGGCTTCGGCTTCGCGTTCGGCAGCGTGTTCGCACGCGAGGACCTGATACCCGCGCTGTGGCTGCATCCGCTCACGCACCCGGTCACCGTGCTCGCAGTGCCGATTGCCGCGGGTGCGGCGCTGCTCGCGCTGGGGCTCGCGCTGTCGGCGCTCGGCGCGTGGTGGCGCAGCGCGCTGGGCGAATGGTGGCTGCGCGATGCGGGCGCCGCGCTGTGCTGGCTCGGCCTGCTCGGCGCGGTGCTTGATGCGCGCGCCCTGTGGCTGGCCGGCGGCGGCGCGCTGTGGATGGCGCTCGGCCACGCGCTGCACGCGCGGCGCGCAGTAGCAGCGCTCACCGGCCTCGGCGAATGCCTCGAACGCACGCTGCAGTTGTGCGTCAACACGCTGTCCTTCGCCCGCGTCGGCGCCTTCGCATTGGCCCACGCCGGCCTCGGCAGTGCGGTCGCCGCGTTGGCCGATGCTGCGGGCCACCCGCTGGGCGCAGCACTGGCGATGCTCGCCGGCAACCTCGTGATCCTGCTGCTGGAGGCGCTGGTGGTGTCGATCCAGGCGACCCGGCTGGTGCTGTTCGAGTTCTTCGCCCGCTTCCTCGAGGCCGCCGGTCGCGTCTTTGTGCCGCTGCCGCCGCCCCCGAGCCATCCCCAGGAGGCCTGAATGTCCGCACCGTCCGCACCACCGTTTTCGCCGCACCTGCGGCTGCTGCTCGGCGCTGTCGCCGTGGCCGCGCTGCTCGGCACCCTGCTGCTGGTGCTGGCCCCGCTCGCGCTCGCGCAAGACGGCACGCCGCGCGCGCCGCTGGACGCCGCCGCGACCTGGGCCTTCGCCGCTGCCGCGCTGGCCACCGCCGCATCGTCGATCGGCGCCGGGTTGGCGGTCGGGCGTGTGGGCAGCGCGGCGATCGGCGCGCTGGTCGAGAAGCCCGAACTGTTCGGCCGCCTGCTGATCTTCATCGGGCTGGCCGAAGGCATCGCGATCTACGGCCTGATCGTCTCGATCCTGATTCTCAACCGGCTCGGCTGACGATGGCGGCGATCGTGTTCTTCGGCGGCGAGGCGGAGGCTGCGGGCTGGCGGCTCGCCGGCTTGCGCGCGATGGTCGCGCCGTCAGCCGCCGGCGTGGGCGCAGCCTTCGAAGCGGCCTGCGCCGGCGCGCAGCTGGTGCTGATCGACGCGGCCACCGCCGCGCGGCTGCCGCCGAGCGTGCTCGCTGCCGCGCGCGCGTCCGGAGGTGCCCTACCCTGCGTGCTGCCCGCAGCGAGGGCAGACGCGCTGCCCGACCCCGTGGTCGGTGCCGCACGACGCCAGTTGGGGATGGACGAATGAGCCTCGAAGCACGCAAGGCCGCGCTGCTTGCGCTGGTCGACGACGACCTGCGGCGCCAGCGCGCCGCGCTACTGGATGCCGCCGACGCGCAGGCAGCTGCGCTGCGAGCCCAGGCCCGCGCGCAGGCGAGCGCGCGGGTGCGTGAGGCGCTCGCTGCCGCACGCGCGCGGCGCGACGCAGCGCTCGCCGCCGCCACCGCGCGGCGCCAGACCCGCGAGCGGCTGGCGCGCCAGGGCCGCGCCAGCGCCGCCCTGGCTGCCGCATGGGCCGCGCTGCCGCGCGAACTCGAACGCCGCTGGAGCGAGCCGGTGGCGCGGCACGCGTGGCTCGCCAATGCGCTGGCGCGGGCGGCGCACGAACTCGACGGCACGGGCGGCACCTGGCTGCTGCGCCACGCGCCCGGCGCACCGCCCGCGGAGCTCGACGCCGCCACCGCGTCCGCGCCCGCGGCGGTCGAGTGCATCGCCGATCCCGCGCTGCGCGCCGGCCTGCGCATCGCGCGCGGCGGCAACGTGCTGGACGCGAGCCTCGACGGCCTGCTCGCCGACCGCGATGCGGTGGCCTCGGCGGTGCTGCGCGCGCTGGAGCACGCGCCATGAGCCGCGCCATCCTGCACTGGATCTCAGGCCCCGTACTGCGCGCACATCGCGAGGGCGACTTCGCGCTGCGCGAGGCGGTGGCGGTCGGCGAACACGGTCTGCTGGGCGAGGTGGTGCGCATCGACGGCGCCGAAATCGTGGTTCAGGTCTACGAGGACACCACTGGCCTGCGCCCGGGCACGCCGATCGTGGGCAGCGGCATGCCGCTGGCAGTGGAACTCGGCCCGCACCTGCTGGGCGGCATGTTCGACGGCCTGCTGCGCCCGCTCGGCGGCGTGCACGAGTCCTTCGTGGCCGCCGGCGGGCGCGCTGCACCGCCGCAGTCGTTCGGATTCGAAGCGGCCGCCGATGCGGGTGCCGCAGTGGCACCGGGCGCGTTGCTCGGCCACCTGCGCCGCGGGCAGTCGATGCCGCAGCCGCTGCTGTGCCCTCCAGCGGTGCAAGGCGTGCTCGAATGGATCGCCGCCGCGGGCCCGTGCAGCGACGTCGATCCGCTGTGCGCGGTGCGCGACGCCGCGGGCGCCAGTCACCCGATCGCCGCACGCCAGCGCTGGCCGGTGCGCACGCCGCGCCCGGTGCGCCGGCGGCTGCCGGCGGACGCGCCACTGGTCACCGGCCAGCGCATCCTCGATTCGCTGTTCCCGGTCGCGCTCGGCGGCAAGGCCGCAATCCCCGGCGGCTTCGGCACCGGCAAGACCGTGCTGCTGGAAGCGCTCGCGCGCGGCTGTTCGGCCGACGTGATCGTCTACCTCGGCTGCGGCGAGCGCGGCAACGAGATCGCCGGCGTGCTGGAGGAGTTCCCGCAACTGGCCGACCCGCGCAGCGGGCGCTCGCTGATGGAGCGCACGGTGATCGTGGCCAACACCTCCAACATGCCGGTGGCCGCACGCGAGGCCAGCATCTACAGCGCTGTCACCGTCGCCGAGTGGTTTCGCGACCAGGGCCTCGACGTCGCGCTGATGGCCGACTCCACCAGCCGCTGGGCGGAAGCCCTGCGCGAGGTCTCCGGGCGCTTCGGCGAACTGCCGGGCGAGGGCGGCTATCCCGCCTACCTGTCCTCG